>CAZCOE010000020.1:0-10217 GCA_964500525.1 uncultured Clostridia bacterium | reverse complement strand
TTTATTCACCCCCTTGACAGTAGAGGGTCTAATGTGTAAAATAACTTTTGCTTTCGCACGGAACAGATTGTTTTGATGAGGCGAGGGACAGTGGCCCGGTAGTTCAGTTGGTTAGAATGCCAGCCTGTCACGCTGGAGGTCGTGGGTTCGAGCCCCATCCGGGTCGCCAAATTTTTGGTCAGATAGCTCAGTTGGTAGAGCAGTGGACTGAAAATCCACGTGTCGTTAGTTCAATTCTAATTCTGACCACCAGTGCGGGTTTAACTCAGTGGTAGAGTGTTACCTTGCCAAGGTAAAAGTCGCGAGTCCGAATCTCGTAACCCGCTCCAAGGCCGTTCATAATGAGCGGTCTTTTTTTGCGCTTAAAAAGATGTGGATTGCACCCGATTCCCAGGGAAATGGGATAGTGTATTGCAGGATTGGCCTGATTATTGTATAAAATAATTAGAAGATAATTGGTTTATAGTCGCAAGCAGAGCATACAGGAGGTGTGTGATGAACGTTCTGGAATGCAAAAACCTTAGCAAAGCCTATACCAAGGGACTTTTCGTGCTAAGTAATATGAATTTGACTATCCCTGCCGGGAAGATTGTGGGCCTTTTGGGCCCAAATGGCTGCGGCAAATCCACGTTGATCAAGTTAATATGCGGATTGCTCCAGCCTGACCATGGAGAAATTTTGGTGTGCGATAAGCCTGTGGGGGCGGAAACCAGAGCCCTGGTATCCTATTTGCCCGAGCGCCCCTACTTTGACGCTGGGATGAAGGTTCAGGAGCTACTGGACTACTTCGGGGAGTTCTACTCCGATTTTGACAGATCAAAGGCAGACATGCTGCTCAGGGATTTGGGCATTGACCCGGGTGCAAAGCTGAAAACCCTCTCCAAGGGAACCAAGGAGAAGGTTCAGCTGGTTTTGGTAATGTCTCGCCGTGCCAGACTCTATTTGCTGGATGAGCCCATTGCAGGGGTGGATCCGGCAGCCAGAGACTACATCCTCAGGACAATTGTAGGCAACTACAATCCTGACTCCACCATTTTGATTACTACCCATTTGATTGCCGATGTGGAGGAAATCCTGGACGATTACTTCTTTATGGGTTACTTTGGCGAGATCAAGCAGTCAGGGCCTGTGGCGGAGGCCAGGGAGGCGTCCGGCAAGACTCTGGACGCAATGTTCAGGGAGGTGTACAGATGTTAAAGAAACTCATCAGGTACGACCTGAAATACTTATTCAGATATTGGTGGATAGTGGCATTGGCAACCCTGCCCATCTCGGTGGTGGGTGGTCTGGCATTCAGCACAATTCGAGAGAGCTCCGGAGATGCCACAGTGTTTCAGACGATTGCAGCAGCTCTTGGCATGATGGGCACCACGGTTACCATGTCCGCATTGATGATTTTGCCCACGGTTCTTAACGCTGTTCGTTTCTACAAGAACCTATACAGTGACGAGGGATATCTCACATTTACTCTCCCGGTGGAGCGGAGAGAAATCCTGAAGGCCAAACTGATATCAGCAATGATCCTGCAGGCGTCAACTATCATTCTGTTGCTTGTGGATGGGTCTATATTGGCCAGCTTTGCCGGGCTCAGCATTGATCCTATTGTGGCTGTGCTGACGGAATTCAAAACCATATACCTGTTACTGATAGCAGAGGTGCTGATCCTGATACTGGAGGCAGGTCTGTTCTCCATACTATTGGTATATGCATGCATATCCTTTGGGGCCATGATTACCAAGAAGTACAAGGTTCTGGCTGCGGTGGGCATCTACTATGCGGTGGGCAGTGTAATCTCCGGAGTTGGCCAATTCTTCTACTTTACGGGAATTGCAATGGCGTCCGGAGTCATATTCGGCAGCGAACAAAACGGTGAGATCGTGGCTGCGATTATTCTGATTCCCATGATAACCCTGCTGGGAGCGGCAGTCATGGGCCTGTTCACCCTGGTCCATTGGCAGATGGACCGCAAGCTTAACCTGAGCTAAGGAGGTGCCCCATGAATAGGAAAATTACTTTTTTAGCCATTGTTATTTTGTCTGTGCTGGCACTGTGCGTCCCTGCAATGGCAGCTGCCCAGCCGGGAACCATCAGCGAGGATTTTAAAGAGGTCTATTACCAGGGCGAGACATATGTCATGCTTAACACAGGCTCACAAATGTCTGTAAATGTGGACTGGTCTCAGAAGCTGACAATCCAGCTCACTCAGGCCCAGAAGCAGGAGGTGTCGGAGGTGACAGCCACTGCGGGTAAAAACGTGGTGATTGTTCACTTCCGGTTCGAAAACGGCGCCAACGAATATGTCAGCTACCTGAACACCAAGCAAATATCCACATATGAGAATATGGAAAAGGGAGTTGCCGAATACTACGAGCTGGTTGCCGAAAATGATACATTCCCAACAGATCCAATTAAGGTTTCTCCAGAGAAACTTCTCGCAAATCCTGTCTCCGTGAAGGGAATCTCCTTAGCCCAATATACCTTGTATCCAGTAGAGGGATATTCTCTGGATGAGGAACTGAGCTGTACAATGGGATATCTCATATACTGTGACAAGGATACGGTGTATTATCTGAGCTGTTATGGCTTTGAAGAAGGGTATGTGACGGAGCCAAATCTCATGCTGTACGACACGGTAACAGTGTATCAGATTACGGATGCAGAGCTCCTGAAGCAGTTGTGTGAGACGGAGGAATCCGATGAAGTTTCTGAAATGTCGGATACTGCAGAGTATATTATTGTGGGAATTCTCAGCGTCATGTTCATAGTGATTCCTGCTGTTATAGGTATTGTGTTTATGGTCTTGTCCTTCAAGGCAACACAGCCCTATAAAAAGTACTTCAAGGCGATTTCGGCATTGCTATGGTGCTCGGCAATCGTGCCTGCTGTATTATTAATTATAACTATTGCGTCGGGACATATTGTAGGATAAGGATAAGAGGCTCAGGTAATTGAGCCGCTTGATACACAAAACTCCTCCAGATTTGGAGGAGTTTTGTGTTGCCGTAGCAGTTATATCACTGACTATCACATTGCTGAGAGCAATTGTGAAGGAAATACTTCAATAATTTGGAAGGTAGGCGGTTGATTCTCTTCTCGGAAGATGCCTCTTCCAGAGGGAAGGTGATGTATATGGTAACATATACTGATTTATTTCAGTTGTTTCTTGTAATCATAGGAATTATCTCCTTGATAATTTCTATACAAATTAAAAAATCTCGATTCTTAGTCAAGGCGGTAAACGCTAAAAACCGTGAATCAACCGTCTGCCGTTCCTTCTACTATTATTATAGCTATGGACTTTTTCGGTGTAAACCAAAAGATTCCGACATTTTCCGATGCACATTGGGACCAACAGAAAAGCCATATATTTTCAGCGCTGGAGCCCTTGCATTTCAGGGTCTGAGAGAATCACAGGCTTACAAAAAAAGGACCGCCTCGATTCGTTAACCAAGGCGGTAGAGGAAAAATTTTATGAAAAGGAATAGTGCTAATAACTATCACTACCATTATATCAATGGAACCAAATAGTGTAAACCAAAAGATTTCAGCTGTTTTTGAGCCCTGAAGTGAACCAGCGCCCAGTTACCCGACTTATTCGCTCTTAGTTATTGGACGAATCGTACTCCTCAGGGGTTTCAACAGTCTCAGTCTCATCCTCATCAATGGTCTCATCCTCAGCCCCATCGGCATCCTCAATCACATCAGCATCCTCGGCCTCGTCCACATCCACGGCCTCAGCAACGATTTCCTCAGGAGGCATTTTCTTGAGCTTGTAGTGGGCGGCTATGCCCTGAATCAGGATTACCAGCACCCAAACGTGGAACACCATATCGATAATTATGGACATATCGATACCGTAGTACCACACCATGAAGACGGTGTCCAGGGAGAACATAACCAGAGCAGCAATGAGCCATCCTACCCGGTGCTTGTTGGACAGAATTCCGGCGAGCACATAGAGTGCTATAGAGAGAATGGAGATAGTCAGAGCCACATAGAAAAAGCTGGCAGGCCAGAACTCTATGTCTCCCAAGCCCGCGTAAGATTCGGCGGGCATCATTCCGCAAAAATACCGGGAAAGGGCTGTTAACACAAAGGGAATGTTTGCGGAAAACAGGAAGTACATATCCGTGTTGGTCATAATCAAAATCAGGTTGACAGCGGTAAATGCAGCAACCAGGTAGAGGTTCTTGGCGGCGGCAGAGTATCTGGACTCCAGCACTGGCCGCGTTAGTGTCTTTTTATTCATAATATCCTCCTGAATTGTAAGCTAAATTGATGAAATCGGCAGGGCGGCGAACGTGGCCACCAAGCCAAACAGTCTGCAATTATTATATCAAGGCAAGGCGAGGAGGGAAAGGGTGGAAATTATCTAGCATAATTTACCGTATAGGTTAATTTCAAGATTGACTCCGAGAACAATGAGTGGTAATATTAATTTACCTCATAGGTAAATTAGAATGAGGGGGGGTGACGCGTTGGAGATTTCGTACAAGAGTAAAAGGTTGGAAAAATGTTGTACGGATGCAAGAACAGCAGAGAAGGCATATGGACGAGAAATGGCAGCAAAGATTCATCAGAGAATAGACGAAATATCCGCAGCAGATAATGTAGAGATGCTAATACAATATCGAATTGGACGCTGTCACACCTTGACACAAAACAGAATAGGTCAATATGCCATGGATTTGGTACACCCGTACAGGTTAGTATTCGAAAAGAAGGGGAACGAAATTCAAGTAGCTAATATTTTGGATATTGTAGATTATCATTAGGAAAAGTAAGGAGGTAGAACTATGGTTATGAGTCGCAGCATTGTTGCAACGCCCCCAGGAGCAACAATAAAAGAGCAGCTTATTGAAAGAGGTATGAGCCAGAAGGAGTTCGCCGCCAGGATGGATATGACTGAGAAGCATATCAGCAGGCTCATCAATGGCGAGGTCCTGCTTACTTCGGATGTAGCTGTCAGATTAGAGATGGTACTTGGCATTCCGGCCAGGTTTTGGAATAACCTTGAGGCTATATACAGAGAAAAGCTTGTAAAGGCAGAGCTGGAAAACAAGATGGATGCAGATCTCCAGATTGCAAAGCAGTTTCCCTATAGTGAAATGGCCAAGCATGGCTGGGTGCCGGAGACCAGAGATGCCAAGGAGAGAGTCGTCCATCTCAGAAGGTACTTTGAGGTAGTGGATTTGTCTTTGCTTGCCGATAGGCAGATTACCAGAATTGCCTGCAGGAGATTAGCTGTTACAGAAAAGAGTGACCTTGCACTAATTGCTTGGGCACAGCAGATCAAGATAAAAGCAAGGCAGGTTGCCACCGCTCCTATTAATATCAAGGCCTTGATGGCACTCATGCCTAAACTAAGAAACATGACCATGCTGCGACCGAAGGAGTTCTGCCCCCAGCTAAAACAGCTCTTGGCAGAGTGTGGAGCTGCGCTGGTATTTCTGCCACATCTGCAGGGCTCTTTCCTCCAGGGTGCGTCCTTTATGGATGGCAGCAAGATTGTTGTAGGACTAACGGTTAGAGGTAGGGATGCAGACAAGTTCTGGTTCAGTTTCTTTCATGAGATGGCCCATGTCTGTCTGGGCCATGTAGGTAAGGCGGAGGTCACAAAGGAGGATGAGGATGCAGCAGATATGTGGGCTGATAATCTGCTTATCCCCACAGAGGAATTTGATGCGTTCATGAAGCAGGGAGATTTTTCCAGACAAACTGTACTGCGCTTTGCAAATAGGCACAATGTTGCACCGGGCATAGTTGTGGGCAGAATGCAGAAAAAGGGCATGATCAAGTACAACATGCTTAATGATCTGAAAGAGCAGTATAAGATAGGCGAATAGCACGACAGCTCCCGGGCAACCGGGGGCTTTTCACTAGGCGGCACACAAAAATCCGGTATCCCATCGGCCTGATTCGTTGCGGAAACATACATAAAGTTATATTATGGATATTGTCGTAGAACATCGTTTTACATGGTTTTAGCAAACACACTAAAAGGAAAGTTGCCAAATGGGTTTGTTTTCCAGGCTTTTTGGAAGAGGAAAAGCAAATACGCCGATACAAAAGACATCTTTCGAAACCGTCGAATGCCAACAACTCTGGGATCTGAGCCGGTTCATGGATGGTCTGACCTCGTCCAATCATTATGTGGCGAAAAGCGAATACAGAAACAGATTGCTTGAGGACAGAAAAGTCGTGGAGTACTTTGGCGTGCTCAAGAAAAGCCAGCTGCTGAGTGAGTATTGCAAAAACAATGGGATTCCCCAACCCATGGTGGAGACAACCCTGGAACATTATTCCGATTTTGAAAACATCGTCCACAGGCATAACGATGAGTACGTAGCCAGGGCCCTTAAGGAAGAAGAAAAGTATCTGGACAATATTCTCTCCCAGGTGGATCCTGCTATTAAGTTGGACCAGGACCAGCGCAAGGTAGTTCTTACAGATGAGGATTACAGCCTGGTTATCGCAGGCGCCGGGGCCGGCAAGACCACTACTGTAGCAGCCAAAGTCAAGTATCTGGTGGAGAGGAAGGGCGTAGATCCCAGGCAGATATTGGTGGTGTCCTTTACCAACAAGGCGGTACAGGAGCTGAAGGACAAGCTGAACAGGGACCTGAATATACCCTGCCCAATAGCCACGTTCCACTCCACAGGCAATGCCATTATCAGGAAGCAGGTGCCGGAAAAGCTGAACATAGTAGATTCGTATAAGCTGTACTATGTGATTATGGATTACTTCAGGGACTCGGTGCTGAAGAACGAGAGCATGGTAAACAACCTGATTCTGTTCTTCGGCTCCTATTTCGACACTCCCTACACAGGAAGTGATCTGAACGAATTTTTCAACAAGATTGCAAGGACCAACCTGTCTACTCTGCGAGGTGAATTGGACGATTTCAAGAGAGAAATCATGGACATCCGCACCAAAAAGCAGGTAACGCTGCAAAATGAGATAATGCGATCCCTCCAAGAGGTGGAAATCGCCAATTTCCTGTACCTCAACAACATCGATTACGATTACGAGCCAATCTACAAGTACAATATCCGCAATTCCGGGAAACCCTATACTCCGGATTTCATAATTCGTCAGGGAGATAATGAGGCATACCTGGAGCACTTTGGAATTACAGAGGATGGGAAGAACTGGCTATACACAGACAGTCAGCTGCGGGTATACAAGCAGGCCATAAAGGACAAAATCCAGCTCCATCGACAGCATGGAACTAAACTCATCTACACATTTTCCAAATACCTGGATGGGAAATCCCTGACCGACCATCTGGCTATGGAGCTAAACAGGCATGGCTTCACCATGACGCCCCGTTCCAACAGAGAGGTAATGGAGAAGCTGATTACAACAGAGGAGAACCGCTACATAAAGAAGCTGGTCATGCTGATTTGCAGATTCATCAGCAACTTCAAGACCAACGGATATGATGATTCCGAGTTCGGCCGGATGCGCACCAAGACCGGAAATGAGCGAACCAGGCTCTTCCTGGACATTTGCCAGGAGTGCTATTTTGAGTACCAGAGATTCCTGCGGGAGAATAATGCTGTGGACTTCGAGGACATGATCAACGAATCTGCCCGGCTCCTCAATGAAGTCAAGGAAATGAAGCAGAAACTGGATTTTAAGTACATTATCGTAGATGAATACCAGGATATTTCCAAGCAGAGATTCGACCTGGTCAAGGCCTTGTCAGAGGTTACAGAGGCCAAAATTATCGCAGTGGGAGACGACTGGCAGTCCATCTATGCGTTCAGCGGCTCCGACATAACCCTGTTCACCAAGTTCGCCGAGAAGATGGGCTATGCAAAGCTCCTGAAGATCGAGAGCACATACCGCAACTCCCAGGAAGTAATCGACATCGCCGGCAGCTTTATCCAAAAGAACGAGACCCAGATAACCAAATCCCTCATATCTCCCAAGACCATTCAGGACCCGGTAATTATCTACACCTATGATGGCAGGCCCAAGAAGTGGAATGCAGATAGAAGGAGCGGAGCCGATTATAACCTGGCTGTGGCGGTGGAGACTGCCCTGGGGCAGATCATGGAATATAACAAAGCAGAAGGCAAGAAAAACGATTCTTCGATCCTGCTGTTGGGCAGATACGGTTTCGACGGAGATAAGCTGGAAAAGTCAGGCCTCTTTGAGGTCAGGAACAGGACCGGCAGCATTAAGAGTATAAAATACCCAAAGCTCAACATCACATTTATGACGGCCCATGCATCCAAGGGGTTGGGCTACGACAACGTAATTGTTATCAATGGTCGGAACGAGACATTTGGCTTCCCATCCAAGGTTGAGGATGATCCGGTATTGTCCTTGGTAATCAAGGGGGACAAGTCCATGGAATACGCCGAGGAGCGGAGGCTCTTCTACGTGGCTATGACCAGAACGAAGAACAGGGTTTACTTTGTGGCACCTGAGAATAACCCGTCCGAATTCCTGCTGGAAATAAAGAAGGACTATAAGAACGTGGTTCTGAAGGGGAATTGGAACGAAAACTCTGTCAGAGAAAACCCTTTCAAAAAGACCTGCCCGATTTGCGGCTATCCGCTGCAGTTCAGATACAAGCCTGCATATGGACTACGGTTATTCATTTGCACCAATGAGCCGGAATTGTGCGGGTTTATGACCAATGACTACAGAGGCGGCAAGCTGTCCATTTTAAAGTGCGACGAATGCAGAGATGGATATCTGGTTGTGAAACCGCCAAGTCAGGGAGCGGGCTATTTCCTGGGATGCACCAACTATAGGCAGGACAAGCATGGCTGTAACAGGAAAATGAGCCTCCAGTACTATATGGAGCTGATGCATTTGCCTCCTGATATCGCTGAGCCTGTGAAAATGCCTAAGGCAATGGATATAGCACCCAAGATACAGGAGAAACCGGTTACGCCCAAGGCTTCGGAGCAAAGACCTGGGCCTGTGGGGAAGCCAGCAGCTGGCGATACAAAGGCGCCTGTGCACAGAACAGTGGCTGAGGGGAAGCCAGCAGTCAGTGATGCAAAGGCACCTGTGCACAGAACCGTGGCTGAGGGAGAGCCTGCGGCCGGCGATGCAAAGGCACCTGTGCACAGAACAGTGGCTGAGGGAAAGCCTGCGGCCGGTGATACAAAGGCACCGGGGCGCAGAACGGTGGCTGAGGGAAAGTCTGCAGCCGGTGACGTAAAGGCACCTGTGCAAAGATCTGGGCCTGAGGGGAAGCCTGCAGCTGGCGACATAAATGATGGAGAAAAGATCGAAAAGGCTCAAATGGGCGCAGTTTCCTATGATGGCCAGGACCTGAATGAGGTGGTCTATACTATCTTGAATTGTCTGGTGCACGTGAGTCAGATAAAGTACTATGGCCTGACCATGCTGGTGGATGTTCTCCAGGGGGAAGGTAGCGATAGGATACAAAAGGCCAAGCTCTACGAGGTCCCGGAGTATGGGGTACTAAGGGAAATGAAGCGGAAAGATCTGTTTGATATATGCGAGTGGATGATAGGGAAGCACTACATGCTGAGGACTAACCACCCGCAGTACCCTGTGCTGCATCCGACGGAGGAAGGCATGCACTATTGCAAGTATCTGACGCGGCAGCAGCTGGTGGCGTTGAGGCAGCGGCTGGGGAAGTAGTGTGTAGAGGGGAAGAGTGGAAAAGGTAATACAAGCAATAATAAAACATGCCCACAAAGCCCCAACTTATTTCACTGTTTGATATTGCGTTTGTACTTGCAGCCATTAGAGCGGTAGTTAGAACATCCATAGAATTCTCCATATGGACCGCTCTTCTTAAGTAATTTGCCGCCGCACAAGGGACACTGGAACCGTTCTTTCTTGATTTCCTCACCGAACCAAGTTCTAAGATCAGAAACAAAGCTGGATTCCTGCCCTTCTATGGTAATCAAATATACTTTTTTCTTAGCTCTGGTTAATGCAACATAAAACAGTCTGCGTTCCTCAGCATTCGGGAATGAGTCGCAATTATCTATCAGAAGTGCCAGTATTCCAGCGTCCTGAATTTTACTGGGGAAGCCCATTCTTGAACTCTTGTTGTTTAGGATAAAAACGTAGTCTGCTTGAAGACCTTTGGATTTATGGGCAGTCATAAAGATGATGTTTAGATCAGGACGAACCTTAGACTTAACGTCCATAAAACCAGTAACATTATTATACTGGTGTGCAAACAATCCACTTTCCTCAAGAATTTTCACGTC
>CAZCOE010000019.1:0-11348 GCA_964500525.1 uncultured Clostridia bacterium | reverse complement strand
CCGGAGAAGGACAACATTGTATTTGCCCGGCTAATGGATGCCGGCAAGCTGCTTACTGCCAAAATAAGCCGGATTACCCGGAATGGATCCTTCACTCAAATTCATATAGGCATCTATCTGGTGGACTTTTAATTGTGGATTGGGCGAAAAAATGGGCAGTTCGTCATGAACTGTCCATTTGGGAAACCGCTGTAAAGCGGATTATTCGTCTTTGTTCTCGCTGTCACTATTCTCGCTGTCGTTATCCTCGCTGACACTGCTCTCGCTGTCGATGTCATCGCTGTCGGTATCCTCGCTGTCGATGTCATCGCTGTCGGTATTCTCGCTGTCGGTATCCTCGCTGTCGTTTTTTTCCTTAGTTTTGTTCAAATATACTGAGCCAAGGCAGAGATATGTGGAACCAAGGCATAACCATATCACTCCCATATATTTATTATCACCGGCAGCAAAAATAATAATTGCAGCTAAGTATAACAGCACAGCAGATGCAAAGAACAAGGTAGAACTAATCTTATACAATTTTGTTTTTTTCATTTCATTACACCTCGAAGATTTCGATTCTATGGGATCCAGAACAGGATATCCAGAGCACAGATTACTGTGTTCTTTAATCTATCACTCATTCGACATAGCTTTATTAAACTGCCTGCAAACAGATACAAGCTTATCACAATGACAATCGGCGCTATTAGTTTAGTGTTTCCCAGGACAGTCATTGATAAAATGAACAGCACTATTGATACAATAATCAATCCTATGTATAAAAATACTTTCTTTTTCATGGATGGGCCTCCATTTCAACAAAATGATATTCGTCTTTGGCGCTTCCATTATATCATAACTCAGTATTCCGGGCACTAAACTCCGCCCATATTATGCATTATTCAGTCTATAATCAGCAATTCATCGTCCGATATCAGCGCATCAACCGTTACATTGAAAAACTTGGCAATCACCTTCAGAGAATCTACACTTGGATATCCACTGCCGGATTCCCATTTTGAAATGGCAGTTCTGGACACGAATAAAACCTCCGCCAGTTTCTCCTGGGTAAGTCCTCTTTGCTTACGAAGTTCCTGTATTTTTTTGCTAAAATCCATAATACCTACTTTAAAAAATACTGCAATTTATTGTCTGACGATAAAACCTGCCCATACAATGTAACTTATATCTTCACAGGGATGTTCTCCTTCGTCGATTCCAAATTAAGAACGAGTATAGCATAAAATGTGAGACTCCCATACACTTAGGAAGTCGAAATCCGCAATGGTTTTTTGACAGATATTATCTGATAATGCAAAAGCACCGGGAAATCCTGATTTCTCGATGATTCCCAGCGAATTGCGTAAAAAAAGACAGCCCAGTATTATGGACTGTCCATTTGGTGTTCCCGAGGTGATTCGAACACCCGACCTACCGCTTAGGAGGCGGTCGCTCTATCCAGCTGAGCTACGGAAACATCTGTGTGCCGGTTAATTATGCTTCAAACAGGCCCGGCTGTCAAGGAAAAGGGCTATGGAATTTTGCTGCCACAGCCCTGCTGATTAATTAGTCCTCAAATATAGCACTTACGAATTCCTGAGGTTCAAATACCAACAGGTCGTCGATTCCCTCTCCTACTCCAACCAATCTTACCGGGATACCCAGCTCGTCCTTGATGGAGATTACTACGCCGCCCTTGGCAGTGCCATCCAGTTTGGTCAGGATGATGCCGTCGATTGGGCAGCCCTCTGAGAACACCTTGGCCTGGGAAATGCCATTCTGTCCCGTGGTGGCATCCAACGCAATCAATGTGTTGATGTCAGCATCAGGCAGCTCCCTGCGCAGGACTCTGTTCATCTTGTTCAGCTCCTCCATCAAGTTCTTCTTGGTGTGCAATCTGCCTGCCGTGTCTACAATCAGAATATCCGCAGACCTGGATTTGGCCGCATTGATGGCGTCAAATAGAACTGCCGAGGGATCGGCCCCCTCCTGTTGCTTGATCAGGTCAACTCCTGCCCTGTCGGTCCATACCTGCAGCTGGTCAATGGCAGCTGCTCTGAATGTATCGGCAGCGGCAACCACCACCTTCTTTCCTGCGTTCCTGTAGTTATTGGCCATTTTGCCAATTGATGTAGTCTTGCCAACACCATTGACGCCGATGACAAATATAACTGCCGGCTTGGAATTCAGCTTGAGTCCTGCATCTGCAGGATCGATCATCTCAGAAATAATGCGGATCAACTGTTCCTTGGCCTCTCCGGGATCGATAATCCTGTTCTCCTTGATGGCCTTTCTCAGCCTGTCCAGTATTTTGTCTGTGGTGTCCATGCTCACATCCGCGGAAATCAGAGCGTCAAACAGTTCCTCCATCATGTCCTCGTCCACTTTTCCCATAGAGGCAAAAACGCGATTAATCCCGTCGGACATTCTCTCCCGAGTCTTGGACAGTCCTTGCTTCAGCTTGTCAAAAATTCCCATTTTAATTCCTCACCATCACTCTTTGATCTTCATTGAGACAATCTTGGAAACGCCGGGTTCCTGCATTGTAACTCCATACATGTAATTGGCAATTTCCATTGTTCCCCTTCTGTGGGTTATAATCAGGAACTGTGTATCATCTGCACAGTTCTGCAGGTAATTGCTAAATCTGGATACGTTTACCTCGTCCAGAGCGGCCTCAATCTCGTCCAACAGGCAGAATGGCGACGGCTTGAGCCTGAGTATGCCAAACAGCAATGCGATGGCCGTCAGGGCCCGCTCACCGCCGGACATAAGGTTCATGTTCTGCAGTTTCTTGCCGGGCAGCTGGACTATAATCTCAACACCGCTCTCCAATACATTGGTATTGTCGGTGAGCTCCACATATGCCCTGCCTCCGCCAAACAAGTCTGAGAACACATGGGAAAAGCTGTCGTTTATGAGCTGGAACTGGGATACAAACTGCTCCTTCATCTGGGCTGCCACCTCAGAGATTATCTTGCGCAGCTTCTCTCCGCTTTCCACAACGTCGCTCTCCTGGTCCTTCAGGAATCTTAGCCTCTCCATGTTGGCGGCATATTGGTCTATGGCCGTTACGTTCACATCTCCCATGGACCTGATCTGTTCTCTCAGAGTATCTACTCTCTTCCGGGCAGCAGCCATGTTCTCCGGCACTTTGTATTGACCCTCGGAGGTCTCGTACGTCAGGTTGTACTGATCCCACAGTCTGTTCCTTACTGTCTCCAGCTCTGCCTGCTGTCTGATGGAGTCGGCCTGGGCTCTGTTTAATCTGGATACAAAGGTCATCTTGGCCTCGTCGTTGGACTCGATCTGTTGGTTCAGTTTATTGAACTCTTCGCTGAGACCATCTCTCTCCTCTGTAAGCCGGGCAATATTGGACTCAGATTCGGCCTTTGCTGCCAGTAAACGGTCGATTTCCAGCTCCTGCTGATCTATGCTGTCCTCGATTCGGTCCAGAGCCTCCATTGCTGCCTGCTTGGCCTTGTTTACCTGGCCCATATTTTCCAGCACAGAGTTCAGCTGAATCTGCTCCCTCTCCTTGTTGTGCAATACGTTCAAGGTGATAATTTCCAGCTTCTCCAACTCAGAGCGGATAGAGTCGCTGTCTCTGGTCATGGCCTCTTTGGCCTCCAACTCGCTGCGGGCCTGTCTGCCGTATGCCTCAATCTCCTTGACCACTTCTGCCAGCTCCCGGTTCAGCTGGGTCATCTTGTCCTTGGCCTCCTGCTGCTCCGCATCCAGTCTGATGTTGGCTTCTGTGATCTGTTGCCTCTCATCTGCCAATTGATCTCTGCGGGCAATCTCCCTGTCAGAGTCTACCTGCAATGAGCGCAAACTGTTTTCCATAACTGCCCTATCGGTATGGATTGATCTGTACTGCTCCGTAGCTGCGGCCAAATCCTTGTCAGCATTGCGCAGTTGGGTCTCCAGCCGGAGCTGATCTGCGTTGGCATTGGCAATCCTGCCTGCCATGCCCTGGGTGGACTGAGTCAGTTCCTGAATCTCTCTCTTACGGCTCAGGAAGCCTCTGCCTGCGCCGGTATCCTTGGAACCACCGGTCATGGCGCCGCCTGCATTTACAATATCGCCCTCCAGTGTGACTATCTTAAAGTTATAATCGCATTTCCGGGCCATATCCATGGCGCTGCTCAAGTCCCTGGCCACAACAATGCGGCCCAGCAGGTTCTGTACTACCGGCCTGATGTTAGGGGCGGATTCCACCAAATCAGCGGCAATGCCCACATATCCGCCATGGCCGCCGATGCGGCCAACGAATTCCTTCTCCAGCATTCTGGTTTTAACGGTATTGATAGGCAGGAATGTAACTCTGCCTGCAGATTGAGAACGCAGATATTCAATGCATCTCTTGGCGTCCTGGTCCGTCTCGGTTACAACATCCTGCAGGCTGTTGCCCAATACAAACTCGATGGCAGTCTCATAGGTCTTGTCCACACGAATCAATTCGGAAACTGTGCCCAGAACTCCTGTGCCCAGGGATCTGCTTTGGTTGCAGGCGGTCATCAGGTTCTTGACACTGCGCTGATAGCCCTCCATGGAATTCTCCATTTCCTTGAGGGTCCGCAGTCTGGCATTGCTTCCCTGATATTCATCGTTAACCCTCTTGAGCTCTGCCTTCTGCAGCTCCAGCTTGTTTGCAATATCATTTTTGGAATCTATCAGTGCCTCAATCTTGTTCTGGGCAGATGTCAGCTTGGAGTCATAGCTGTCCAGCTTGGTCTGGGCATCAGCCAGCTGGGTCTGTCCGGCCTTGATCGCAGCATCTGCTCCGGCAATCTCAGCCGCCAAGGTGCCCAATCTGTTCAGGTTGCCCTGGCGCTCAGTGTCTATAGCCGTCAATCTGTTGCCAATCAAGCCCACCTCTGCGTTCAGTCTGGCATGTCTGTCGGAGACTCCGGCGTTAATATTCTCTCGCTGGGATATGGCTGCAGTCAGTTCTGACAGTTCCTTATTCTTGGCTGCCAGTCTCTCTTTGGCCTCCAATGCCTTGGCCTCCAGCTCACCTATCTCCCGGTCAAAGTTTGCCAACTCGGCATTGATTCTGTCCATGTCATCGCTGTACTGCCGGGCCTCTTCCTCTGCCTTGGAAATGGCGCCCTTGGTCTCCGCCATTTTCTGATAGCTCAGATTGCGCTGCCCCTTGGCAGCCTCCAGTCCCAACTCCACCTCATGGAGCTGAGCCTTGGCATTGTCCAGTCTGTCCACGCAATCCTGCTCCAATGTGCCAAAGGAGCTGCGGCGTTCCAACAGTTCCTGCTTAGTGGCATCGCAGTTCTCAATGTCCTGCTCCAGCTGGGCCACTTTGATCTCATACTGTTGGGCCTTGTTCAGCAAAATGCGGATGCTGTCTACGTATATACCTACCTCCAGTTCCTGGAGCTCATCTCTCAGTATGATGTAGCGCTTGGCCTTGTCCGCCTCCTGGGACAGCATGTCCATCTGGGACTCCAGTTCGTATATAATGTCCCTGATTCGCGCCAGATTGTCGTTGGCGATGTTGAGTTTTTTCTCCGCCTCCTCCTTGCGGGTGCGGAACTTGGTTATGCCTGAAGCCTCTTCAAAGATAGTGCGTCGATCCTCGGCCTTGGAATTCAGGATGGACTCAATTCTGCCCTGACCGATTACTGAGTAACCTTCCCGGCCGATACCTGTGTCCATAAACAGCTCCCGGATATCCTTGAGTCTGCAATTTGTCTTGTTAATCTGGAACTCGCTCTCTCCGGACTTGTAAACCCGTCTGGAAACTGTGACCTCGTCGTAGTCACAGGGCAATTGTCTGTCGGAATTGTCAAAGGTCAACGCAACCTCAGCATATCCCAGGGAACGCCTGCCCTCACTGCCTGAGAATATAACGTCGTCCATCTTGGTGCTGCGGAGCAATCTGGGGTTCTGTTCACCCAACACCCACCTGATAGCATCGGAGATATTGCTCTTGCCGCTGCCATTAGGCCCGATAAAAATTGTTATTCCATCTGCAAAGTCCAGGTCCAGCTTGTCCGCAAAGGACTTAAAGCCCTGTATGTATAAATGTCTGAGTTTCATTTCTCAGGCTCCCCCTTTGTAGGCTTGATCAGGGCCAACAACCCCTGAGCAGCCGCTTGTTCTGCTTCCCTCTTAGTATGGCCGCTGCCAACAGCCGAATTTCCTGCGGCACGGACCTCTGCCTCAAAGCGCTTGTCATGGTCAGGGCCGGATTCGGAAATGATAGTATATTTGATGTCTCCCAGGGCCTGTCCCTGGATGTAGTTCTGCAATGCAGACTTGTAGTCGTCCACAAAGTGACCGCTAAGCACGTCCTGGATAATGGGCTGCAGCAGTCTGATAGCCACCTCTCTGGCCACATCGTAACAGGAATCCATATAGATAGCTCCAAGAATAGCCTCCACCACGTCTGCCAATACAGAGGGCTTGTTCCGACCTCCGCACATTTCCTCTCCCTTGCCAAGCAGCACATACTCAGGGAGGCCCAGGTTTTCCACAGCACACCGGTGGAGGGCCTTCTCGCACACGATATTGGCCCGGGTTTTTGACAATACCCCCTCGGGTGATTTGGGCATCTTATCGTACAAATAGGATCCGATGGCTAAACCCAGCAGAGCATCTCCCACAAACTCCAGCCTCTCATAGCTGGCGCAGTGATTGTGGGGTGTTATTTCATTTGCACGGGATGTGTGGGTCAAGGCCTGCTGCAGCAGTGCCTTGTTGCGGAAGGTATATCCCAATGTCTTCTCTAATCCGGCCGGCTTTGCGCTCATTTTGCAAACTCCCTGGTAAGTCTCTCTACAATACGAGAATCGCTGAGCAGCGTAGCCTTTTTCAGTATAACGCTGGCAAATGTGGTGTCCTTGGAATTGCCGTGGGTCTTGATTACCAGGCCATTTACGCCCAGAATAGGAGCTCCTGCGCTCTCGTCGGTGCTCATGGTCTTCTTCATCTCGGCCATGTCGTTCTTGATTACAATATAGGCAGCCTTGTTCTTCATGGATTTTTCAAACATGCCTCTCAGCATACCGGTAAACATCTTGGCCGTTCCCTCGATGGCCTTGATTACACAATTCCCCGTAAAGCCGTCGCATACGGCCACCTGAACGTGGCCCTTGAGAATGTCTCCAGACTCGATGTTGCCAGCAAAGTTCACATTGGCATCCATGAGCTCCTCAAAGGCATCCTTGACTACCTGATTGCCCTTGCCGTTCTCGGTGCCCATGTTGAGCAGGCCTACCTTTGGGTTAGGTGCACCGGTCAGAACGTTGTAATATATACTGCCAATCTTGGCGAACTGCACGTAGTTGTCGGGCTTGATTACCGGATTGAGTCCGGAATCAAGCAGCAGAGTAAAACCGCCTGTCCTGTTGGGAATAGATGCTGGCATTGAAGGAGAATTGATCCCCTTTATCCTGCCGAGAATAATGCTGGATCCCACCAGCAATGCACCTGTGCTGCCGGCGGAAATCATCAGGTCCCCCTGACCTTCCTTAAGCAGGTCCATGCACTTGAACATGGAGGCGTCTCTCTTCTGTTTGAGAACCTTGACCGGATTATCTGACATTTCCACATACGTAGGGGCGTCAATTACGGTAATTCGCTTGTCGTGGCAGTCCTCAGCGTTCAAAATGGAGTTAATCGGGTTTTTATCTCCTACGAGAACTATATCAAAGTCATCTCTGGCTCTGATTGCCTGTATTACGCCCTTAACTGCGGCGTTGGGGCAATTATCTCCCCCCATGGCATCAACGATGAATCTCATAATCCTATCCTCTCAGGTATTTTACATTCTGGACCACATATTGCAGTCCGGAGTAAATTGTCAAAATAACGGACAACCAAAAAAGTATATCATACATGTGGAAGCTTTTGAAAACAAAAGAAAAGGGGAAGTCCTTCAGCAATGCAAAAATAACTGCCAGCATCTGGAATACTGTCTTGACCTTGCCGGAAATACCTGCTCCGATTACCTTGCCGTCAGATGACACTGCCACCATGCGAATGGCAGATACCACAAACTCCCTGGCGATAATTATTATAACGCCAACTACCGGGAACACTCCCTGTCCCACCAGAACCAACATGGCTGACAGAACCAGAATCTTGTCGGCAATCGGATCCATAAACTTGCCAAAGTTGGTAACCTGGTTGTATTTCCGGGCCAGATGTCCGTCCACTGCGTCGGAAATTGCAGCAATTGTAAATACCACAGCCGCTATATAGGAACCGAATTTGCCAAAAAACTCCTGTCCGATTCCAAAGGGCAATCCCAGTGCAAATACCAAAAAGATGGGTATAAGGCATATTCTGAACAGCGTGATTTTGTTTGGAAGATTCATCTGACTTCTCCTATCAACTCGTATTCCCTGTATGTCTGAATGTATACATCTACCATATCTCCGGGTTCCAAGGGCTCGGGGCTGACAAAGTATACGTAGTCGTCAATATCCGGAGCCTCTCCGTAGGTCCTGCCATAGTAGAAAATGCCGTCCTCGGAGACACCCTCTGTTATGGTGCGGTATGTCTTGCCCACTCTGGACTTGTTCTTCTCGCAGACCACCTTGTGCTGGGCCCGCATGATGCGGCGGGCTCTTGCCTCCTTAGTGCGGGTGCGGATCTGGCCCTTCATCTCTCCGGCAACTGTGCCATCCTCCCTGGAATAGGCAAAGGCCCCCAGCCTGTCAAACCACCCCTGGGACACAAACTGTATGAGTTCGGAAATCTCCTCCTCGGTCTCTGTAGGATAGCCTGCAATCAGAGATGTTCTCAGGATGATACCGGGAACCTGGCTGCGCAGCTTGGTCAGCACAGATTTAATCATGGCCGAATCGCCCCGCCTGCGCATATCCTTGAGGATGCGGTCGTTAATGTGCTGAATTGGGATGTCCAGATATTTGCATACCTTGGGATTGTCTCTCAGCACTGCAATCAGGTCATCCCCTATCTGATCGGGATATGTATATAGCACCCGGATCCACTCTATACCGGAAATATGGGAAATGTCCTCCATAAGCTCGGCCAGCCTGGACTTGTGATACAGGTCCTGTCCGTATCTGGTGGTGTCCTGGGCAACCAAGATGATTTCCTTGACTCCCTTTTCAGCCAGTCTGCGGGCCTCAGCCATAATATCCTCGTACTTGCGGGACCTGTAGCGGCCCTTGAGCCTGGGAATAACGCAATATGAACATGCATTGTTACAGCCGTCAGCTATTTTGAGGTAGGCATAATAACCTGTAGAATGTAGGTTTTCCCTGTTGAGATAGCTGAGATCGTTAAGGTCCACAGGCCCACCCTTGGCAAACAGATTGCCTACATGGACATTGGGATCCGGATATACATCGGAGTTCTCTCCCTCTACTGTGGAGATAATGTCATCATATGTGCCTGTTCCAAACACATAGTCTACCCGGGGAATCTCCTCCCGAATAATCTCTCCGTACATCTGGGCCATACATCCTGCAACCACCAATTTGGCGTCTGGCCTCATGGTCTCTGCGGCCCCCAGGATAGCCTCAATGGCCTCCTCCCTGGCGCTGCCTATAAACGCGCAGGTATTTACAACAACCACGTCGGCAGTGGTCTGATCCTCTGTCAGCCGGTACCTGCCGGTGGCAGCGAAATCCGATAGAATGTGCTCTGAGTCAACTATGTTTTTGGGACAACCCAATGCAATTACGCAAACCTGCTTCATATGACCTCTTCTCTCTTGAGCTTAATTTCCCTAAGCTCCAGACCGGGGTTTCTGTCAATGGCCATATCAATTGCCCAGTTGCTCTCAAACAGCAGCACCGGCTTGCCCTCGTCGTCCTCAATGCGCATAACGCCGCTGGGCAGCTTGAGGCTGTCCAAATCCTTGACCTCAGACTCTATCCAACGGGCTGCAGTGTGGGGCATATTGGCAAAGCGAAGTTCCACGCCGTACTCTCCCCGCATTCTGTGACAGAACACCTCAAATTGCAGCTCGCCGACAGCGCCGATAATAATGGTTTCCATGCCTGTATCCGGTCTGCGGAACACCTGAACTGCGCCCTCCTCTGCCAATTGCTGCACTCCCTTGGTGAATTGCTTGCGCTTCATGGAGTCCTTGGGGGAAACTGTGGCAAATATCTCACAGGGGAACACAGGCAAGGGCTCAAACTGGAGCTTTTTGTTGCCGGCGGAAACAGTATCTCCTACGGTAAAGTCTCCCTGGTCGAAAATGCCGATAATGTCTCCGGGCCATGCATCATCAACCATGACTCTATCCTGAGCCATGAACTGCTGGGGCTGTGCCAGTCTGACCTGTCTGCCGGTGCGGGTCTGGGTAACCTCCATGCCCTTCTCAAAATGTCCGGAGCAAATGCGCATGAATGCAATCCTGTCTCTGTGGGCAGGGTTCATATTGGCCTGAATCTTGAAAATAAAACCTGAGAAGTTGGGATCGTCAGCCTCAATTCTGCCCAGATTGGACTTGTGTGCTCCGGGGCAGGGTGCCAGCTGCAGAAATTCTCTCAGGAATGGCTCCACGCCAAAATTGTTCATGGCAGATCCAAAGAACATAGGCGTAAGCTGTCCGGATATAATCTTGTCGTAATCGTAGGGATCTCCTGCCATATCCAGCAGGTTCAATTCCTCTGTGAATTTGTTGTAGTGGTAGTCGTCCAACAGCTGTCTGAAGGCCTCGTCCTCTGTGGAACCTGTAACTGATGTAACCATGGTAGCGCCGTGGTCTCCACCGGAATAGAGCTGGATATGCTTCCGGCGTCTGTCATAGATTCCCTTGAAATCTCCCTCTGTGCCAATGGGCCAATTCATGGGGTAGCATCTGATGCCCAGCACCGTCTCGATCTCGTCCATGAGCTCAAAGGGATCCTTGGCTGCACGATCCATCTTGTTTACAAATGTAAATATCGGAATGTTCCTGAGGCGGCAAACCTGGAACAGCTTGATGGTCTGGGGCTCGACTCCCTTGGCACCGTCAATGAGCATAACTGCACTGTCCGCAGCCATCAGGGTCCGGTATGTGTCCTCGGAGAAATCCTGGTGTCCGGGTGTGTCCAGAATGTTGATACAATATCCGTTATAGTTGAACTGCATGGCAGAAGAAGTAACAGAGATACCTCTCTGCTTCTCAATATCCATCCAGTCGGATGTGGCAAACTTGGCTGCCCGGCGCGCCTTGACTGAACCTGCCATGTTAATGGCTCCTCCGTAGAGAAGCAGCTTCTCCGTCATGGTAGTCTTACCTGCATCGGGGTGGGATATAATAGCGAAGGTTCTCCTGCTCTGAATTTCCTGTGTCATAATACCTCTGTAAAATAGTAAAGTGCGTATTAGCCCATAATCCGTACTATTTTACCCCTTGGCACATGTAAAAGCAAGAA
>CAZCOE010000018.1:0-29182 GCA_964500525.1 uncultured Clostridia bacterium | reverse complement strand
GTGCCCCGCTTCCAAATCGAGCATGGGAGCATGGCGTCCTCAACTCTTCACTCATCACTCTACACTCTTCACTGCGAGGCATCTATGCTTCGCCGGGAGCGGCGCCTTTTCCGGTACTTTTGGGCGGTCAAAAGTACCAGGATTCACTCATCACTCATCACTCTTCACTGGGAAGCAAAGCACAGCTTGCTTCGCTAGTCGATCAAAGGATCATGGGGACCAGAACTCTTCACTCATCACTCATCACTCTTCACTGGAATTCCGACAACCCTGGAAATAATCCTGCAAAAAAAGACATGGTTCTTACTTGCCTGATTGACAAAGCCCGGTATAAGGCGTATAAGATTAGCGAATGGGCAAAGGCGTTCATTTCATTGCAGAGTTATCACTGCATTGAGATGAGCGCCTTTGCTTTTTATTTATTCTCGAAAGGAATGGAACCCATATGAAAGTAGAAGGCCAAGTAAGAATCCCCTCCGGATGTGCAATAGCAGCTGTGATTTCCAAAGAAGGAAACAGAATGTCCGGTGAGATGATTTATAACGCTATGAAGCCTATGCACGACCGCTCCAACGGACTTGGCGGCGGTTTTGCCGGTTATGGCATCTATCCTGAATACAAGG
This sequence comes from uncultured Clostridia bacterium, assembly GCA_964500525.1. Taxonomy (GTDB): domain Bacteria; phylum Bacillota; class Clostridia; order RGIG7378; family RGIG7378; genus RGIG7378. Next base: position 28,559 of record CAZCOE010000018.1, on the reverse strand, counting down.
ATTTCTATGCCCTGCATATGTTTTACGATTCCCGGGCCACCCGCAAGGATTGCGAGGTGTTCCTCAGGGAGCGTTTTGAGATTATAAAGAGTGAGATTATTCCCACCCGCAAAATCCCTGCCATTACTGACGAGCCTATTATTTGGAGATACTTTGTGGATCCCCTGAAATCCCAGCTGGCCTCCATGCAGCTGGACGAAAAGGAGTTCGTTGCCAGGACGGTAATGAAGATCAACACTGAAATGAAAGGGGCATATGTGTTCTCCAGCGGCAAGAATATGGGAACCTTTAAGGCAGTGGGGTTCCCCGAGGACGTAGGTGTGTTCTATAAGCTGGACGAATACGAGGGCTATTCCTGGACTGCCCACGGCCGCTATCCTACCAACACTCCCGGATGGTGGGGCGGTGCCCATCCCTTTACCCTGCTGGATTGGTCCATCGTACATAATGGAGAGATTTCCTCCTATGACGCTAACCGCCGGTTTATCGAGATGTTCGGCTATAAATGCACTTTGCAAACCGATACCGAGGTCATTACCTATATTATGGACTACCTGATCCGGGTCCAGGGACTCACCCTGGGGGAGGCGGCCAGCGTTATCGCAGCGCCCTTCTGGAGCACTATTGCAGGCAAAACGGATCTGGAAGACAAGGAAAAACATATTTTCCTCCGCACCATGTTTCCCAGCCTGCTGGTTACCGGACCTTTTTCCATCGTGCTCGGCTTTAACGGCGGACTCATGGCGCTGAATGACCGGCTGAAGCTCCGCTCTATGGTAGTGGGAGAAAAGGATGACAAGGTCTTTATTGCCAGCGAGGAGGCCGCGATCCGCACCATGGAGCCCAATGCAGAAAACCTATGGGCACCTGCAGGGGGAGAGCCGGTAATCATTAAAGTAAAGGAGGGTGCATACTAAAATGGGTGTTGAGTTTATTTATCCCGAATTCGAAGTAATCAGGAATACAGACCGCTGCATTGCCTGTCGTGTTTGCGAGAGGCAGTGCGCCAACCAAGTTCACAGCTTTAATACGGAAAAGGGCTTGATGATGGCCGACGAGTCCAAGTGCGTCAACTGTCAGCGCTGTGTATCCCTCTGCCCCACCAGGGCCCTGAAAATCGTAAAGAGCCCCTGTGTTCTCCGGGAAAATGCCAATTGGCACAGCGACATGATTAAGGAAATCTACAAGCAGGCCAACAGCGGAGGTGTGCTCCTATCCTCTATGGGCAATCCGCTGCCATTCCCTGTGTATTGGGACAGGATTCTGATAAACGCTTCCCAGGTAACCAATCCCTCCATCGATCCCCTGCGGGAACCTATGGAGACCCGGGTTTTTCTGGGCAAAAAGCCTGAGAAAATCCAGCGGGATGAGAATGGTAAGATTAAATGCGAACTACCTCCCCAGATTGAGCTGTCCATGCCGGTTATGTTCTCGGCTATGAGCTATGGCTCCATCAGCTATAATGCCCACGCATCTCTTGCCAGGGCAGCCACAGAACTTGGCATTCTCTATAATACCGGCGAGGGCGGACTTCACGAGGACTTCTATGTGTACGGTGAGCACACCATCGTCCAGGTAGCCAGCGGACGTTTCGGTGTCCATGAGGATTATCTCAAGGCCGGAGCCGCTATTGAGATCAAGATGGGACAGGGTGCAAAACCCGGCATAGGCGGACATCTGCCCGGTGCAAAAATTGTAGGCGACGTGTCCCGTACCCGTATGATTCCCGAGGGTTCGGATGCCATTTCTCCGGCGCCTCACCACGATATCTATTCTATCGAAGACCTGCGTCAGCTGGTATTCTCCCTTAAGGAAGCCACTGAGTATAAAAAGCCTGTTATTGTAAAGGTTGCCGCTGTACATAACATTGCAGCCATTGCCAGCGGTATTGCCAGAAGCGGTGCAGATATTATCGCCATCGACGGATTCCGAGGTGGCACCGGTGCTGCTCCCACCCGTATCCGGGACAATGTGGGCATTCCCATCGAGCTGGCTCTGGCCGCTGTGGATCAGAGGCTGCGAGATGAGGGCATCCGAAACAACGTTTCTCTGGTGGTTGGCGGCTCCATTCGCTGTGCATCCGATGTGGTCAAGGCCATTGCCCTGGGTGCGGATGCCTGCTATATTGCCACGGCTGCCCTGCTTGCTCTGGGCTGCCATCTATGCCGTACCTGTCAGAGTGGCAAGTGCAACTGGGGTATTGCAACCCAGCGGCCTGAGCTGGTAAAGCGCCTGAATCCCGACATAGGGAGCCAGCGCCTGGTGAATCTGATGAACGCCTGGAGGCATGAGATAAAGGAAATGATCGGAGGCATGGGTATCAATTCCATCGAGTCCCTGCGGGGCAACCGGCTGATGCTGCGAGGTGTGGGCCTTACGGATAAGGAGCTGGAGATTCTCGGTATCTCTCATGCGGGAGAGTGATTAAGATGAAACGTGTATATGTAAATGAAGAGTGGTGCCTTGGCTGCCACCTGTGCGAATATAACTGTGCCTTTGCCAATTCCGGCATGGCCGATATGGCAACTGCCCTCAAGGGCAAAACCATCTATCCCCGAATCCACGTTGAGGGAGATGACAAGATATCCTATGCGGTATCCTGCCGTCACTGTACCGATCCTATCTGTGTGAAAAGCTGTATTGCAGGCGCAATTTCCAAACGAGATGGGGTTGTGCATATAGACAGAGACAAGTGCGTAGGCTGCCTTACCTGTGTATTGGTATGTCCCTATGGATCCCTGGCCCCGGATGAAAACGGCGTAATGCAGAAGTGTGAGCTCTGTCTGCAGAATTCCTGTGGAGAGCCGGCCTGCGTAAAAGGATGTCCCAACAGGGCCATCGTCTATGAAGAGCGAGGTGAGGATGCATGAAGCAGTATGTCATTATTGGTAACGGTGTGGCCGCAGTGGGCTGCATTGAGGGAATCCGCAATGTGGACAGGGACAGTGAGATCTCTGTAATTTCCCAGGAGAATCATCCTGTCTATTGTCGTCCTCTCATTTCCTATTATCTGGGAAACAAGACGGATCCGGATCGTATGAATTACCGCCCCAGGGATTTCTATGAAAAAATGGGCTGCCATGTATTCTACGACAGGAGTGCTATCCGCATTGATGGGGATTCCGGACAGGTTGTGTTGGACGACGGAGCCCGGCTGCCATATACAGATGTGTGTGTGGCCACAGGGTCCTCTCCCTTCGTTCCTCCCTTTGAGGGGCTTGACCGGGTAGAGAAAAAGTTCAACTTTATGACACTGGACGAAACCTTTGCCCTGGAAAAAGCCATTGACAGCACCAGCAAAGTGTTGATCATGGGAGCAGGTCTTATCGGGCTCAAATGCGCCGAGGGCCTTTACGGCCGTGTGGCAGCCATAACCGTATGCGATCTGGCTGACCGGGTGCTTTCCAGCATTCTGGATTCCGACTGTGCCCCTATTGTGCAGCAACATCTGGAGTCAAAGGGCATCAGATTTATGCTGGGAGATACTGTGGCCCGCTTTGACAGGAATTCCGCACTGATGAAGAGCGGCAGAACCCTGGAGTTTGATGTTCTCGTCCTGGCTGTGGGTGTCCGTGGAAACACTTCCCTTGTGAGGGACATGGGCGGCGAAGTAAACCGGGGCATCGTGGTAAATCAGCGCATGGAGACTTCTATAGAGCATATTTATGCAGCCGGGGACTGTTCCGAGGGTGAGGATATCTCTTTGGGCCAGAAAAGGGTCCTGGCTCTCCTGCCCAACGCCTACATGCAGGGGCATGCCGCCGGTGTGAATATGGCAGGAGGTGAAGAGGTATTCAACAATGCCATTCCCATGAACTCCATCGGTTTCTTTGGCCTGCACCTTATGACCGCCGGAACCTACACAGGTGAAATGTATGAGGAAAGGGATGGCAGCACATTAAAGAGGCTGTTTACCCAGGACGGGCTGCTTAAGGGCTTTATATTGATTGGCAAAACCGAGAGAGCCGGGATCTATACATCTCTCATCCGGGACAGGACGCCTCTGGACACCATTGACTTTGACACAATGAAAAAGGCTGCCTCTTCCCTGGCATTTTCTCCCGAAAACCGTAAAAAGAAGTTTGGAGGTGTGGTATAATATTATGGTATTAAGTGTTAACGGTCTCGATTACAAAGCTCTGAACCAGGCTCTGCGCCGGGGTCCCAGGGATATTACACTGGAAGACTGCTGCGGCCAGCGGTTTATTGCTGCCGGTATGTCTGATAAGAACATTACAATTAACGGAGTACCGGGCAATGCCCTGGGCGCCTATCTCAACGGTGCTTCAATTACCGTAAACGCAAACGCTCAGGATTCCGTAGGCGATACCATGAACCAGGGATCCATTGTTGTTCACGGCAATATAGGCGACGCAGCCGGATATGCCATGCGCGGCGGCAAAATCTTTGTCAAGGGCAATGCAGGCTACCGGGCCGGCATTCATATGAAGGCCTACGAGGACAAGGTCCCCATTATGGTAATCGGCGGCAATGCAGGCAGCTTCCTGGGAGAATATCAGGCAGGAGGCGTTATAGTGGTTCTGGGCCTGGACCCCAGGAGGGACAAGATTGTGGGCTTCTTCCCTTGTACCGGAATGCACGGAGGCAAAATGTTCCTCAGGAGCCGGTGCGAGGATGTAAAGTTCCCCAGCCAGGTTACAGCCCGACCTGCAGATGAATCGGATATGGTAGAATTGAAGAGATATGTGGCCGAATACTGTGATCTGTTCGGTTATGATATGGAGGAGGTTCTATCCTCACCCTTTACTGTGGTTACACCCAACAGCAAGAATCCATATAAGCAAATGTATGTGGCAAACTAATAGAAAGTAGGTAGGATGTTATGAGGTATTCAAAGGAAGAGGTTATTCAATACGTCCAGGAGGAGGATGTAAAGTTTATTCGTCTCGCCTTTTGCGATGTGTTTGGAAAGCAAAAGAATATATCAATTGTGCCTGAGGAATTGCCCCGTGCCTTTGAATACGGTATTGCCTTCGATGCTTCTGCAATTGCAGGCTTTGGGGATGAGGCAAGGTGCGACCTGCTGCTCCATCCAGATCCGGAGACATTGATGCTGCTGCCCTGGAGGCCGGAGCATGGCAAGGTCGTGCGCATGTTTACCAGTATCTCCTACCCCGACGGCACACCTTTTGAGTGTGATACCCGCAGCCTGCTGAAAAAGGCTGTAGAGGATGGGAAACAGGCAGGATACACATTTGCCTTTGGAGCCGAGCAGGAATTCTACCTGTTTGAGCTGGACGACAAGGACAAGCCCACCAAGATCCCCTACGACGATGCAGGATATATGGACATTGCCCCGGAGGACCGAGGAGAAAATATCCGCCGAGAGATCTGCCTTACTCTGGAACAGATGGGTATCCGGCCGGAGGGCTCCCACCACGAAGAGGGGCCCGGTCAGAACGAGATTGACTTCCGCTATTCCGATCCACTGACTGCAGCGGATAATACCATGACCTTCCAGACAATTGTAAAAATAGTTTCCCGCCGCAACGGTGTAGCCGTGGATTTTGGTCCCAAGCCTCTTGAGGATAAACCGGGCAATGGATTTCATATCAACATGTCTGTCAAGCCCGGAGACAGCTCGGATAATCTCTGCAGTATGATTGCCGGAGTTCTGGATAAGATTGTGGATATGACAGCATTTCTCAACCCCACTGAGGACTCCTACAGGCGCTTGGGAATGAAAAAGGCACCCGGATACGTTTCCTGGTCCAGTGAAAACCGCTCCCAGCTGGTGCGTATTCCTGCAGCAGTAGGCGAATACCGCCGTGCAGAGCTCCGTTCCCCGGATCCCACTGCCAATCCCTATCTGGCCTTTACACTCCTGATCTATGCAGCTCTCTACGGTCTCAAGAATAAGCCAAATTTGCCCCAGTCCGCTGATATTAATCTGTACAAGGCTGATGCTGAAACCTTGTCCCGGTTCGAGAAGCTGCCTGCCAGTCTGAGTGAAGCCTGCAGGGCAGCTGCAGCCAGTGAATTTATCAAGGAACACATTCCTGCAGCCATTTCGGAGATCTACTGCAAGAGATAGAGCTGAATATCAGGCCGAAAGGAGGGGAGTTAAATGAGTCTGAAACAGCGTGTTTACAGCGTTCTGATTGTTTCTGCGTCAGAAAGCTTTAATGATGCACTCTCTTCTCTGCTCCCCAGCTCAAAATATTCGCCCACTACTTTCGTTTCCAACATCAGCGCCGCCAAGCGTGCCCTTGCGGAACGCAGCTTTGACTTCGTGATTATCAACTCTCCTCTTCCCGACGATGTAGGCACCCGGTTCGCAATTGACACGGCCAATACCCAGGAGACCGTTGCCCTGCTGATAGTTCGTATAGAGCTCTTGCCGGACATTTTTGACAAGGTGGCGGAGCACGGTGTGTTTGTACTCCCAAAGCCAACCTCTAAGCCCATAATGGCAACTGCCCTGAGCTGGCTGGCCAGCGCCCGGGAAAAGCTGAGAAAGACCGAGAAGAAAACCCTTTCCATTGAGGAAAAGATGGAGGAAATCCGTATGGTCAACCGGGCAAAGTGGCTGCTTATCAGCGAGCTGAAGCTGGATGAACCGGAGGCTCACCGCTATATAGAGAAGCAGGCAATGGATCACTGCATATCCAAGAAGGTTGTTGCAGAGGAGATTATCAAAACATACTCCTAGACAGATTCAATGTCTCCTGCAAAAGTATGTCCTGCCTAAATTTAGCACATGAATATGATTATGATGGGACAATGGGCTGAAATCCATTGACAGGCTGGGGGAACCGGTGCTATAACATACTCAAATTTAATACATTAAACCGTTGATGCGGAGATAACGGCAATGATGCCTCTACAGAGAGCCCGTGATGCTGAGAGTCGGGTGAGAAACAAGTTGTCAAATGGACCGCTGAGGGCGCAGTCAAAGGCCAGTTGTTTGCCGAGTATTCTGCGACGTTTCAGGCAGACGTTACTTGCCGGGGATATGTTGGTATCCTGCTAAGGGCACTTCCCTGTTGGGATGTGAATCAAGGTGGCACCGCGGATAAGCTATTATTCGTCCTTGACAGATAGTATATTTCTGTCGAGGACTTTTTGTTTTCAACAAACTCCATTGACAGCAGATAGACTGTCAATGGAGTTTTTCCGTTTAAGGAGGTAAGTGAAATGCAGTTGACTAAACGCTGGTGGCGCCCCATGCGCCGTAATATAAGTGGCTTCTCGGAAGCGAATACAAATCTCAAACCAATCAAAATCTAAAATTAATGGAGAAAAAACTATGAAATTTAACAATGTAGAATTCGATACCTACTTCAAGAACTATCCCGATGCAAATGGCTACTTTGGCAAATACGGTGGTTCCTATATTCCACCGGAACTGCAGACAGCTATGAATGAAATCAGCGAGGCATATCAGACTATATGCAAGTCCAGGAAGTTCATCAGCGAGCTGCGCCGCATCCGCAAGGAATTCCAGGGCAGACCCACACCTATTTCCCACCTTGCCAGACTGTCCGATAAGATTGGCAACGGCGTCCAGCTCTACGTAAAGCGGGAGGATCTGAACCACACCGGCGCACACAAGCTGAATCACTGCATGGGCGAAGTGCTGCTGGCCAAATACATGGGCAAGAAGAAGGTAATTGCCGAAACCGGTGCCGGTCAGCACGGCGTTGCCCTGGCCACTGCAGCCGCATACTTTGGCATGGAATGCGACATATACATGGGCGCTGTTGATATCAAAAAGCAGGCTCCCAACGTGGCCAGGATGAAGATTCTGGGCGCCAGAGTTGTGGAGGTCACCGACGGTCTCCAGACACTGAAAGAGGCTGTGGACGCCGCATTTGCTGCATACTGCAGGGAGTACAAGGATGCTATCTATTGCATCGGCTCAGTGGTAGGCCCTCATCCCTTCCCCATGATGGTTCGGGACTTCCAGAGCGTGGTGGGCATTGAGGCCAGAGAGCAGTTCCTGGAAATGACCGGTGAGCTTCCCGATGCAATTGTAGCCTGCGTGGGCGGTGGCTCCAATGCTATGGGTCTGTTCTCCGGCTTCCTCAACGATCCTGTGGAAATATATGGCGTTGAACCCCTTGGCAGAGGCAGCAAAATGGGCGACCACGCAGCCAGCCTTACCTATGGCGAAGAGGGCGTCATGCACGGATTTAACAGCATTATGCTAAAGGACGAGAAGGGTGATCCTGCCCCCGTATATTCTGTGGCCAGCGGTCTGGATTATCCCTCCAGCGGACCTGAGCACGCCTTCCTCCATGACCTGGGTCGGGTTAAGTACGATGTGGTAGACGATAACGAGACCATCGATGCGTTCTTCCAGCTGTCCAGATTAGAGGGTATTATCCCTGCAATCGAGAGTTCCCACGCCGTCGCCTACGCCATGAAGCTGGCCAAAACCATGGGCAAGGGATCTATCCTGATCAACCTCTCCGGCAGAGGCGACAAGGATATGGACTATGTCATCGAGAAATTCGGCATCAGATAATCAATTGAATGCGGCAGAGGGATTAAGTTCTCTCTGCCGTTTTTTGTGCCCGGACCTTGTTCCAGCAGCTTTCCTGTCTGCTGTGATAAAGCAAAGGCACCGCCGAAGCGATGCCCAAGTGCCTACTCTATGTCTATTATAATATCACCTGTACTGGTTTCGATCTCGCATCTGCCACCGGTTATGGATTTCGGCACATTGATATGTCCAGTATCGGTTTCGGTTATAAAAACCTTTTCAGAGAGCAGCGTACCTGTTACGTCTCCTGTGCTTGTTTCCACATAGATCTCTGCAGCGTCACTGCCTTCGAATTTGACATGCCCTGTACTTCTCTCAATAGAATAATTCTCAGATGCTATCACTTTTTTCAGGACTATATTTCCTGTACTTCCCCTTGAAACAAGGCCTTTGCAGGTTATGTCAGTCAGTTCCGTTCTGCCTGTGCTCACATTAACACTAATGTCACCCTTACAGTTTAGGTCGGACACCCGGATACCACCGGTGGTGGTAGAAAGGTCAAGGGATCCTGCGGAAATATTCTCTACCAGGATGTTTCCAGTGGTTAACTTTATTTTGATTAATTCCGATGCAGAGGCATAACATTCCACAGATCCGGTGCTGGCAGTAACATCTATGGTTTCAAATACAAAATCCTTTGGAATTTCTATGTTTCCGATGCTGCCCTTTATGAGGAGTGATGCGTATTCGTCCTTGGGCAGATATACCGTTATCTTTGATCTGCCAAAGAAAAAGCCTATATGGTCATACCATTTGCGGGTATCCACCGTACCGATTGCCAGAGTCCCGCCTTTCACTGTTGCAGAATACTTTACCTTCTCTTTTTCAAAGCACACAACTTTGCACTTATTGTTCTCTGAGGGCACAAATTCAATATCCGCAATGTCTGCATCAATCCCTATTCTTTCGAAATCTTCGCCTATCTCGTAGGTGTTTGTCTCAGATTTTGCTGTGCTTAGTTTGGTAAAATCAAAGTCCAAAGCAATCATTGCTACTGCAAAGATAAGCAATCCTATCGCTGCAAGAGAAGCCCCGATAATAATCCATAATTTGTTTTTATTGTTCATTTTACATCCTCCTTACCCACAAACATGGATTTGATGCCCAAGGCCATCTTTTTCGTCAAGTGTAAAATACATATGGTAGCTTGTCTGAATCCGAAAAACAACAGAATTGACAATCCTGCAAAGAAAGCCCCTGCACCAAGAATGGCAATTCCTATGACCACATTGCCGCGAATGAAAGAGATAAATGCAGCGAATATACATGCTAGGGAACAGGCCACAGCTGAAATTTCCACAGCCCACAGGGAGACAATGAGGGCCCACACCACAACATAGGCGGCAAAAGCCACTGCAAGTGCGGCAATTAAGAGCGTAATCCACATGGGCGAACCCAATGCCAGAAGCACAATTTCCCAGGCCTTCAGTGCTCGCTTGGGCTTCATTTTCTCTTTTACAATTTTAGGAAATGGAACCTCTGCCACAATCTGTGACACAACCTCATCAACAGTGCCGATTCCGGAAACAGCATCCTCTTCCGAGAGGCCCTCCTCCATTCGGTCATCAATTATTTCGCTATAGAACCTCAGCCGATCCCCTATGTCCTCCTGGGGCAGGCCGGACAATCTCGCCTCCAGTTCAGCGAGAAACTCTTGTTTACTCATTATCATCCTCCTTGGTAATAAATCGACAGATCGTCATCATCTCTTTCCACTCCTCTTTGAAATCCTCAATACGTTTCCGTCCCAGTTCAGTAATGCGGTAATACTTCCGTAGTCTGCCCTCATGTTCTGCTGTGCGCACCGTCAGCATGTCAGCCGCCTCCAATCGCTTCAGAATGGTGTATAAGGTGGATTCGGACATTTCAATATAGGATTTCATATCCTTGATAATCTTATAGCCGTATGAATCCTCATTCTTGATGGCAGCTAATACGCATACCTCCAAAAGACCTCGTTTTAATTGTATATCCACAGAATACCTCCTCTCGTGTAATACATCGTATTACGAAGTATTGTTTGTGTCAATAGACTTTCAGAATTTTTTTAATGTACACTGTGGGGCTTTGAGAACTTTTATGGTATATGCACAACTGGTATAATAGCCTAGGGTTGTTTCCGACCTGGTTCAGCCTTTTTTATGCTAGATCCTTGTTGCAGGCACAGGAGGAGTATTGTATGTGGTTTGTATTTGCCTTATTGTCAGCCGTTTTCGCTGCATTGACCTCCATATTGGCAAAGATCGGTATAGAGGGAGTAAACTCAAATCTGGCTACTGCTATCCGGACCGTGGTGGTGGTTGTCATGGCCTGGGTAATGGTTTTCATTACAAATGCCCAGAACGGCATTTGGGAAATAGGCAAGAAGAGCTGGATATTCCTGATCCTGTCGGGTTTGGCTACCGGCGCATCCTGGCTGTGCTATTACAGGGCATTGCAATTAGGACAGGCATCCAAGGTAGTGCCTATTGACAAGCTAAGCGTAGTTATCACCTTGGTTCTGGCTTTTGTATTCCTGCACGAACAATTCACGGTTAAGTCCCTGATAGGATGTGTCCTGATTGGCGCGGGTACATTGGTTATGGTTCTGTAAAGAAAAGCAGCAGAGGGATTAGGGTTCTCTCTGCTGCCGCTTTTATTGGCTATATTGAATTATCCTTCTTGATAATATCCGCCAGGGCTATTCCGTCAAAATAGTTGTTGACCAACCTATGGAACTCCGTCCACATTGGATAGGTTCGGCACTCATTGGCTCTATCACATGGTTTTGCACCATGCTTAAGGCAGGAAACCGGTGCCAGGTCTCCCTCTGTCAGCCGCAGCACATCTCCTATCCGGCAATCCGCCGGTGCTATCACAAGGCGATATCCGCCGCCTTTGCCCTGGACGCCCTCCACTAATCCGTTTTTAGTCAATGTGGGAAGGATTTGCTCTAAGTATTTCAGGGACAGGCCTTGTCTGCCGGCAACTTCCTTCATTGGAATATAGCCATCACCCTGGTTCTCAGCAAGATCAATCAAAACTCGCAGTGCATACCTGCCTCTGGTCGATATCAACATCCTATTCACCTCTGTTCTTTCATGCCTATTATAATACCGAATAATTTGGATTCAAGCAAAAATTATAAGTTTTTTGCTGTTAGTTTTTCTATAACTTCATCTGGGATAATGAGTCAAGAACAGGTGGCACTACCGGTGCCATTTCCTACTCTCCAAATAGGGGCGTGGATAAATATCTGTCCCCTGTGTCAGGCAGGAGCACCACAATGGTCTTCCCCTCATTTTCCGGGCGCTTTGCCAGCAGGATGGCGGCAAAGGCCGCTGCACCGGAGGAAATGCCAACCAGTACCCCTTCCCTCTTGCCTATCAGCCTTCCCGTTTCAAAGGCATCCTCATTGGAAACAGGAATAATCTCATCGTAGATATCAGTATTCAGCACATTGGGCACAAAACCCGCTCCGATGCCCTGGATCTTGTGGGGGCCTGAAACACCTGTGGACAGCACCGGGGAGGATGCAGGCTCAACTGCAACAACCTTGACTGCAGGATTCCTGGATTTCAGGTATTCCCCTACCCCTGTTACTGTGCCGCCTGTACCTACACCTGCCACGAAAATATCCACCTTCCCATCGGTATCCCGGTATATTTCCGGACCGGTTCCTTCCCTATGGGCCTTGGGATTGGCCGGATTAACAAACTGACCGGGTATATAGCTGCCGGGGATCCGGGCTGCCAGTTCCTCCGCCTTTGCAATAGCGCCCTTCATGCCCTTTGCGCCTTCTGTAAGCACAAGCTCTGCTCCATATGCCTTCACAAGTTGACGGCGCTCCACCGACATGGTTTCAGGCATAACTATAATAATTCTGTAGCCTCGTGACGCTGCCACCGCCGCCAGGCCGATGCCTGTATTGCCGCTGGTGGGCTCGATGATAACGGAACCGGGCTGCAGCATTCCATCGGATTCTGCCTGGTCAATCATGGCCTTTGCAACACGGTCCTTAACCGATCCGGCAGGATTCAGGTATTCCAGTTTGGCAATCACCTTTGCCTTAAGTCCCAGAGCCTTTTCAATATGGGTGAGTTCCAAAAGCGGAGTCCTGCCGATAAGCTGATCCGCAGATGTATAAACGTTAGCCATTGTCATAATCCTCCAATACTTAGTCTGTCCTACGAGATGAATTAACTGCATCAAAGCCCCTTTGCAAATCGGCAATAATATCGTCGATGTGCTCTGTACCTATGGAGAGGCGAATGGTGTTGGGCCTGATGCCCTGATCCGCCAATTCCTCCTCTGAAAGCTGGCTGTGGGTAGTGGTTGCGGGATGGATCACCAGGCTCTTTACATCGGCAACATTGGCCAGCAGTGAGAATATTTCCAGACTGTCGATGAACTTGTGAGCCTCTTCCCTGCCTCCCTTGATCTCAAATGTGAAGATGGAGCCTCCCCCATTGGGGAAGTATCTCCGATACAATGCATTGTCGGGATGGTCCGGCAGGGATGGGTGATTTACTTTTTCCACCTGAGGGTGATTGGCCAGGAATTCCACCACCTTTTTAGTGTTCTCCACATGCCGCTCCAGGCGAAGGGACAGTGTCTCGATGCCCTGCAAAAGCAGGAATGCTGCAAATGGAGAAATGGCTGCACCTGTATCCCGCAGCAGGATTGCGCGAATGTAGGTGACAAATGCTGCCGGACCTGCTGCCTTGACAAAGGAAACGCCGTGGTAACTGGGATTAGGGTCTGCTATTGCAGGATACTTGCCGCCGGTCGTCCAATCAAATCTGCCGGAGTCCACAATCACACCGCCCAGGGTTGTACCGTGACCACCCAGAAACTTGGTGGCTGAATGGACTACTATATCTGCACCATGCTCAATGGGGCGAATGAGAAATGGGGTGCCAAAGGTGTTATCTACAACCAGAGGCAAACCGTGCCTATGTGCCAGCTCTGCCAAAGCATCTATGTCCGGGATATCGCTGTTGGGGTTTCCCAGGGTTTCGATATAGATTCCTCTGGTGTTATCCCGGATGGCGGCCTCCACCTCTGCCAGATCGTGGATATTCACAAAGCTGGCGGTGATGCCGAAATTTGGGAGGGTATGGGCCAGCAGATTATAGCTGCCGCCGTAGATGGTCTTTTGAGCCACGAAATGGCCGCCGTTTTGGCCCAGTGCCTCAAGGGTATATGTGATTGCAGCCGCACCGGATGCCAGAGCCAGGGCTGCAACGCCTCCTTCAAGGGCTGCCACCCGCTGTTCCAGCACATCCTGAGTGGAATTGGTCAATCTACCGTAGATGTTGCCTGCATCTGCCAGGCCAAAACGATTCGCTGCCTGGGCAGAATTCTTAAAGACGTAGGAGGTGGTTGCATAAATGGGTACCGCCCGGGCGTCGGTGGCGGGATCCGGCCTTTCCTGGCCTACATGGAGCTGCAGTGTTTCAAATTTATAGTTAGACATTGTGTTTCCTTCCATCATTGAATGCTTAATGTATTGATTAGGTGTTCATACACGGACACATTCGTCCGAATCGAAAATTTGCTCTGATGAGCTTTTCAAAATAATCCTTCATAAGTTTTACCTGCCTTGGAGATAAAAAAGAGAGGCTCCCTTGGAGTCTCACGGTTGTAAGCAATTGCATTTCCGCCAAGGTTTAGGCGGCACAGGGGCTAACTCGTGAGATGGAGAGCACATCGAAAGGATAAACGCAGCAAGTCATGGACATGCTGCAAGTCCACATACACATTTCCATCATAGTGTTGGTGATATCAAAACGCTCTATCACAGCCGTGCCCTCCTTCTTTTGAATTACCTACCTCTTAAGTTGGTAGTAGTATACCGCAAATCACCTATCTTGGCAATGCGTAAACAGGCAATATGCGTTAACTCATAACATGTAAATGCGCCAAATCCAAAACTGGCTTTTGGGGACTTCGTACGAATTTGCGTAAGACTGAGGTTCTCCGACTACGGAATAAGAGTCACCGCTTCCACTTCCCATTATCATCCGTCTCCATGCATTCTTGTAGTCCAATCCGGATATTGTACAAACCTGGCATAGTTCAGATAACGGTTGAATACTTTATCGGGCATAGCTCCATATACCAATACGACCTGCGGTTCCAGTGCTTCCATCATTGCTTCAAGTCCAGCAGAAAAATGATATTTGTTTTCTTTACCCTGGAAACAGCCGTATGTGCCAATTGCCACTATACTCTGGCGTTCCACGCCAAGAAAAGCGATTATCTCTGGGAAGTATTTGGTCGAATAAGTATATTCGTTGCCCCATCGGACTTGAGGAATAACATACTGCCCTCTGCGTTGATAGTAGCTTCCGATAGCTCTGTTGCGGTATACATTCGTTAGCTGGACAGCCAGCGGAGCGTCACGATACAAAGAGCAATCGGGGCTGATTATCGCTGTAAAGCGACCGAAGTCATCGATATATTTGTCAGGCATCCGAAGAACATCTGCAAAATAGAAATCTTTTTCGTAAAAACCGATAGCCTCGTTAAAGCTCGGGGCACGATTACGCATAGAAAATGGAGTAATCCCTTCAGGGATAATGATTTTTGATGGGGCCTTTATAATAGGAATCCCCAGCGGAAGATCGAATTCGGCGCCTGCTACAAGTTCAGGACAGCAGCCGTCATCAAGAATAGCCTTTTGTTTATTATACATTTTAGTCACCTCGTTATGAATTTGATGATATAAAAAAGTCGCATAGGCGTGATCAGAAATCAACGACTGTATAGTCGGGATAAGTTCTGCAATATAGCACGTCTTTGCGACTTTGTTGCAAGCAACGATATTCATTTGAAAGGAGATTCCGGCTCAAGGCGAATGTTCCCCGCCTATGGCGACACGGATATCCTTGCCCTTTTGAGCATCACATTTCTTCAGGACCACGACCCGTTCTTTCAAAGGATACTCGACTTTGATGATAAAGCAGTGCTTTTTAATCGGACACTGTTCAGGACAGTTGTAAATTACAGGTTGCTGCATATCAATACCTCGCTAACAATGGTTCCTTTAGTTCCGACTGGAACATCTCTGAAATCGGTCTTCAAGATAACACCAACTAATTCCTTTATTTGCTCTTTCGTCATTATTGATGACCTCTTAATTACAGTTCATATGGGAACTCCGGCACTACGAAAAAGCGAATATTTGAGCCATTCAGCTTTTTTGCAATATCCTGAATTCGTTGGACCTTGTTTAGGTTTGCAACTGCTTCGTGGCAAGCTTTGTAAAGCATCACTGGAGTTTCACTTTCAAGCATCTTTTTTGACTGAAGATAATTGATACTGGCAATATGGGCAATTAGACGCATAGTTTCCATTGTCTGAACATTACCAGGAAGCAGCCATATTTCGTACTCGGTATTGTCATCGTCCGTCGGATCATAGCTTGTGGTTGCCCAACCCCACCCACATTTAGGGCATTCAACAACGACGGAATATTTAGAACTGCGATTTACCATTTCCGTGCCGCATTTTTCACATACATATTTGTCTGTCATTTTTTCTTACCTCCGGGATAAAATGCTATGAACCTTCCCCTTTTTGTTGGATGAGGATAGTCTGGATTTTGCGGGTCTCTTGGTGCAACAAAATGTCGTCCACTGGGATAGGCCCAAACAAGATCCGTAGGTGCAATTACAACCGTATTCAGCTTGTTAGCCAGATTTTGAGCAAACCCATTTGCTTTGGAACCAGTTAAGCAGGAAAGCAATCGGATTGGCTGCTTTTTACGATACTTTCCATTATGAGAAATCAATTTGGAAATGGTACGAGCGTCCAATTGTAGCTTTTCGCCGTTGACCTCAATCTGTATGCTTACCGGAGATCCGTGACCTACGACATCAAACTGGCCGTCTGGATCAATGTCTGTCCTCCGACTGATGTTATCGAAGTACTGGTATACTTCGCTTCGTAATACAAGTTCGCCTGCGACCGGTGCTAATCCTGATACGTATGCGCCACTGTAAAGTCCGCTTCTTCCGCTGCCCATCAGCTGTCACCTCCCCGTCGGTCGGCGCCATGCTGTGCCGTATTATGTTTACTTCGTTCTGCCATACGCAAAACCTCCTTTTAGTGAATCGACTGTAGCCGTAGTGGAAGTTCTGCAATGTAGCATGTCAGAGCAGCTTATTTGCAAGCAACTTTGTGCTTATTTATTATAGGTACGAGTTGAATCTTTTCGAAAGCAGTCCCAAATCCTTCAACCTGAACTCCATCGGAGAATAGTTAACCTGAAATAATGAGGCAAGCTCCTTAATCAATGGCTTCGTCTCATATCCA
This sequence comes from uncultured Clostridia bacterium, assembly GCA_964500525.1. Lineage (GTDB taxonomy): Bacteria > Bacillota > Clostridia > RGIG7378 > RGIG7378 > RGIG7378. The sequence goes on along the minus strand of CAZCOE010000018.1, from coordinate 11,749 downwards.
AACGGGATTGGTCCCTGGTCTTTGTCAACATGGAATATCTCGCAAAAGGCATTCCGCACCGCTTCCCGTGGCATGAGGAAAGCTGCAGAAGCGTAATCTGCCTGCCGTTCCAGCTTATAAAGAGCGGAGTTTTTGTCGACCTCGTACTTGCTATTATGAAGTTCATATACGTGGGGACCGCTGTGTTTGAAGAAATCCTGATGCTTGTCAAAATGGAAGCACTCATGCATTACGGTGTAGTTCTCCATGAAAACATCCTGCTTGTCTGTGCTGCTGTCGAGGTCTGCGTCAATGATTATGGTTCCGGCATGATAAAATTTCTTCTCAGGAAGCATCCCAGAAACATACGGATTTCCAGGCCATATCCATAGCAGTCCGTCTTTATATGTTGTTGCGCCGAGATGGGACCTGTCCGGTGTCAAGTAGTCAATGGCAAGACGCGCTCCAAGCATATCAACGATATCGAATACGTCGACATTCTGCGGCTGAGTGAGCCTACGTGGGTCGTATCTTTTATTCAGTTCTTCCGCAAATGTCTCTAGTTGGTCATAAGAATAATCGGGATATATCAAGCCTTGCGTCTCCTTTACTAATCCTCTTTTCCCTCAAGAATGCGAATGACTCGCTCCCATTCTTTTTCTCCAGCACCCATATCGCGAGCAATACGAAGTGCTACACGCGACTTGTCCTGCTCCATGATGTAATCTGCGATATCCGGGGATACAGGATTCTTTTTGTTGTTTCCCGCAAGGTCGAAAAGATGGTCCGTTTCTTCCTTAGTTAGATGTAGAGTTTCTGCAATCTTGTAGATTTTTTCTTTTTCGGGTGGATAACGGTGATCGTTTTCGATATCACTCATATAAGCGGGTGCAATCTCGAGGATCTTCGCAAGCTTGCGTAGATTCACTCCGGCCTCCAGCCTTTTTTCTCTGATGTAGCCACCAAAAGTCTTGTTTTTCTCCATGTCCTTTCTCCCTTTCTTTATGTCGTTAATGTGTTCGCTAACTTCTTACGACCTCATTTTAGCAAACTATATTTGCTTAGTCAAGGACTTATCCAATAATGTTTGCTAATTTCTAACAAATATTTGTCACCCACTTTTATGTTGGAAAAAAGTGGGCAAAATTTTAATAAATTATTCGATTATCGAACTTGAAGTTTCCAAAACTGAGAATAAAAAACGAACGGATCATATAAAAAGCCGGATTACAATCCGCTGAATGATAAAATAATCTGATCAAACCTGCCTCCTACGGAATTCATATCTGACAAGTTCCTTTTCTCTGTAATACCATTTACTGTGGCGCAAAAAAGAGAGAAGCCTGAACTTCTCCCTTTTTCCTTAGCTTTGCAATATTTCAACCCCACTGCCGGGCCATCAGTCCTGCATATACCTCTTCAGCATACGGGCAACCTCATCAATATCGATGGGCTTCGCCACATGGGCGTTCATGCCGTGACTCAGACATTTCTGAATATCGTCGGAGTATGCGTCAGCAGTCATTGCGATGATGGGCAGATTGGCATCCGGACGATTGGAGGCACGGATTGCGTCTGTGGCCCCATATCCATCCATAACGGGCATACGGATGTCCATCAAAATGGCATCATAGTAGCCTGGCTGGGAGGCCTGGAATTTCTCCACGCATATCTGGCCATTTTCCGCCCACTCTATATCAAGACCCAAATCCTTAAGCAGCTCATGGGCAATCTCCCAGTTCAACTCGTTGTCCTCTGCCACCAGTATATGGCCTCCTGAGAATTTAAGGGAGTGTTCCTCCTTGGCGGGCTGGGGCTCCTGGTCATCAATATAGGGCTTCAATCCATAGAACAAGGTGGAACGGAACAGAGGCTTCATCAGGAAGCCGCTGATTCCGGCTGCCCGGGCCTCGTCCTCGATTTCGGTCCAGTCATAGGCGGACATCAACAGGATAGGTACATCCTCTCCCAGCTTCCTGCGCAGCTCACGGGCGGTCTGAATGCCGTCCATATCCGGCAGCTTCCAATCCAGCAATATGACGTGATAATCCTTGTGCTGACTATGGTGTCGGGTGGCCATCTTTACTGCATCTTCGCCGTCCATCACCCACTCGGCCCGGATGCCTATGGAGCGCAGAGAATCCACTGTGCTCTCACACAGCTGCTGATCGTCATCCACCACCAGCATGAGCCAATCCGGCAGAATCATATCCTCCACCCGCTCCTGTGCCCGCAGCAGATCCAAAACCACCACGAATTCGGTACCAACGCCCTGTTGGCTGTTCACCGTAATCTCACCGCCCATGGCGTCTACAATGTGCTTGGTGATTGCCATGCCCAGTCCGGTTCCTTCGGTGCGATGAATTCGCTTATTGTCCTCCCGGGAGAAGGATTCAAAGATGTGCTGACTGAACTCCTCCGACATTCCGATGCCGTTGTCCTTGACCTTAATGCGTATGCGCACATAATCCTCACCCTTGGGGGAAGTTTCCTCGTAGAGGGTTATCTCAATTGAGCCTCCCTCCGGGGTGAATTTGATTGCATTGGACAGCAGGTTCAACAGCACCTGGTTCAGACGAACACTGTCGCAATGGACATTCTCCGACAGGATGTTGAATATGGAGATGTTCAGGTTTTGAGATTTTGCCTTTATCTGGGGCTGGACAATGCTGACAAGGCTCTCCATAACCTCCCGCAGGGATACAAACTCCTCGTTGAGGGTCATTTTGCCGCTCTCGATCTTGGACATATCCAGCACGTCGTTAATCAAGCCCAGCAGGTGACGACTGGACAAAGTGATCTTCTTAAGACAGTTCTGTACCTGCTGAGGATCATCTATATGGGCTGTGGCAATGGCCGTCATACCTACAATGGCATTCATGGGTGTGCGGATGTCGTGGCTCATATTAGAGAGGAATTCTCCCTTGGACTTGCTGGCAATTTCGGCCTCCTGTCTGGCCTCCTCAGCCTCTTGTCTGGCCTCCTTCAATTCCTTCATCTGGGCCCGGTTCAGGGCGAAATAGCGCAGGAAAATACAAATCAGGGACAATAGGATGACGGCACATACTATCAGCGAAGCTGTAAGAGTACGCATTCCCACGCTCTCCACCGATTCGTTCAAAGCTCCATAGGGCATAAGGGTCACCAGATACCACACACTGTTGGGCAGACTGGAGGCATACATATGGTGCATGGCGCCGTCCACAGTAATCATGGTGGAGTAATCCTTGCCGGCCTGCATAGCAGCCTCCAGCTCGGATATGTACTCATCCGGTGTCTGGCCGTTGGTTTCCTCATATACTGCTCGGATTCGGTCGAAATAGTTATCCCGCACCGCTGCAGCGTTGCGGACAACAAAGTCTCCGTTCTTACGGATTACAAGGGAATAGATAAGGGTATTCTTATCCTCCAATGTATCCAGCGAGAGAATCCCGGACAGATAGCTGATAGGCAGTTCTCCCACCATAGCAATGCAGTTCTCCATGCCCTGAACACTGATACTGACAGGTGAGCATATCAGCGCCACCTGTTCTCCGGAGCCGTTACGGCCAACTGCCACCCGGCTCTCCCCGTTTTTCAGTGCCTCTATAAAGGAAGTGTTGGCTGTGGTCTGGAGCGGGTCTCCGTAGATGGCCTCCAGATTTCCTGCAGCATCACACCAGCTGATGGAATGGTAACCCCGACTGCGGCCGTAGTAGGCCATCCACTGGTAATACTCCTCCTTGTTGTTCCCATAGGTGGGAGGGATGTTCTCGGAGAATTCCTTCATTGGGTCCAGACATTGTTCGGTGATAGCCGCAAAATGCTTGGATATACGGTCGTTAATGTTGGACATGTATATATTGCCCAGCTGTGTGACGGCCTGTTCGTTTTGACGGTTCAGATAAATTGACAGTCCCACAAAAGCCACAATGCATACAATACATATAGCAAGCAGGCTTCTGAATAGAAAATTTTTAATCTTACCACTCATATTATTGCCATCCTAAAAAATCTTCATTTTAATGCTTCTTTTAAAATCTCGGTCAGATTTGCAATGTCGATAGGCTTCGCAATATGACCGTTTAATCCGGATTCTATAGCCTTCTGCCGGTCCTCTTCAAACACATTGGCAGTCATGGCATATATGGGAATATTGGCCTTGGCACTGTCCTCCAGTCCGCGGATACGGTGGGTTGCCTCGTAGCCGTCCATACGTGGCATCTGAATGTCCATCAGTATGAGATCGTACCGATCCCCAGGTGAATTGTTCACCATGCTCACAGCCACGGTTCCGTCCTCGGCTGCATCCACCTCAAATCCCTTTTCCTTAAGGAGGGTTGCGGCAATTTCCCGATTCAGCTCGTTGTCCTCCACCAGCAGGATTCTCTTGCCGGCAAAGGTCTCGCAGGGCTCCTCCGGTGTGGCATCCGCTTCCTGTTCCTTGCCCACAGGCTCTAACAGGGCGTCCCGCAGCTCCGACATAAACAATGGTTTGGAGCAGAATGCCGTGACACCTGCCTCCCGGGCCTCTTCCTCGATATCCGTCCAATCGTAGGCCGTCAAAATGATAATAGGCTTGCTGTCACCGATGATTGCCCGAATGCGCCGGACGGTTTCGATTCCGTTCATATCCGGCATAATCCAGTCGATTATGTATGCGCTGAATTCATCATCGTTTTCCAGGGCAAGCTGGGTGCGCAGCACTGCCTCCTTGCCGGATGTGGTCCACTCCGCCCGCATGCCAATCTTGCTCAGCATCCGGGTAACGCTGGCGCAGGAGTTAAAGTCATCGTCTGCCACCAGGGCGTGAAGCCCGGCAAACTTTGGTATGATATCGCTGTGAGGCTTACTTTCATTAATGCGGAACTGCAGACATACCGTAAACTCGGTCCCCTTGCCAATCTCGCTCTCCACAGTGATGGTGCCGCCCATCATGTCCACAATGTTCTTGGTAATGGCCATGCCCAGGCCTGTACCCTGGATGCCGCTGACTGTGGATGTCTGCTCTCTGGAGAAAGCCTCGAATATATGCTCCTGGAATTCCTTGCTCATGCCTATTCCGGAATCCTTTACACGGAACACGTAGCTGGCATAACCCACAGGTGCGTCGTCCTTCTCAATCACCCGTATGCTGAGGGTGCCTCCCGGCTTGGTAAACTTAACTGCGTTGCTTATCAGATTCAGCAGGACCTGGTTCAGCCTGAGTTTGTCGCAGATTACGTTCTCGTGAACCACATCAACGGTATCGATGAACAGCTCCAGCTGCTTTGCATTCACATTGGCCTGAATAATGGTTCTGAGGTCATGGAGCACGTCTGGCAGATATGTCTCCCGCTCCTCCAGCTTGACCTTGCCGCTCTCGATCCGGCTCATGTCCAGAACATCGTTAATCAGGGAAAGGAGATGTTCGCTGGACACAGATATTTTGCGAAGGTAATCTGCCACCTGCTTCTTGTTATCAATATGGGCCGCAGCCAAGGCGGTAAATCCTATGATGGCATTCATAGGCGTGCGGATATCGTGGGACATGCTGTTGAGGAAGGTGGTCTTTGCCCTGTTGGCATGTTCTGCAGCGGCCAAGGCATCCTGGAGAACGCGCCTCCTCTCCTCCTCAGCCCTGACGTCGGCATCGGCGTTGCGGATACCCAGAATCAGATGCTTAGTGTCCATGCCTGTGGCAACAAACTTAACCTGATAGTGGTGGAGCTCCCCATCCACTGTGGCCCTAAAGGAAAATACCAGAGATGGAGTGTCCTTAAGGGCAGCCTCCAGTGCTGCCGGTTCTATCTTGCTGCGGAACTGTTCCCGATCCTGGGGATGCACATAACTATCAATAACCCGTGCCCAGGTCTTGTCATAGGGGCGAACGGTCCTGGAATCGTCATCCAGCATTTCGCCTCGGGACTTAAAGGCCATGGATGTGTTCTTTCCCAGATCAACTTGGGTAATTTCAGTATAATCGCTGCTGAGGGCCTTGATGATATCCATCTGGGCCAGCTGCATTTTCGTCTCTTCCTCCTCGGAGACATCCATAAAGCTCACTGCAGCATGGTCATTGTCAATGCCCCGGTTCACCTCAAATCGCAGCCAACGCAGCCCTTCCTCCGATATTTCCCGAACCACCATGGAATATCTGGGCTCTCTTTGCAGCCTTTCCCGCATTGTGTCAATCCGACTGGCCTGGAAAAGCTTCTCCTGATCCTCTTTATGTATAAAGTTGCTGATATAGTCGTCAAATTGGTCCCAGCGGTTATCCTGACTGTACCTCTTGTCAAAGAAGCTCTCCCGCTTGAATACGGAATAGGTACCTGTGGAGAACTCCACATAATAGGTGGATACAAACACATGGCTGTAGGCGTCGAAGAATCCGATTGAACGCTCGATCTGCCTCTTCATCTGCTCATTCTCTGTCCCCACCTTGTGACGGGTCACGCAGAACTTACCGCCGGTGAGCTCACAAAACGAAGCCTCTACAAATCCGTTGTAGAAGGAGTCAAAATACACCACAGAAGGATTGCCTGAGCCCTCCGCAATGGGGCAATGGGCACAGGGAGTGTCCCGATTCATAACGGCCCGATAACATAGATCCCCCACCTTGATTCCCGGATAGCGATCTACCACCGCCTTGTCAAACTCCACAAGGTGGAAATCCCTATCTATGATATAGATATTGTTATCAAAATTAATATTCATTGGCCAGTCTCCTAGCTGTTCAGCGGCAAGGCGCTGCCTCAAATAATCCCTTTTCCGGTACAGTGATTCCCGTCCGATTACCTATTTTTTCATGGATACTGTTTCCCTGGGTATATCTTCCCAAAATACCTATCCATTATAGTTTTTGCGGGTTTCAAAGTCAACGGTACACTGATCTGCCGCCGCCCGTTCACCAGGCTGCTTCACCCTGGAAAGCAGCCATATATGGATTCTGTTTACCTCATATAACAGGAAAGCGGTGAGAGCTGTCATAGTTCCCACCGCCGTATTTATCAATTGTCCTATTGAGACTGATTTACAGATATTTATTCAGAACCAAGTTAAGTGCTTGGAAGTCTATGGGTTTGGCCAAATGCTCGTTCATACCTGCTGTCTTTGCGGCCTGAATGTCCTCCACAAAGGCATTGGCTGTCATAGCAATTACCGGAATTTTACCGGCATCCTCCCGGTCAAGTGCACGGATAGCCGCAGCTGCGTCATATCCATTCATGACAGGCATTTGAATGTCCATCAAAATCAGGCTGTAATAGCCGACCTCAGTGGCAGAGAACTTATCTACAGCGATTTGGCCGTTTTCTGCCTCCTCTACAGTTAAGCCCGCCATTTCCAGAACCTCTCGTGCAATTTCCCTGTTCAGATCATTGTCCTCAACCAGGAGAACCCTGTGCCCTGAGAAGTCATTCTGCATAAGAGTTTCCAGAGTGGATGTGGTGCCGGATTCCTCAGACGTGTCGTTTTTCAGAGATTTAAAGGTGCGGATTAAACCGGATTTAAACACAGGCTTGCTGAGGAACACCTCTACCCCGGCATCTCGGGCCTCCATCTCAATATCTGACCAATCATATCCGGAGAAGATAATAATCGGGAGCTCATCCCCCACCATACGCTTGATGACCCTGGTAGTTTCCAGTCCGTCCATTTCCGGCATTTTCCAGTCCAGAATGGCGGCATAGAATGGATGCCCCGTATCTATGGAGCGCTGAACCGCTGCAACAGCGTCCCGACCGCAGGAGCAGCCTTCGCTGTGCATTCCCAGATCGTTAAGCATGGTACATAGGGATTCCCGGGCATAGTCATCGTCGTCCACCACCAGCACCGGCAGGTCCACCAGTTCCGATGTATCGACATCCTGGCCCTCCTGAAGCTGAAGGTAAATAGTTACAGTGAATTTAGAGCCTTTGCCCAGCTCACTCTCCACAGTAATGTTGCCATTCATCATATGTACAATATTCTGGGTTATGGCCATTCCCAGACCGGAGCCCTGTATCTTGCTGGTGCGCAGATCCTCTGCCCTGCTGAAGGGCTCAAACACGTGGTCCAGATACTCCTGGGTCATTCCGATACCGTTGTCCTCAACCACGAATTCATAGCAGCTGGATCCACCGGAGGGTACAGGCCGCTCTTGTACGCTGAAGCTGATTTCGCCGCCGTCAGGGGTGTACTTAATGGCGTTGCTCATAAGGTTTAGGAATACCTGTTGGATGCGCAGGCTGTCGCCGATTACTTCCTCGTGATGTATGTCATGAATGCGGACATGGAGTTGATGTTTATGGGCTTGAATCTGGGGCTGTATCATCAGAATCATGCTGTTAATCAGCTCGGAAAGGCTGAACTCCTCTGCAGCCAGGCTGATGGTGCCGGATTCCACCTTGCTCATATCCAGCACTTCATTAATAAGGCCCAGCAAATGCCTGCTGGAGGATGAAATCTTGCCCAGAGCGTCCCGAACTCTGTCCGGATTATCTGCATGGGCGGCTGCAATTGCAGTCATGCCTATAATGGCATTCATGGGTGTGCGAATGTCATGGGACATTTTTGACAAGAAGTCTGACTTGGCTGCGCTGGCCCGGTTGGCCGTCTCCAGAGCGTCCTGGAGCAGCTGTTTCTGGGTCTGTTCCTCCTGAACTGCCTCGTCCACGCAGCGAACGCCCAGAACCATGGCATGTTCATCCTCGTTCTCGCTTACGTCCACAAAGTGCATCTCAAAGAACTCCTGATTCTGTGGGTTGGGCAGGATGCGATAGCGAACAGTAAATCCCTTTTCCTCCCGGAGCCTGCGAATGACTGCATTGGGGTCACACAGCTCCTGCAAAGGCCCTATGGAATCAGGCTGCAAACTGTTATTGAGAAAGCTCTGCATTGCCTCGGAATACCGATGTACTGCAGGTCCCTCTGCGTTCAGGTTGTCCAACATTCTCTTGTCCTGTCGGACTGCCCTGCTTTGATCCCGGTCCAGGTCCACGCAATAGATCATGGAGTAGTCCTGGCTGAGAGCGGCCAGAATTTGCAGCTGATACTTTTCCCGCCTTTGGGCAGCCTCCGCTGCAACCCGCTGCCGCCGTCTGGCCAGCCATATAACCACAAGGATAACGGCAATGGCCACAAGGGCTATGGCCACGATGATCAGCATCATCCGTGCGGCATACAATTGATCTGTCCACGTATAGGACTCATATGGCATGTTCAGATAGCTGTTGATAATTGAGTTGGTAAGGTCCGGGGAGAGCTGTCTTATTGCCTTGTTGACCACGGAGAACATGGGGCTGTCCGGTTCCATCATGGTAACCAGGCCCACCTCCGATGAAGATTGAAAATTCTGCCACTGGATCAGATTCGCAAAACGGTCGTTTTTGGATTGATAGTTAAACTCCAGATTATTGATCAGGGTTGCGTCCGCATCCCCTTTGTCCACGGCCATCAGGCACTCACGCACATTGGTGTAGTACCGGATCTCAATTTTATTGTTAAGCAGTTCCGGCAGATAGTTTGACCAGTAGGCCCGGCCCTTGGTCAATGCGATAACAGGAGTTTTCCGGTAGCCGAATGCACCGTCTCGCCGGGTTATGAGTATATTCTCATAGTCCAGAAGTGCGTTGGTGGAGTACAGTCCTTCGGTATGGCGGACGAAATTATCTGACGATCCAATGTAGAAATCCAGCTCACCGGTTTTCAGCAGGTCCATCCAGTTCTGGGAGCGTTTGATGGGCCGCAGTTTCAGGTTCAGGCCGGAGGTGTCACGGATATGCTCTAATAGTTTTACATATATGCCGCTGTAGGTTCCGTCGTCCTGTACGAAACCCAGAGGTTCGGTTTCTTCATAGAAGCCTATGACAATCTCAGTATTGGAAGACACAAAATCCCGTTCTTCGTCGGTCAGTGCCAAGGCGTTGGTGTTTACGCCCACCAGGCATTTTTGAATGGTTTCAGCCACCAGCTCAGGTTCTGTGGTAATCAGGGTCTGCATACCGCTGTTCAGTTCCTCAAGCAGTTCCGTATTGCCCTCCTTGACCGTAAAATAGAAGGGGGCCGGATCCAATATGGTCAACAATTCCGCATCGGGAATGTCGGTGGATGCACTGATCAGAATCATATCGATCTGACCTGCCTCCAGAGCCTGTACCTTTTCCTCCAGGGAGTCCATATAGACCGGGGTGTATGCAAAGTTATGATCCTTGGCAAACTGGACCAGTGCACGGTCGTTGGAAGAGCCTTGGGTCACTGCAATACGGGCACCGTTGTAGGCGCTGTAGTTATCATATCCATAGTTGGACTCAGCCAGGGCAAACAGGCCGCTGGATGTATAACCTCCCACATATTTGGAGAAATCCATGGTATTCTCCCTTTCCGGCAAATAGTTGGTGGGAAAAATAATATCCAATTTGCCCTTTTCCAGCATGGCTACCGCATCCTTCCAGGTGCATTCCACGTACTCATAGGTCCAATTGTTGATCATGGCCAGTTCGTTAAGATAGTCCACACAATAACCTGTAGGATTGTTGTTTTCGTCCAGGCGAAGCATATCGTTGATTCCGCAGGGAATCCGGATGGTTCGGGTATGTGACTGTGCACCCAAGGCTGTGGGGACCGGAACCAGGCAGAGGCAGAGTGCGACTACCGTGAGCAAAATGGTTGCGCGGCATATGGACGATTTTATTGCCTGAGTCATTTTAGTTCTCCTTGCAATTAACGCGTATATATTAAATCTGAATTTCGGGGTGTTTCATCGGTAAACAATTATGTTTCCTTTTCATAACACTATTTTAATTTTTTTGCCAAAAGTTTTCAATATATAATGCTATCCGCACCCCGGCGAAGCATAGCGACCCAGTGAAGGGTGTAGAGTGATGAGTGAAATCTGGTACTTTTGACCGCCCAAAAGTACCGGAAAAGGCGCCGCTCCCGGCGAAGCATAGATGCTTCGCCAGTGAAGAGTGAATAGTGAAGGGTGAAGAGCTGAGGACGCCATGCTCCCATGCTCGATTTGGAAGCGGGGCACGACTTAGGGCAATGCCCTAAGAACCCGAAGCGGTAGCTATGCTCCCATGGGCGGTTATACCGTTTTCACTCTTCGGTCGGGGTAGAAAAAAATTTGCAAAATACCCCGTCCGGCGGTGGGAGTCCTGAATATGGGACTAAGCTGCTGTTATACTGCAAGCGCAGGGTTGAAAGAGCCTGGGGAGACAGAGCTTAGAACGAACTACAAAGAGAGGGACAAAGATGATCATAATTATTATTGTGTTGCTTCTTCCGGTGATGATCTTAGCAGACCTTGTAAAGAAGGTTTGACAGTGGTCATCTCCAGACAGTTATTAAAAAAGAGAGGTAAAAACTATGGCAAAGGAAACAAAGAGGTTTGTCTACGTGGAACCGGACGACTATTTCCCTAAGGAAATACTGGACAAAGTTTATGGCGAAATAGATGAGGAACAGGCCAAATCAACACCCAAAGACTGTGACAATAAGGCCGAGCAGAAGGGAAACGGGAAGGGCTTCGCAGAGAAGAGTGAAAAGTTGTGGTTTCTACGATCCCGTAGTCGATTGACGAAGCGGTAGCTGTGTTCCTAAGCCCGGCAAAAGAGTTTTACTCTTCTGTGCGCCCCAGAAACTTAACAAGTCCCTGAAATCTTAGCAAAAAACGACTAGGTCCGGGGATGGGGGTCTTGTAAAACGGGTCCAGTCACCGTTATACTGCAAGTATAAATCAGAACAAAAGAAAAAAGCCTGCTGAAGCAGACTTTGAATCACACACTGTGATGCCGGAAAACCGACGATTTGAATGAATTTTTATTTGAAC
>CAZCOE010000017.1:0-10361 GCA_964500525.1 uncultured Clostridia bacterium | reverse complement strand
GCGAGCACGGGAGATGAACTCCTAGGCTCTAACATGTTTGCATACTGCCGAAACAACACTATTTGTCGTATAGATATTAGCGGCACCACAGATGTAGAAATCATGGATGATGATCCGAATAGCTTGCTGGACGATTTCTTTCCGAAGGATACTGGTTCTGGCGTAAAGACTAGTGCGAGTGGTAGGATAATACGTGCAGGAGCGGGTGTCAATAGTAGCGGTAATAGACATACTCCAGATCAACGGCCATCACATAAACGTAATAAAGGAGTAGAGAAATATGTGGTATAAAAACGGTATATTAGTTTCTGAGAAGGAAAAAGAAAGAAAACATTTAGAAGGTTTTGACTATCATGGAGTTGGCACGTATCGCCTGTTTTTCCCCTTAATCAGAATGCGCGATGCGGAGTGTAGAAAGTTGTCAGATGAACAGTTTTCGATTGAAGTAGAGCCAGGATGGTACTTTATTAATAATTTCATCTCGAATATGAGCCTTTTCAAAAGATATATACAGAAGTGTAAGGAACTAGATTTAGATGTGAGAGTTCTGTTTGTTGAAAGTTATGGTTATGAAGCAGAAATTTGGCAGGATGAATTGCCAGAGATGGAATTTATTGGCTATGAATTTTGTCCTATTCCTTTCGACGATCAAGTCGTAACTGATTTAGAATTTCACAAGCCTTTAGAAGTATATAAGAAAAAACTTAATAAATTTGGATTGTTTGATTCTTGCGAAGACTTAATAAAGTTTATTGTAGACTACCAAAAAGAGGAAGAAAAGGGTGAGATCGGTGATGGTGGTTTCGATGGGTATATATGTAAGCTCTATAACGTCAAGATATAGCGCTTTTGAGAAAATGAACCAGACTTTCGGAAGAAATAATCTTATCTGGTATTATCTTCACCCCACGTGCCCGAAGTCAATTATGCAGTCAAGGGCTTATTGATGACTTCCAAATACTTCGAGCTCCCCTCAACGGTTCATTACGGCACAAGTGAAGAGTGGCAAAATTGAACTAAAAATCCATTCCAGACACAGGAATGGATTTTTAAATCAATCATAGGAATATGGCCACCACAACTCATCACTGCGAAGCTTCGCTTCGAAAGATGCATCGCATTGTGATTAGTACCGCCTGCCAGGTCGCTCGGCTTCGCCTTCTCGCGACAGCGAGTCGTGCCCCACTCATTCATTCGACCATGGGAGCATAGAGTCCGGAGTTCTTCACTCTTCACCTATCGCTAGTCACTGGATTAATACACAATAATCATTGTGCTTCCGTAGGTTACCCACTCGCTGAGGAACTTAACATAGCTGGTGTAGCTGTTGACACACTTGTGAGAGGTGGGAACAACGCCAATGTATGAACCGTACTCAATGGGAGATGGAGTAGTGTAGGAACCATCACTCTTGTATATATAGTTGGTGGGAACGCCATGTACAAATGTGCCTCCACTGAACCTTAGGGCGTATCTGGCATAGCCCTGGAATCTGGAAGAATCTCCATCAAAGTAATATAGCATGGTGGGCTCAATTGCCAGCAACTTGAACCATCCCGGCTCGGTAGGCAGCTTGTACTGGGTATTTGCTCCGGTGGCACAGTAGGACACTCCCAGAACGTTCCATTTGCCGTTCTTATACTCAATTGCTGACTGATTCTGGTTCTCCAGATCAATCAGGATAAACTTAGTGGCGGTAGTGGAAGCGGATACCAGATATTTGTTCTGTACAAAGTATGTGCCGCCAAACCTGGGATGGGAGACAGCAGTGAAACCGTTGCCTGCGTCGTACAGGTAGATCAGGAACTCGCCGTCCATGAAATAGCGGAAGTCGGAGCTGGTGCTGGGCTTGTAATAGGCAGCCGCACACTGGGTGTAGTACACACCAAAGGCGTCGTATACGGAGCCGTTGTGCTTGGGTACCCAGCCGTTGACGTTGCGGTAGTTGCTGACTCTGACCAGGCTCTTGCCGCCGACGGCAGATCTGGCTCTGGTCACCTGATTATACATCTCAGTGTAGTTAATGCTGCGCTTGGCCACGCTGGATGCCTTAACGAATGCAACCTTGGATGTATCCACATTGTAAGGGTTGTCGTAGGGGTAGGGCGTAGGTGTGGGAACCGGTGTAGCAGTGGGAGTTGCAGTAGGTTCAGCAGTAGGTTCAGCCGAAGGTGCGGCTGTAGCTGTAGGCTCTGCCGAGGGCATGTCTGCAGGAGTGGCAGTAGGCGTAGTAACATCCTGCAGGTCAACATCCAATGTTGTGCTGTTAACGTCAGTTTGATTTATATCTGCAGCAGGTTCCTCAGTGGATTCCGGAGAAGGCGCAATTGTGGGGGTCTCAGTGGGATTCTCTGTAGCCTCCGGCGTCACTGTAGGTTCATCAGTGGGAACTGCCGTGGGTGTGGCAGTTGGTTCATCTGTAGGAGCAGCTGTAGGTGTGGCAGTGGGAGTAGCTGTGGGAGTGGCTGTTGGCTTAGGTGTGGGTGTTGGGGTTGGATAGTCGCTGCCCATATAGAACCCATACCAAAGGGTGCCATCCTTGTCCACAGTTGAGAGTACCAGAGGGTACTTTGCGTGCTGCTCTCCGTAGCAAAGCCTATATCCACCCTCAACAGAGGAGTAAACCGGTACCTTGTTGTTTACGAAGACCACGTAATTGGAGTACATGGGGTACTTGTCGTAGGCCAGGTTGAATGTAAACAGAGATGAATTCTTCATCTTGTAGTTATAGTAGTATGTGTCGATAACCGAACCAACACCTGCGTCCGGCTTGGGAGTGGGTTTGGGAGTTGTCACTGGAGGAACGGGGGTAGGGGTTGCCGTTGGCTTAGGAGTGGGTGTAGGCTCCGGTGTAGCTGTAGGCTCCTCAGTGGGTTCCGTGGAAGGCTGATCTGTAGGGTCCTCGGTAGGATCCTCTGTAGGCTTATCAGTAGGTGTGGCTGTGGTTGTGAATGTGGCAGATGGAGAAGACAATCCGGGAGTATTGGTAGAATCTGTGGTGGAATCCACAGTCCTTTCCACAGTGCAGGCGGTAATGACAAAAAAGACCGAAAAAACGGCCAGACAAATTGCTAAAACCTTAGAATTCAACTTCATCAATAAAAACCCTTTCTAATAAGTCTAATAAATATACACCAGACCGGCGGCGGAATCAACTGCCGGACAGGATAAATGGACGCTTTCTATGACCGAAATCCATGGGCATATGATAGCACCACAGCCGGCGGCCTGTTTTACAAATATTTGGACGATTTATAAAAAAATTTGTTCATTTCGATGACTGTTCAAGAAAATTTCTTGGCGATCATTCTTTTTTGTTGCATAAGGCAATAGCATATAGTAAAATATAGACAAAGATAGACCGAGTCTCCTACGGGTTCTTGGCTATCTTGAACAATTGAATCCAAGGAGGACACTGGTATGACAGTTACTTACAAAGAGAAGGACTACCGCGTTTATTCAATCGACCGAGAGAAGATTGAGAAGAGACTTGCCAAGTACGACAAGTTTTTCAGGACACCGGCAGAGGCTACTGTCACGATTAAGAAGGGCCGTGTTTCAGTCACGGCTGAGGTTACGATTACCAGCGGCAACCTGGTGCTCAGGGCAGAGAAGAGTGACGATGACGCACTGTCCGCTATTGATCAGTGCTGTGAGGCACTGGAGAGGCAGCTGCGGAAGAACAAGACCAAGCTGGAGAACAAGTACAAATCCGCCGGAGCTCCCGTATTGGCAGAATTTGACGGTGATGTAGAGGAAGAGGACCTCAGCATCATGAGGATCAAGCACGTCACACTTAGACCCATGTCTCCTGAGGAGGCAGTACTCCAGATGAACCTGCTGGGACACGACTTCTTCGTCTTCTACAATGTAGACTCATCATCGGTTTGTGTCGTATATCATAGGAAGGACGGAGGCTACGGACTTATCCAGCCTGCCTTCTAGGGGATTACAGCATAGCCACAGGTTATCACTGTATCCTGCAAATAACACCCACTATATCTGATTTACCAAAGGGCCTAGATGGCTTCTGTTAATCAATAATCCGGATACCCGACCTATATGGCCGGGTGTTCTGTTTTATGCCAAATTATTTCACAAGGATGGTGGGATATGGTATACTGACCATCGGCTGCAGAAAGGCAGCTGTACATTACAGGATGGTGTTGTGATGCAGGATTATTTGAACTCCCTTAACGGTCCCCAGAGAGAGGCCGTGACAAATACAGACGGACATTTGCTGCTGCTGGCAGGAGCCGGTTCCGGCAAGACCAGAGTATTGGTATGCCGCTGCGCCTACATTCTGGATCAATACCTGGCTGCTCCCCAGAATATTTTGGCTATTACATTTACAAATAAAGCTGCCAAGGAGCTCAAAGACCGCATTACCGACATGATTGGGGACGAGGGATACTCTGTCTGGGCCATGACATTCCACTCCCTATGCCTCAGAATCCTGCGTCAGGAAATCGGCATTTTGGAGTACAATCCCAACTTTGTCATATACGACACTGAGGATCAGCAGAAGGTTGTGAAGCAGTGCATTACCGACCTTAACCTCAATGAGAAACAATACGTTCCCAGAGCCATGCTGGAGACTATTTCCCGTGCCAAAAACAAGCTCCAGTCCCCGGAGGACTTTGCCCGGGAGAACAAGACCGGCTTCCAGGCCATCGCCATTTCCAGAATATACGCACTTTATCAGAAGAAGCTCAAGGAGTACAACGCCCTGGACTTCGACGACCTGATTATGATGGTGGTCAAGATTTTCAGGGAAAACCCGGAGATCCGGGACAAATGGAGCCGCAGATTCAAGTATGTTATGGTAGATGAGTATCAGGACACCAACAATGCCCAGTACATATTGGTTACATACCTGTCCGGATATCACGGAAACCTGTGCGTAGTAGGCGACGACGACCAGTCCATTTATGGATGGCGGGGAGCGGACATTTCCAACATCCTGGATTTTGAGAAGCAGTTTAAGGATACGAGGATAATCAAACTGGAGCAGAACTACAGGTCCACATCTACTATATTGGATGCTGCCAACAGCGTCATTTCCAACAATACGGGGCGTAAGGCCAAGGCCCTATGGACCGACAAGGGCAAAGGGGAGCTCATCCACCGGATCTGTGTGGATGATGGCTATCAGGAGCCCCAGTTTGTGGTGAATGATATCAAGGACAAGGTCTCTAAGGGGAGACATTACAGGGACTTTGCAGTAATGTACAGGACAAACGCCCAGTCCCGTGTGTTCGAAGAGGCATTTAACAGGAGCCGGATTCCCTACAAGCTGGTGGGAGCCCAGAGCTTCTACAAGCGCAAGGAAATCAAGGACGTTACCGCATATTTGCAGGTCATCTGCAATCCCGGGGACAGCGTCAGCCTGCGCAGGATAATTAACGTGCCTGCCAGGGGCATAGGGGACACCACTATTGAGAAGATGCAGAATTACTGCGAGGAGAACGGCATCAGCCTGTTCATGGCACTTTCTGACACGGAACTGCTGTCGGACCTCAGGGCGGTGGGACTCAAAGTCAAGGCATTCGGCGAGATGATACAGGATTTCCGGCAGAAACTCATGGAACTCAGCGTAGATAAGCTTATGGAATATGTGGTTGATCATACCGGATTGATTAAGGCTCTGGAGGCTGAGAATACTATAGAGGCAGAGAGCAGGGTGGATAATATCCGTGAGTACATCAACGTAGCCACCCAGTTTGCTGCGGCAGAGGATCTGGAGGACAAGTCCCTGCAGGAGTTCCTGGCATCTGCACAGCTGGCATCAGATTCCGATGCCATAGACGATAAGGATGACAGCGTTCTGCTGTTGACTCTCCACAGCGCCAAGGGATTGGAATTCGATGTGGTTTACCTGGTAGGTATGGAGGAGGGGGTTTTCCCCGGCATGCGCTCCATGGAGGACCCGGAAGAAATGGAGGAGGAACGCAGGCTGGCCTATGTGGGTATTACCCGGGCCAAGGAACAGTTGTACCTGTTGAATGCCCGTTCCCGGATGATGTACGGCAGGACTACCAACAACAGAGTTTCCAGATTTGAGAAGGAGATTCCCGAGGAACTGTATGCAGAGTCAAAGGAGGTCAGGAGGGCCAGACCGGAGACAAAGTCGGCCTATTCCTACAATCCCTTTGGTAAACAGTCGGGTGGTCCCGGTTGGGGAGTCAACATCTCCAACCCATCCGATGTTCGCAGATCTCTGGAGCGGGTTGCACCTAGGCAGGCAGGAACTCCCAAAGGTAGATGTGATCTGGAACCGGGAAACAGGGTGTCCCATCGCAAGTTTGGAGCGGGCACAGTCCTGGCAGTATCCCCGGAGAACGGAGACTATCTGGTGGAGGTTTCCTTTGACCAGTTTGGAATGAAGAGGATGCTGTATTCCATGGCGAAACTCAACAAAATCTAGAGATTTTGCCTGAGAATATTTGATATGAGACTATCATCCCATTAATTTGTGCAATATGCGGTGAAAAACCCGTAATATTTCGTGAAACTCACGATATACATTATTAAATTGGAAAGGTAAAATATGGATTAGCACATGAGATAGTGGAGTGCTAATTTTTGTTAGGAGGCATTTTATGAAAATTATCAGACCATTAGCAGACAGAGTATTAGTTAAGATGGTTGAGCCAGAGGAGACCACCAAGAGCGGCATCGTCCTTTCTTCCGGTTCCAAGGAGAAGCCCCAGGTTGCTGAGGTTATCGAGGTTGGCCCCGGCGGCGTTGTAGACGGCAAGGACGTTATTATGGAAGTTGAGGTTGGAGACAAGGTTCTCCTCAGCAAATATGCCGGAACAGAGGTTAAACTGGACGGCGAGGAATATATTGTTATCAGACAGGGCGATATTCTCGCCATCGTGGAGTAATAGGAGGTTAAATTATGGCTAAGGAAATCAAATTTAACGAGGACGTGCGCAAATCAATGCAGGCCGGCGTAAACAAGCTGGCAGATGCAGTTAAGGTTACATTGGGCCCCAAGGGAAGAAATGTCATCCTGGACAAGAAGTTCGGCGCTCCCCTGATCACCAATGACGGTGTCACCATTGCCAAGGAGATCGAGCTGGAGGACAGATACGAGAATATGGGAGCACAGTTGGTTAAGGAGGTTGCTACCAAGACCAACGATATAGCAGGTGACGGCACTACAACAGCTACGCTGCTGGCACAGGCTATTATCCGGGAGGGTTTGAAGAACCTGGCTGCAGGTGCTAACCCCATGATTCTCCGCAAGGGTATGGCAAAGGCTGTGGATGCAGCAGTAGAGGGCATTGCCGAGATCAGCCGCCCTGTAAATGGTTCCGAGGACATCTCCAGAGTTGCGGCTATTTCCGCCAACGACGATAAGATCGGCGAACTCATTGCAGAGGCTATGGATAAGGTTACTTCCGAGGGCGTTATCACTGTTGAGGAGTCCAAGACAACAGGCACTCACCTGGATGTTGTGGAAGGTATGCAGTTTGACAGAGGATATCTGTCAGCCTATATGGTAACAGACACTGACAAGATGGAGGCGGTATTGGATGACCCCTACATTCTGGTCACAGACAAGAAGATTTCTGCAATTCAGGAAATTTTGCCTGTATTGGAGCAGATTGCCCAGTCCGGCAAGAAGCTGCTGATTATTGCTGAGGACGTTGAGGGAGAGGCTCTCTCCACATTGGTTCTCAACAAGCTTCGCGGTGTATTCACATGCGTTGCAGTTAAGGCTCCCGGCTTTGGCGACAGGCGCAAGGCAATGCTCCAGGATATCGCAATCCTCACAGGCGCACAGGTTATTTCCTCTGAGCTGGGCATGGAGCTCAAGGATGCAACTATTGCTCATCTGGGCCGCGCACATCAGGTAAAGGTTCAGAAGGAGAACACCATCATCGTAGACGGCGCCGGAGATTCCACAGAGATTGAGATGCGGAAGAATGGCATCAAGGCTCAGCTTGAGGAGACCACCAGCTCCTACGACAAGGAGAAGCTCCAGGAGAGACTGGCTAAGCTGGCCGGAGGCGTTGCAGTTATCCAGGTTGGTGCTGCCACAGAGACAGAGATGAAGGAAAAGAAGCTTCGCATTGAGGACGCTCTGGCTGCAACTAAGGCTGCAGTTGAGGAGGGCATCGTCCCCGGAGGCGGAACAGCCTATATCAATGTTACCAAGAAGGTTGTCGCAGCTACAGCTAAGCTCACCGGCGACGAGAAGACAGGTGCTGCCATTATCGTCAAGGCACTTGAGGAGCCTGTAAGACAGATTGTCACCAACGCAGGCCTTGAGGGTGCTGTGGTTGTGAACAAGGTTATGGCATCTAAGCCCGGAGTTGGTTTTGACGCACTTAACGAGAAGTATGTTGATATGATCGAGGCAGGTATCGTGGATCCCGCTAAGGTCACAAGAACAGCTCTCCAGAACGCTGCATCCGTAGCTGCTATGATTCTCACAACAGAGGCAGCAGTGGCAGACCTTCCCGAGAAGGAATGCAATTGCAACCATGGCGGCGCTCCTGAGGCAGGTATGTATTGATTCAGTGAAAAGATAAAAGTGAAGAGTGAAGAGCTTCGGTCCCTATGATCCCATGGCCTTTTATTCAGTGAAGAGTGAAGAGTTTCGGTCACTATGTTCCAGAGATCGAAGGGGAAAGCGAAGCTTCGCAGTGAAGAAAGTAAGAGTTGTGAAAAGTGGGGCTCAAGTAACATTGAGCCCTGCCATTCACAAGGTAGGAGATAAGATGGCAATTGACAGAGCAAGGGAGCATCTGGCAAAATATGGTATGGACAACAGAATAATTGAGTTCGATGTGTCCAGCGCCACTGTGCAGTTGGCTGCTGAGGCCCTTGGATGTGAGCCTTGCAGAATTGCCAAGTCCCTGTCTTTCTTGATTGGTGAAACGCCAATTTTGGTAGTTGCAGCAGGCGATGCAAAGGTGGATAATCACAAGTACAAGGAACAGTTTGGCTCCAAGGCCAAGATGATGACCTGGGAGCAGACTGCAGAGCTCATAGGCCACCAGGTCGGAGGCGTTTGTCCCGTTGGCATTAATGATGGAGTAAAGGTTTACTTGGATGTGTCACTCCGGCGTTTCGATTTGGTATATCCGGCATGCGGCAGCAGCAACAGTGCCATTCCGCTGAATCTGGAAGAACTGGAGGAGTGTTCAAATTACATAGCCTGGGTGGATGTGTGTAAGCTCGGCTAGGATATAAAAGAGAATAGAAATATGCGGGCGTAGTTCAATGGCAGAATTCCAGCTTCCCAAGCTGGCCGCGCGGGTTCGATTCCCGTCGCCCGCTCCATCAAAAGCAGCAGAAAGGATAGGCTACGTAAGGAAGTAGATTCTCCTTTCGGCTGGTAAAGCGATTTGCCGATACAGACATCATTTACGCACAATCATGCTCTGAAGGCGGTATGGAATGTTCATACCGCTTTTTTTCCTAATTTACGCAGTAGATTTTTCACAAATCTGCGGTATAGTCATTTCATATTTGAGGGGCAAACTTGAATTTGAAAAGGAGATATAATCTATGAAAAAATATAAAATCGCATCAATATTGATGTTCATACACGGAGCATTTATGGAAATTGGAGGGTGTTTATGCCTTATCCCTATATTTGTTATGGGTAGCGATAAATTTGATATAAATCAGTGCTTTTCATTTATAGTTCCATATTTTAGAGATAATATGAATTTAATGCTTGTAATTGGAGCAATTTATGGAATTGTAAGAATCATAGGAGCAGTTGGTTTATGGAATAATAAAATGTGGGGTTTGATATTATCAGCAATAAATTGTGTTATTACTTTAGCTTTAATGATGTTTATGCTACCGGCAGGAATAATGGATGGAATACTTGCAGCAGCTGCTTTGATTTTGATTTTAACACAATACTATGGGAAAAAGGCAATAGAATAGTATAGGAATTCCGGTTCATAGGGCAATTATCCATGAAGGATAGTTGCCCGTTTGGTTGTTTTGACGGGAAATTTAGAAGATAGAGTGGTAGCAACACCAAAGGTAAAAGGGAGGATACGGCGCGATCACCTTATCATGATGGAATGACAAACGAAAATGGATACCGGCGCCGATTTCTTCAAAGACGAGGATAGAGAGGAAAGAAAACCATGAAATGGAGACAGATCGCAGCTTCTGCACTCTCGGCGGCTCTGCTTTTCGCACCTGCGGCGGGCGCGATGGATAACGCATCTCTGAAAGCGATTGCAGAAGAAGCCTTTTCTTGGCGGGGAGAGGGTAAGGCCGATGCGCTGATGTCTTATATTAAAGTGGACGCGGGTACCACCGCGGGCGACTGGTATGCGCTTGCCGCCGGCCGTATGGGTACCTGCGGCGAGTACGCC
>CAZCOE010000016.1:0-10240 GCA_964500525.1 uncultured Clostridia bacterium | reverse complement strand
ATGCAACCAATCCGACAAGCGCTATTATATACAGGCAGCTCTTTCAATTCCCACCAAGGAGAAGTTGGAGCAGGAGCAAAACCCGCTGGTGAGGATAAACGATTCCTTCAAGAAAATTATCATTGTAAAGGATATTTCCCGTTCCCATTACAACGAGGATGGGATTTACTTGCTGAGCCTTTTCGATTTTCTCCTCAATCCCGACAGTTTGAACTTTTAACATCTCTGCCAATTAAAAAGCGACTCGGGCCCAGAGGCTTGAGTCGCTATATTGCGTACTGTATTGTGTGAGGCCGGGGTTAGCCGCCCTACTGCCGGCTTGCGTCAAAACCCGACAAAATCAGTCGATTTCAGATGCAATTGTCCGACAAATGTCGTTGTCTGCATTGTCTCCATTGAGACACCACATCATCACACCGGCGCAGCCCTTGGACCGCATCAGGCGGCACTTTTCCCTGAGGGACTCCAGGTTGTCCATGGCGATCAGGTCGGTGATCCTGTCTCCCTGAACCTTGTAATAAATGGGGCAGCGGGGAGTTTCCAGCCACAGCTCCTGCCAGCCGGGCTCCTGCAGAATCTGTTCCAGCCTGCTGTAGTGCAGGGTCTGAGGCTCTGCCTTGCACCTGCGGCCAAAGAAGTGTCCCAGGTCTGCAACAGTCAGGTCTGTAATCTCTCTCCACAGCTTGCCATAGGAGGGAACGCCTGCGTTAATATGGTCGTAGGGGACGCCGATTCCGTGCATCTGCTCTATGCCGTCATACACTGAGGAATAGCCGTAGCTCTCGTTTTCGTTGGCGGTGTTGTAGGGGGACACAAAGGAATAGTTGTAATTCAGGCCCAGGTCGTAGGACATCAGGTTCCAGAAGTTCAGCAGGCCGTTGATCTCAGAAACATGGTCAGGAGAGAAGTTGGTGAGAACATAGCCTACAGGCAATGCTGATGAAATCAGCCTGGTGTCGCCAATGTTCTTGCGGATGATCTTGAGCAGGCGAATGAACTGCTGAATCTCTGCCTCGTTCTCGGGATACTCCCAATCCACATCGATGCCGTCAAATCCAAACTCATCCAGATACCGGGCACAGGCACGGCCCAGTCGCTCCACCTTGTCCAGATCCGCAACTACAGTGCGGAAGCATCCGGACTGCTGGCGGTCGCCTCCGCCCAGAGACAGCATAATGGACAGAGAGGGGTTGGCACGGCGCAGGTCGGCCAGTGCCTCCAAAACAGGCAGGGATTCCTCTTCCACCAATATATCTCCCTCTGTAGGAGCCTGCTCCCGGTCGGAAGTCAGGGCGCCATCCTCAGTCAGGTAGATAAAGGAATAGTTCAGGTGGGTCAGCTTAAGCTTAGCCACATCCAGGCTGCGGAGCTTGTCCGGGTCCAGGCCGTAACGGAATAGGTATTGAACGTGATTCATATGTTCCTCCTTTATTTATAAAAAATTACTTTTTCTTTTTCAACACAACAAACACAACAACTGCCACCACCACAACTGCTGCGCCGCATACGGCCAATACGATGACCAGTGGGCTGGGGCCGGTGCGGGGGTCTGTATGAGATGGCTTGTCACTGGGTGTCTCTGTGGGAGCCTCTGTGGGCTGGGTGGTTGCGGCTGGCTCAGGAGTTGCGGTAGCCTCAGGCTCCTTGACAGGAGGCTCGGCAGACAGTGCGCCGGCCGCCTGGGTAAGTGCGTCGTCGCTGATGTGGCCGGCTGTAGCCTTGGCCAGAGTGTACTCGCCATCGTCGCCGTTGAGAGTCCAGCACATAGCGCCGCTAAGGCCCATCTCCTTGGCAAAATCCATCTTGACAGCGATGGACTCTGCATCGTCATAGGTGATGTAGCCGGTGATCTTGCCCTCGCTGTTTGTCTGAATCAGATAGGGACACTTGGCAATGTCGTTCCAGTGGCGGGTCCAGGTGGGGTCCTGGAGATATGGGGCAATGTCCTCGTAGTAGGGCTTAGATGATTCGCCCTTGATGGGCTGGCCATGGGGAATCTCTGTGTTTTCAGGTGTGATGCCGGTATTTACCAGGCCAAAATATGCCAATCCCAGAACCATGCTCTGGTAGGGGACGCCAATATCCGCCAGGTTCTTGATGCCTTCTCTGACGCTGCCCCAGCCGAGCTTGATGTGCTCCTCGTAGGTCTCGCCCTCCTCCACAATAAAGTCCATGGGGGCGATGTATTCGTATTTACCCACGTTGCCCAGGTCATATGTCATTACATTCCAGAAGGAGAGGGCCAGATTAAAATCCCTGGTCATCTTCTTGGTGAACAGCTCTGTAAATATGGTGTCGCAGGGGACAGCTGCAGTAATGACTGCGTCGGGACCCAGCTGCTCCCGGAGAAGTTGGGCCATCTTGATGTAGGCCTTCATCTCTTTACGGGTCTCGGGAACCTCCCAATCCAGGTCAACGCCGTTCAGGTTATAGTCCACCAGGAGACGGCGAACGTTCTGGGCGAAGCGCTCCATGGCAGCCTCGTCGGTGGCCAGCTTGGCAAAGGCAGCCCGCTGCTCCAGATCGCCTCCGCCGATGGAGATGCAAATGGACAGCCAGGGGTACTTTTGCTTAAGGTCGGTGAGGGCCTTGAGCTTGGCCTTGGCATTATAGCCCATGTAGTAGTTTTCGTTGAACAGGTCGAACTGGCCCTTGTCGGTGGTGACATAGCCCAATTCGCCCAGGCCGCTCTCACCCACATAGACAAAGGCGTAGTTGATGTGGGTCAGCTTAAGCCCCTCCACGTCGATTTCGGAAATCTCCTTGGGGGACATATTGTAGATGTATACAACATTGCGAACAAGAGGGTTATCCTCGGTATCTGCTGTGGCAATAACAGGTGTGCAAATTGCAGAAACCAGCAGGGCCACAGCCAAAAGAAGTGTGATAATGGAATTGTGTTTCATGAAGCCTCCTCCATGGTACATAGATATACTTAATTTAACATAGCTGGGGTTAATATTCAATTAAATGAGCATAAAAAAGGCGGCCAATGTGACCGCCTCATATGCAATATAAAATTCGCCTGATTACAGGCCCAGGAATTTCACGAACCTGTCGGAAACTGTCTTAGCGTCCTCGTCGGAGGGCATCTCGCAGAATACTCGGATCAGGGGCTCTGTGCCGGAGAATCTGGCAATAATCCAGCCACCGTTCTTGAAGTAGACCTTGCAGCCATCGAAGTAGCTCACGTGGTCCACATCGAAATCTGCCAGATCGGGCAGCTGCTTCTGAACAAAGAGCAGGTCATAGAGCTCGTCCTTTTTGGCCTGGTTGAACTTGAAGCCCAACTCCACCATCTGGGAAACAGGCCCATACAGCTGATCCAGATCCTTCTCAATCTCAGAAAGGGGCTTGCCGATAACCGCAATCATCTCCACGATGAGAGACGCAGCGTAGACGCCGTCCTTGCCCTTGATGTGGCCGCGAACTGTGAGTCCGCCGGAGGATTCGCCGCCCAAGACAGCATCTGTCTCAGTAATCTTGGCGGAGATGTGCTTGAATCCTACGGGAACCTCGTAGCATTTCTGACCAAAGCTCTCTGCAATGCGGTCAAGTCTGTGGGATGTGGCCAGGTTGCGGACTGCAGGACCCTGCCATCCCTTGTACTTAACCAGATAGTAGTACAGCAGGCACAGGATCTCGTTGGGATGCAGATAGCGGCCCTTCTCATCGATAACGCCCAATCTGTCTGCGTCGCCGTCCATAGCGATACCTACGTCAAAGTTGTTGTCCACAACTGTAACAGCCAGCTCCTTGAGGCCCTCTGCTGTGGGGGCAGGCAACTTGCGGCCGAACAGTGTGTCGTGGTTGCCGTGGATAACGTCCACATCGCAACGGGCTGTGTGCAGGATAGCACCCAGAGCGGGCTCGCCAACGCCATACATAGGATCCATAACAATCTTGAGGCCAGCCTGGCGAATTGCGTCCATGTTGATGCAGTTGATAATGTTGTCCACATACTCGTTGATGGGATAGAACTCTGTGACGATGCCGGCAGCCTTGGCCTCTCCATAGTCCATGCGCTTGATCTCAGCAGGATGAACCTGAGCTATGTAGTGCTCGATATCTCTGGTCTGTACCTCGTCAGCGTCTCTGCCACCACGGGTAAATACCTTGATACCATTATAGAGAGAGGGGTTGTGACTGGCTGTGACCATCATGCCGTATGCCAGGTCATGCTTCTCAACATAGTACATAATCATGGGAGAAGGAACGGAACGATTTACAAACAGGACAGGGATATTCTCTGCGGCAAGAACCTCGCATACCCAATATACTGTCTCCTTGGAAAGGAAACGTCTGTCGTAGCCTATGCACACAGGTGTATTCTGAACGCCCTCGGCCTTAATCTTGGCAGCCATGGCTGCTGCCAGAATCTGAATGTTCTCTCTGGTGAAATCATCTCCGATGATGGCGCGCCAACCGCCGGTACCAAATTTAATCACAAAATTACCCTCCTAAAAACCAATAGTTTAAAACTAGCCAAACGGCATATTTCCCAAATAATGAGCAACATTTGCTGCAAAAAGGAAATTGCCGCAGCCCGGCCAGGAACTGCGGCCTATCCTAAGGGATTAGATTATCCCAAAACTACCTTAACTTCAACAGTGGAACCTGCAGGGAACTGCTTTACGCACTCTGCGGCCTCGCCGTTGACATACAGCTCCTTGACGCCCTTGCAAATGTGGTTGGGGTTCTCAACAGTGATGTTGTAAACAGCGCCTCTCCACTCTCTGCGAGCGGTGAAGCCGTCCCACTTGGAAGGAATACAAGGATTGATATCCAGTGAATCGAAGTTGGGATGCATACCCAGCATGTAGCGGGTAACGGCGATGTAGGACCATCCGCCGGAACCTGTCATGAAGGGGTGACGAGCTCTGCCGTGATACTTGTGGTCAGGACCATAGATGAACTGGCAGTAGCTGTAGGGCTCAGCCTGACGAATCTCGATGATGTCGTTCTGGCGAGCGGGACACAGGTCGTTGTACAGCTCCTCAGCTCTGTCGCCACGGCCGAGAACTGTCTCAGCACACCATGCCCAGGGATTGGGATGGGAGAAGATAGCGCCGTTCTCCTTGAGACCGGGGTAAACTCTGGTAACGAAGCCAATGCCATAGTTGCACTTGGTATATGCGGGAGCGTTCAGTTGGAGACCATACTTGGTATGGAGCCACTTGTACACGCTGTCCATGGTCTGGACGCCCTTGTCATGGTCGGCAACGCCGGACAGAACAGCCCATGTGTTGCACTCCATATGTACTTTGCCCTCTTCCTCAGCATCTGTGCCGATGGGAAGACCGGCCTTGGTGAATCCACGGAGATACCATGCGCCATCCCAGAGCTGCTCATCGCAGACCTTCTTAACCTTGGCCTTCATGGCAGTATACTTCTCAACGTCCTCTGTCTTGCCCAGGCGGACTGCCAACTCAAGGAAGTTGTCCAATGCCCAGTAGTGCAGGAAGCTGACCATTGCGGACTCGCCGCCGCCTAAGTTCAGACAGTCATTCCAGTCTGCTCTCAGACCCTGGCAAACGCCGTGAGTACCAACATACTTGTTGGAGAAGTCCAGAATCTTGGTCATATGCTCATAGACGGAGCCCTTGCCCCAGTCGGCATAGCGCAGCTCCTTGTTGACGAAGTCGATATCGCCGGTCTCCTTGATGTACTCAACGATGGTTGTTACCAGCCACAGTGCGTCGTCGGAGCAGGCCATCTCAGGGCCATGGAGCAATGTGCGATCCTCTTTGCTGACGTTGTAGGCATCGAAGCCCATACCCTCGTCTCCTGTCAGCCACTCGGGGGTGAACAGGTGGAGTCCGTAACCCTCAGCAGTGAGACCACGAAGCAGCTCCTCGATACGCTGCTTGCACTTAGCAACATTGGAGTGGAGAACTGTCATAGCATCCTGTGCTGTATCTCTGTAGCCCAGACCTGTACGTCCGCCTACCTCAATGAAGGAAGCGAATCTGGAGAACATGATGTTAACCTCTGCCTGATACAGGTTCCAGATGTTGATCATGGTGTTCATGTCCTCATTGGGAGTGTTGATCTGGAGCTTCTGTCTCTTGGCCTCCCAGAAATCCTTAAGCTCCTGGAGAGCCTGGTCTCTGGACTCGGGAGTCAGGTACTTGGCCTTAACCTCTGCACCAACCTCTCTGCGTCCGTGACCCAGCATGAAGCAGCATCTCTGCTCTGCGCCGTCTGCAATCTCAAATCTCTTGTGAAGAGAGGCTGCCTGGTTGCCGCCCAACTCCTCGCTGCCGGAGAGAACGCCGCGCTCTACGCCGATGGGGTTATCCTCTGTGCGGTAGTCGCCGATGAAGTCCTCGCGAACACAGTCAAAGCTGTCGGGATCGAAGTCGGATGCAAAATACTCATAAACATCGTCAAGATAGTACATATCCTGCTCGATGATGCCGTCCTTGTAGCTGCCGCCTGCGCAATACAGTGTGGCCTGGAAGTTGGCGTTGTCAGAGGGAATATCGTGATAGGAGAACTCAGCATAGCTGAATACGCTGATCTTACGGGGCCGTCCGCTCTTGTTTACAATCTTGACATCCCACAGCTCAACAGGGTTGCCTCTGGGAATGAACAGCTTCTGCTCAGCATAAATGCCGTTGTACTCGCAGCTGTAAATTGAGTAGGACTGGCCGTGACGGCACTGATACTTAGCCTTGTCCAAAGGAAGGCCAACAGGCTGCCAGGAAATTGTCCAGTACTCTCCTGTCTCGTCGTCCCGCAGGTAGACATAATGTCCGGGTCTGTCCATGGGAACAGCGTTGGCATGGAAACGAGTGATTCTGTGGTGTTCGGCGGACTTGTAGAAAAGGTATCCACCGGCAGTATGGTTGACAACACCTACGAGATCCTCTGTACCAAGGTAGTTGGTCCAGGACATAGGCAGGTCTACTTTTTCGATAACATACTCGCGGTTCTTGTTATCAAAATAACCGTATTTCATCTTGAGATTCCTCCTGATATATTAGTAGCCGCGGCGTCAAGAAAAAGGGCATAGAAAACCCCGGCAAGAGCCGATCCTACGAAGTCCATTTTACTTATTCACGGGACTTGTTGTCAAGGTATCAAAGGCATTAAAACAAGGGTTTTGCAAAATCCATTGCACTTTCAGAACAAAAGTCTTCCGAAAACTCAACTCACAATTTATCTCTCATATGCATAGTGTGTATTAAAGACTCATCAAAGGAGAAAAAGTGACAAGAGTACAGAATAGAAACAAAAACTACGGTTGCAGCTGCACCGGGGATTACAGAGCGTCTGTGTCCGGCTGCTCAGCAAAGCCGAATTCTCCTGTTGCAGCGACAGTGGCCAGAGATGCCCTGGGAACGCTGGCAGGATATATCAGCGATATGGTACCCGCTATGGCATATGTTCCCGCACAGGTGTGGGGCGATGTGTACTGCCCGGAGGAGGGTTTGGCCCGGGGTACAATATTTGCTGTATTGGATAAGCCCTTTTTGGGCAGACGGGAGGGGTGCTGCAGATGAAAGAAAGAGAACAACTCCTGCGAAATATACAGATACACGGTTTCAGCATGTTAGAGTCCGCAATGTTCCTGGACACACACCCCGAGGATGCAGACGCAATGGCACGCTACAGCAGCTGCAGGGACGAGACCAAGCAGTTGATTAACACCTATGAAATGAAGTACGGCCCTCTGACCACTGCAGGAAACTATTGCACAGATAGTTGGCAATGGATAGATTGTCCTTGGCCGTGGGAAAGGCAGGCATAAGTTATGTGGTATTATCAGAAATTATTACAGTATCCGGTTAACATCAAGAACCCCAACCCTGCCTTGGCAAAGGTTATTATCACCCAGCTGGGCGGTCCGGATGGAGAGATGGGTGCAGCTACCCGCTATCTGAATCAGAGGTTTGCAATGCCCTACAAGAAGGGAATCGCAGTTCTAACGGACGTGGGCACGGAGGAGCTCAATCACCAAGAAATGATAGGATCCATCATCTACCAGCTGACCAGGAACCTGTCCATGGAGCAGATTAAGGAAAGCGGATTTGACGTATACTTTGTGGATCATACCACAGGCGTATATCCCCAGTCCGCAGCCGGGGACCCATTCACTGCAGCAACATTGCAGTCCACAGGGGACCCGATTACAGATACCTTTGAGGATATGGCAGCAGAGCAGAAGGCACGGCTCACCTACGACAACATCCTGCGTCTGGTGGACGATCCCGATGTGGCAGATGCTATACGGTTCCTGAGGGAGAGGGAAATCGTGCACTTCCAGAGGTTCGGTGAAATGCTGAACGATGTAAGGGCACACCTGGACTCCACGAACTACTATGCATTTAACCCGGCGTTTGATAAATAATTGCCACTTTTGACCGCCCCCGGCGAAGCATGGCTTCGCCAGTGAATAGTGAACAGTGAAGAGTGAAGAGTTGAGGTCTCCTTGCTCCCATGCTCGAATGGCGAAGCGGGGCACGACTCGCTGGCGCGAGAAGTCGAAGCGAAGCTTCGAGGCGGGCGGTGGCGAAGCGATGCGACCCAGTGAATAGCGTAGAGTGATGAGTGAAGAGTTGAGGTCTCCTTGCTCCCATGCTCGAATAACTAAGCGGAGCACGACTTAGGGCAGAGCCCTAAGGACCCGAAGCGGTGGCTATGATCCTATGGTCGATTGGCGTAGGGCGAAGCTCAGGCTTTGCACTTCCCATTGAATAGTTAATGGTGAAGAGTGATAAACTGTAGTAGGAGTTTTAACGATGAATGCTGAGGTCTTAACGATGAAAGCCACAGTTTTAGCAATTTTGATAATTCTAATCGTTAAAATTTTCCTGTTCGCCTTTATAATGCATTATGAAAGAAAGTCCCGTAGCCCCAGTGAAGAGTGAAGAGTTCTGGTCCCTATGTTCCCATGCTCGAAGGGCGAAGCAAGCTTCGCCAGCTTCCAGTTTTACGAAAAATATGCAAGTTTTAACAATGACAAAAGAAGTTTTAACAGTAAAAGTTGAAGTTTTACGAATAAAAGCAAAACTTTAACAGTAAAAGTTGAAGTATTAAGGGTTTTTGTTAATTCTGATCGTTAAAACCTGTGAGGGGATTGCAGGTTGCGATTATTGGAAAAATGTGAAATCGCACCGCGAAATGTGCCGGAAAAATGTGAAAATATCCTGCTGAAATAGCAGGAATTTTGTGGTGTTAGCACCAGGCGGAAACCGCTATTGCACAATTTCACCGGCCGAGGTGATTTTTCTTTGACTCTAGGAGGTCATTTTCACCTGCCCCGAACAGCGTATGTAAAATGATGGTTCTTCCTATATCTTGTAGGCTTGTCCGTTGTTATAAAATCATCCACCTTAAAGCCCGTAAAAAACGGCTGTTCGGGTATTTCTGAAAAGTGGAACGTTTCCGATACTTCAGTGGGCACGGAGGAGTTCAATCACCAAGAGATGATAGGACCCCCATCGTGAGGGTGGCAGAACAGTAGGTTCTGGTAGAGTAGTTACTATCATCGAGTAACCTTTGATAGTGTCTCTAAAAAGCTAGATTTTATGGGGATTTCCTAAGAATAGGGAAGCTCATTTACGTCTTAAAAAGGTGAAAATAATAGCGAAAAATAGAGCCATCGATGTCAAAACGGTGCCTAAAACAAAAGCTCCAGCAAATTTGAATATTCGTTGGAGTAATTTTATAGTGATTTCTTCTTTAAATGTTTCAAATAGTTCTTTTTAAAATCTCTGATCTTGTCGAAAAATTCCATTTCAGAACGAGAAAAAGAATTAGTCTCAGCCTTTTCGGAAAGAAGTTCCATTGTACAGATAAGGTCAGCAATCTGGAATAATTTATAATCCACAGGCTTCACTTTTCGGAATTCAACATGAGTATAGCGTACTGAATACCGATGTGAGAATTTTTGTGAGTTCAATTTGTCCGTTGTCATAGTAGATAATAACTTGGTCAAAGCTATTCCAAAAGTCTTCATTGCTTCGCAGTACGTCAGCCAGATCTTTTGATACTTTTGAAGTCATTGTTATGACATCCAGGCATTCACTTTTCTTTACTTTGATGCAGGAATACTGAAAATCAAGTCTACGTGCAAAGTTGAACAGGGCATTGAATAGGCGCTTTCTTTCCTCAACCAAATCATTAGAATATACGGATTCACGTCTAATTAGTGGCCCTGTATGGATAGCGTGATGCTGGTATCCTAGATTGGATAAATGAGCATCAAAGACCCTTATATTCTCAGTTATAT
>CAZCOE010000015.1:0-10878 GCA_964500525.1 uncultured Clostridia bacterium | reverse complement strand
TCAGGCTTGACGTAGACCTTGCATTTCTTGTAGTTGCTTGCAATGTCCTTAACTGCCTTGGTAATTTCCTTAACAGAGAATTGTTTTCCCTGATACTCCATATACATATCCAGGGAGGGACCTCTGTTAGTTGCCTTAGCAGGCGTTGCGGATTGTTCAGTAGCTGCAACAGCTGTGGGTGATTTTTTTCTAGGTGCCATAACAAATACCTCGTAATATAATAATAATATGTTCATTCATTTACGTTGATTATAAATGATTTTCGATATTATACCACATGCGAAAATCACAATTTGACAATATTTGGCAGTAAAAATAAAATATTTATAGTCACTCTGATCAAGAATTAAGGAGGAACAATGAACAAAATAATTACCATTGGCAGAGAATTTGGAAGCGGAGGCAGAGAAGTAGGGAAGCGCCTGGCTGAAAAATTGGGTTTTGCCTATTATGATAAGGAAATCATCGAAGAGATTTCCAAGAGAACCAATCTGGCAACGGATTATGTTAAGCAAATCGTGGAGAAGAGGCCCATTGTCTATTATCCCATAACCACCGGAATGACACTTCACAATGATTACTATAATGTGCTGTTTTCCAATCAGACATCCATTATTTCGGAACTGTCCAATACCCTGAACGATATGGCCGATACATCCGATTGTGTCATTGTGGGCAGATGTGCCGATAATCTGTTGAGAGACAAGAATCCTCTGCGTATTTTTGTCTATGGCCAGCTGGAGGATAAGATTGCCAGGTGCAGGCTAAAGGCTCCCGAGAATGAGAACCTGTCCGACAGGGAGTTGGTCAAGATGTTAACCAAGGTGGACAAGAACAGGGCCAAGTATTACGAGAATATGACCGGCAACCGGTGGGGAGTCAAGGAGAACTACGACCTGTGTATCAACACATCTTCTGTTGATATCAAGGATGCCTGTGCTATGATTGCATCCTTGGTACTCGGTTCACAGTTTAAATACGAATAAACACATACAGGCTCTGGGACATCATTAATCGATTGCCCCAGGGCTTTTTATTTTCTGTGGTCAAGGAGAAGAGACAAGTGGTTTTGCCTGGTTTTGGCACATTCGTTGTATAAATGTGAGCTAATGACATTCTTTCGATGTAAAAATGTGATTGAATGACACTTTTTCGTTGCAAAAATGTGAAAGGCGTGGACAGGAATTATGAGGAAGCGGTAAAGTGGTTTACCCTTGCGGTTCAGCGGGGTGACGACGATGTCCAGCTCGATCTTGCACAGTGCTACTTCTATGGGCATGGTGTTCCTAAAAAACTACACCACAGCGCTGATTGGGCTCATGAAGCGGCCAAGCAGGGTAATGTCAGAGCCATGAGGCTTTGCCTCGCCCGCGCCCCGCTTCCCAATCGATCATGGGAGCATGGCGTCCTCAACGCTCTACTATTCACTATTCACTGGCGAAGCCTCGCCTGTGCCCCGCACATTCAATGGATCATAGGAACGTGGGGACCATAACTCTTCACTCATCACTCTTCACTATTCACTGGCGAAGCCTCGCTTCGCTTCGCTTTGCCTCGCCCGTGCCCAGCTTCCAAATCGATCATGGGAGCATGGCGTCCTCAACTTTTCACTCTTCACTATTAACTCTTCACTAAGCAAAAAGGCGATTGCTTTCGCAATCGCCTCTTTGCTTGGTGCCGGTGGTGGGACTTGAACCCACACGCCCTTGCGGACAACAGATTTTGAGTCTGCATCGTCTGCCAATTCCGACACACCGACAACAGATTTGGATTATAACACCCGTTGAATGTCTGGTCAATACAATGTATAATTATTTCATCTAAAAAAGAGGTGAGAGAATGTCTGATTTTAATCTTACTGGCTTCATAAATTATGACTCTACAGGCACGGTTTACAACCCCGGTGATCACTGTATTTTCAAGATAGATTCCTCCTATCTCAAGCACATAGACCGCAAGTTTATGTCCGGTAATCGCACTATTACCATACCCCTCAATGAGGTAGACGACGAGTTTGTTTCAAATCTCAGCAATATATCCATCGACACCAATATCAGGCTGTTTTTTGGCATTGGTTCATTGTTTACTGCCGGAGGTACAGAGGGCGCTGCAGACACCCATCCCATATTTACCCTGCAGCTTAGCTATACCCTTACCGACACAGCTCTGGAGCTTACCTCCAAGGCCTCTCTGCACCCTAATTTAGGCCTGCAGGAGAGATACAAGGCTCTCACCGGCAGAGATGTGTACAGCAATTTCGACCCCAGTTCTGAGCCTCGCAATGCCATAGCGGCAGTAGATCCTGCCTTCTACCAATTGTGCTCTGAGACAAACCTGACCTATGACGTATGGGAGTTGACGCTGTTCTGCGCTGACAGATCAGAGGAGATGGAGTTTACTGCTTTCTCTGTAAATGAGAAGGTCTCCATTATGCCCGGTTTTTCCAATATGGACAGCATTTTTGCTAAGGATGCCTTTCCCCGGAGAACTGCAGAGCAGAATGTGGACGTGGACAAGATCACGTCTCCTGACAGCTTATATTATCTCTACAACAGCGATATGAGCAGACTACTGGCCCTGTATGATAGCACCAAGAACGGATGCCTGCTGCTGGACGCCACCGACGACAGAGCTCCCTACGAGAATGTGGTAAACTTTGCTGCCAATGCCATTGGCAATGACAACAGGCTGCTTATCACAACCAGGGACAATGCTGTGCTGGATCAGATTTGCTCCGCTCTGGACAATGTTGGTCTGGGAGAGATGTACATCAGGCTTACAGGGGATGTGCAGGAGGATAACAGACGCATCGTCAGCGCCTTCATGCGCTCTATTGACTTCTTCAACAGGGAGTCCACCAGACTTTCAGCACCCAGGATTGCCGAGGCATACAGGAGCATCGACAGGGCACGCTGTGATGTGTCCAACTTCTATTCATACGTTAATGGCAAGATTGGCAATACCGGCATGACTCTCTATGGAGTATACGGCTGCATTTTAGTGCTGGAGAAGAGATTCTCCCACCGCAAGGAGACTATACCTGAGATTCCCATTGCCTCTCCGGAGAAATGGTCACCCAAGGAGCTGGCCGTCAAGCTGGACAAGGTACGGGAGCTGGAGAGACATATCGAGAATGTGGGCCTTGCCAGGAACAACCCCTTCTGGGGGAGCAAGCTTACATCCATATCTCCGGAGGATATTGACAAGCTGACAACTATGTTGGACAAGCTGTCTTCTGACGTGGCTATTGTCAGGGACAGAGGCAACACTCTGGCCGATGTGGCCAAGCTGCCTGCTCCTGTGGATATGAAGCGTGTCCGCAACCTCTCTGAGCCTGTCAGATACCTGGCCGGCAGACCGGACTGCACATATATCAACCTGGATTCAGAGGTCTGGGCCCAGCCTGCATTGGTTGCAGAGGAGGCCAGGGCTGCTGTGGCACTTCAGGAGGAATTCAACAACCTGACGCTGCAGACAGCGGATTTTGTGGAGGATTCGGCCGATGCCTTCTCTGTCAGCGAAATGACTGCATGGAAGGATATACTGGCAGACGACAAGGTCAAATTCTTTGACAAGGATAGCCGCCAGGGCAAGAAGCAGATGAACGCCTACTTCTCCAAGAATTGGAAGAAGCTGAAGACCTCTGACAAGATTGGCATTATCGACAAGTGCATTCGCCTGATTACTATTCGTCAATCCTTTGACTATGGCATGAGCCTGATCCGCGGCGCCATCAAGGGCGAGTTCAGAGGAGTTTCGGAAAATATCAACAGAGTACTGGATTTTGCAGATTGGTATACAGCCTTTGGCCTGTCTGACTTTAACGGCAATGAGCACGTTTCCGTTATGAGGACCAAGGAATACGACACAGCGCTGATGTCCTCCCACCTTATCGAGTACGACAAGGCTGCCAACGAGTTCCGCACAGGGCTTAAGGAGTTCCTGGACACAATTCAGCTGGTGGGCTTTGACATCTTCCTCAGCTATAGATTTGCTAATATTCTGTCTCAGATTTCAGTCTGGCGCCAGAACATCGGCAAGCTTTCGGAGATTGCAGAGTATAATCGCATCGTCAAGTCCCTGGAGGAGGCTGGCCTGTCAGGAGTTACTCAGGTAACCGCCAAATGGTCCAAGATAGAGAATACACTGTGTGAGTCATTCCTGGTTAACTACTATCGCAAGATCAGGGACTACAGAGTAGCTGAGGTTCCCGAGTTTATCGGCGTCACAACCAAGGAGATTATTCGCAGGGTCAACGCCTATGCATCTCAGGAGAAATCCGCTCCTGCACTTAACCTGGACAAAATAATTCTCTCCTATGTGGAGAAGATCAAGCTGGCAGTCCGCAACAGCGATTTCTTCAAGCAATATATGGCCTTCCACGACCTGTGCGAGAATCAGGAGCAGCTTGCTGAGTACACTGACAACATGTTGGATAAGTACGGACGGGTTATCAGAACATGTATCCCTGTATTTATTGCGCCTACCTACGCTATGGTAAATATTCCCCACAGATCCGGCAATGCATTTGACTGTGTGTTGATTCCCGATGGCCACAGAATCAGCCCCTACAGCTGCCTGGGAGCCATACTCAGGGCTAAACAGATGGTGGTTATGGGACGCAACAGTTCCATTGCCGATGCTCCCGAGGATTCGCTGATGGGTATTCTCAAGGCCAAGCGCTGCTATACACGGATATTGAGGCCCTACTTTATCAATACCAGACCGGGGGCAGAGCTTTCCTCAGATGACAGGAACTCAGATCCCTTCATGGGCTATGTGGCAGATGTTGTAGAGGATATGGGATTCCGGGCCCATAAACCCTGCGATCCCCATTCTCCAATCATGCTGTTTGTAATGCCGGAGGAGATAACTTCTATGAAGCCCTTGGCAGCAATTGTTGCAGATGGTCCTGAGATGAACTCCGGAATCTCTGCCAGGGAGCAGTGCATTATGCTTCCCGAGGTGCTGGAGAGAGACAATATTCTCCTTATCAGAACTTCTTCCGGAACCTGGGGAGAGAGGGAACTTCGTGTTCTCCAGAGCCTTAAAAAGCGTTGAAAATATGATACCTTTTGGTATAATTGATTGACGCGGCATTTTGTGCCATTAGTTTGATTTTAAATTCTAGGGGATAGATAGATGATTAAATCTTTATCAACCAAGCCTGTTAAGGAAAACGAGCAGGCCATCAGAGACCTGTGGCAGCAGGAGAACCTATTCGAGAAGTTTACTACCGAGAGGGAGGGAGCCAAGCCCTTTGTCTTCTTTGAGGGACCGCCCACAGCCAATGGCAGACCCGGCATTCACCACGTTATTGCCCGTACTCTCAAGGACTCCGTGTGCAGGTACAAGACCATGCAGGGATATCAGGTTAAGCGCAAGGCCGGTTGGGATACCCACGGACTCCCTGTGGAGATCGAGGTAGAGAAGCAGCTGGGCCTCAATGACAAAACCGAGATAGAGCAATATGGTATCGAGGCCTTTAATAAGAAGTGCCGTGAGTCCGTATTCACATACGAGGGCATGTGGCGCAATATGACAGAGCGCATGGCCTATGCCATCGATATGGACAACCCATATATCACCCTGGACAACAACTACATCGAGACCGAGTGGTGGATACTCAAGTCCTTCTTCGATGCAGGGATGATTTATAACGGACACAAGATCCTGCCTTACTGCACCCGCTGCGGCACAGGTCTTGCTTCCCATGAGGTGGCCCAGGGATACAAGGACATCTCCGTCAATACAGTTTTCGTCAAGTTCAAGAAGGCCGACGAGGACGCATATTTCCTGGTCTGGACTACCACACCCTGGACATTGGCTTCCAACGTGGCCCTTACAGTTAACCCCAAGGAGACATATGTTAAGGTAAAGTTCAAGGACACCGTATACTATGTTCAGAAGCAGCTGGCACCCAAGGTTCTCCAGAGTGAGGATTATCAGGTGCTTGCAGAGATGACAGGCAAGGACATGGAGTATTGGGAATACCAGCAGCTGATGCCTTTCTGCAAGACTGCTAAGCGGGCATTTTATGTAACATGTGCCGACTATGTTACCACAGATGATGGTACAGGTATTGTC
This sequence comes from uncultured Clostridia bacterium, assembly GCA_964500525.1. GTDB lineage: Bacteria > Bacillota > Clostridia > RGIG7378 > RGIG7378 > RGIG7378. The sequence continues at coordinate 4,791 of CAZCOE010000015.1, read as the reverse complement.
CATACAGCTCCTGCCTTTGGCGCAGACGACTACAACACAGGTATGAGGTATGACCTGCCTGTATTGCAGCCTGTCAATGACAAGGGCGAGTTTACTGAGACACCTTGGGCCGGCAAATTCGTTATGGATGCAGATCCGGACGTGATTGTATGGCTGATTGAGAACGGGAAGCTGTTCCGCAAGGAGAAGATGGTTCACAACTATCCCCATTGCTGGCGCTGCGGCACGCCTTTGCTTTACTATGCTAAGCCCAGCTGGTATATCAAGACCACAGCCATGAGAGATCAATTGGTTGCCAACAACAACAGTGTTGAGTGGTATCCTCCTTTTGTGGGAGAGAAGCGCTTTGGCAATTGGCTGGAGAACAACGTGGATTGGGCCCTTTCCCGCAGCAGATATTGGGGCACACCTCTCAACATCTGGAGATGTGAGTGCGGCCATCTGGAGAGCATTGGTTCCAGAGCAGAGTTGGTAGAGAAGGCCATAGAGGATATCGATGAGACTATCGAGCTCCACAGACCCTACGTGGACAATGTGCATATCAAGTGCCCTCACTGCGGCAAGACCATGAGCAGAGTTCCCGATGTGTGCGACTGCTGGTTCGACAGTGGAGCAATGCCCTTCGCTCAGTGGCACTATCCCTTTGAGAACAAGGAAGACTTCTTTGAGAAAAGGTTCCCTGCAGACTTTATCTGCGAGGGCGTAGACCAGACTCGTGGTTGGTTCAACTCACTGCTTAACATTTCCACATTTGTCACCGGCAAGTCTCCCTACAAGAGGGTGCTGGTCAACGACCTGATGCTGGACAAGTATGGACACAAGATGCACAAGTCCAAGGGCAACTCCGTTGATCCCTTTGAGATGTTCGATAAGTACGGTGCAGATGCTGTCAGATGGTATATTCTGTCAGTGTCTCCCGCATGGACACCTACCAGATTTGACGAGGACGGCCTCAGTGAGGTTGTGAGCAAGTGCTTCCTGACCCTGAAGAACTGCTTTAACTTCTTTACTCTCTATGCCGGTGTGGATAATGTGGATCCTGCCTCATTCAAGGTGGATTATGACCAGAGGCCCATGTTGGACAAGTGGATTATTTCCAGGTTCAACAGCCTCACCGCAGAGGTTACCGGATACATGGAGCAGTACGACCACATGAAGTCCGTGAGAGCTATCCAGAACTTCATCGCCGAGGATTTGTCCAACTGGTACATCAGACGTTCACGCCGCAGATTCTGGGCCTCAGAGCTGGATGTGGATAAGCAGTCTGTATATGCCACTACCTATGAGATTTTAGGGGATCTTGCCAAGATTATGGCACCCTTCGCTCCCTACATTTCCGATGAGATGTACAGAGCTCTTGGCCACGATTCCTCAGTTCATCTGGCTAAGTTCCCTGTATGCAATGAATCCCTTGTGGATGCAGAGCTGGAGGCCAAGATGAATCTTGCCCGCAATCTGGTTTCTCTGGGCAGATCTGCCAGAGAGTCCGCCAAGATCAAGGTTCGCCAGCCCCTCTACCATATCTACATCGCCAGCAAGCATCGTGACCTGCTGGGGGATCTGGAGGGAACAGTTCGGGAGGAGCTGAACGTTAAGGAGTTGGTATATGCCGACAAGCTTGGGGACTACCTGAACTTTATGATCAAGCCTAACTTCAAGGTTGCAGGCCCCGAGCTGGGCAGCAATATCAAGCTGTTTGCTGCAGCACTTGCCAAGCTGGACGCAGCAGAGGCAGCCATGGCAATCGAGGCAGGAGAGAGCATTCAGCTGGATCTTGCAGGTACACCATACTATGCCAAGGCCGAAAACACAGACATTCGCATTTCCGCTAAGGAGGGCTACAATGTTATGGTGGACGGCAACCTGTTTGTGATACTGGACACACACCTTGACGATGAGCTGATCAGCGAGGGTTATGCCAGAGAGTTCGTATCCAAGATTCAGCAGATGCGCAAGAATCTGGATCTGGATATGATGGACAATATCACTATCAAGTACAGCTGCGACGACGCCCTGGCAGATGCTCTCAGCAAGCATGCAGAGTATATTTGCTCTGAGACACTGTGCGTCAATATTTCCAGAGAGGATAACGATGGCGACCAGGCCGACCTGAACGGCAGCATGTGCAGGATTTCTGTTGCCAAGGTTTAATCGATTACTTTTGATTTGGTGATAATATGAAGAAAGTCCTCAGAAACCTCAAAAAGTATACTCTTGAGTCCATTCTGGGGCCTGTTTTCAAACTTTTGGAGGCATCATTTGAACTAATGGTGCCTCTTGTTGTGCTCAGAATTGTGGATGTGGGTATTCCCGCAGGGGACAACGGCTATATTCTCAGGATGTTCCTGGTGCTGCTGCTTTTTGCTGCACTGGGCTTTGGATGTACATTGGTTGCCCAATATTTTGCAGCCAAGGCCGCTGCCGGCTTTGCCAAGGATCTGAGACTGCAGCTGTTTTCCAAGATTCACAGTCTAAACTTTTCCCAGATTGACAAGGTTGGCACCACAACACTTATCTCCAGAATGACTACCGATGTGGATCAGCTGCAAAACGGCGTCAACCTGACACTCAGGCTGTTCTTGAGATCTCCATTTATAGTATTCGGTGCCATGATTATGGCGTTTACCATTGATGTAAAACTCGCCCTGATATTCGCTGTGGTTATTCCGGTATTGGGTGTAGTGGTGTTTGGCATAATGGGTATTACTATCCCTATGCACTCCAGGGCCAGAAGCAATCTGGACAGTGTTTCCCGCAAGGCCAGAGAGAATCTTACCGGCGCCAGAGTTATACGGGCATTTAACCTGGAAGGCAGGGAGTATGAGGAGTTTGCCAATGCAAACCGGGTTTTGACCAAATCCAATATGCTGGTTGGCAAATTCACTGCTGCCATGAATCCACTTACCTATTTGATTATCAATTGCGCCATAGTTCTGCTGATCAGACAGGGTGCTATTACAGTTGAGTCCGGGTTGATTACTCAGGGCAGCTTGATCGCCCTGTACAATTACATGTCCCAAATCCTGGTGGAGTTGATTAAGCTGGCGAACCTGATTGTAAATATAACCAGGTCGGTGGCCTGTGGTAAGCGCATAGAGGCTGTTCTGGACCTGGAGACTCCTCCGGCAGCCGGCGCAGATGCACCTGAGGAAATCGGTACAGTTGAGTTCCAGGACGTGTCCATGAGCTATTCCGGGGCTGAGGCCCTGTCCCACATCAGCTTCAAGGCAAACAGGGGAGAGACTATCGGTATTATCGGCGGCACAGGCAGTGGCAAAACATCTCTGGTCAGCCTGATTGCCGGGTATTATCCGGCCTCTTCTGGCACAATTAAGATAGATGGCATAGATATTGGGAGCTGGGACAAGGAGGAGCTGAACCGACGCATTTCTACAGTGATGCAGGAGGCGAAGCTGTTTGCCGGCACTATCAGGGATAATCTGCAATATGGTGGCAAAGGCGCCTCGGATCAGGAGCTGGTGAAGGCAGTTTCTGTTGCCCAGGCTCTGGATGTTGTGGATGCAAAGGGAGGCCTGGATGGCATAATCCTCCAGGGAGGCAAGAACCTGTCCGGCGGTCAGCGCAGCAGACTGTCCATAGCCAGATCTATAGCCGCCTGTCCGGAAATTCTCATCCTTGACGACAGTTCCGCAGCCCTGGACTACATTACTGACTATAATCTGAGGTGCGCTATTTCGGCACTGGATCCCAAGCCAACCACCTTTGTGGTATCCCAGAGGACATCTGCAGTGGCCAATGCGGATAAGATCATCGTCCTGGACGAGGGCAGAGTGGTAGGTATAGGCACCCACATGGAGCTTCTGAGCAATTGCAGCATTTACAGAGAAATCCACGACTCCCAATTCTCTCAGGAGGTATCCCATGGGTAAAAAGGGCGCCTCTAAGAGAATAGTTTTCAGAGTTTTCAAATACCTGGCAAAATACAGGCTGTTTATCCTGCTGTCCCTTATCCTGGCAGCGGTATCTTCTGTATGCTCCCTCTATGTGCCCCTGGCCATAGGCGACGCCATAGACCATATTCTGGGGCCAAACATGGTAGAGATGAATGAGGTAATTGCCATATGCATCAGAGTGTTGATAGTAGTGGGGATTTCCGCACTTTCTCTGTGGATAATGAACGTTATCAACAACAGAGTGGCCCTAAGCATTTCTGCAGAGATACGCAAGGAGTGCTACTCTCACATACAGAAACTGCCTGTAAGCTATATCGATGAGCATAGCTATGGAGATATTGTGAGCCGTATCATTTCTGACGTGGATACATTCTCCGACGGTATGCTCATGGGCTTCACCCAATTTTTCACCGGAGTGGTGACTATCGTGGGAACCATGGTGTTTATGGTGGCCCTTAGTCCCATAGTAGCCGGAATCGTATTTGTGTTAACCCCCATCTCCCTGCTCACGGCCAACTTTATAGCCACCAGGACATTCAGCATGTTCAAGGATCAGTCTATTGCCAAGGGAAATGTAACATCCATTGTGGACGAGTCCATCAGCAACCTTAAGGTGACTCGCAGCTTTAACATGGAACAGGCCGCAATACGCAAGTTCAAACAGGCCAACGATACTCTGGGTAAGACAGCCCTCAAGGCAACCTTCTTCTCGTCCCTTACTAATCCATCCACCAGGTTTGTCAATTGTATAGTCTATGCTGCAGTTGCCCTGTCAGGCGCCATGATAGTAATGTCCGGAGGAGGACTGTATGTGGGCGGTCTTGTGGCCTTGCTTTCGTATGCCAATCAATACACCAAGCCCTTTAATGAGATTTCA
>CAZCOE010000014.1:0-17714 GCA_964500525.1 uncultured Clostridia bacterium | reverse complement strand
CAAGGTTCACAAATTTCTGCTTGATTTTTTATTTGCAGACTATTCACTGGGTCGCACCGCTTCGCCATTCGACCTTGGGAGCATAGGCACCACAACTCTTCACTCATCACTCTTCACTATTCACTGGGTCGCACCGCTTCGCCATTCGACCATGGGAGCATAGCCACCTGAACTATTCACTCTTCACTCTTCACTATTCACTGAACCTTAACATACCCCAGCGGGTCCACCGGCTTTCCGTCCAACCTCACCTCAAAGTGACAGTGGGGGCCTGTGGACAATCCGGTGCTGCCTACCAAAGCAATAACCTCTCCCTGACTCACTGTGTCTCCGTAGGACACACGCAGCTCAGAGCAGTGGGCATACAGGGTGACTATGCCATCGCCGTGGCTGATCATAACACAATAACCGTATCCATCCATCCACTGGGCAGCAATAACTGTGCCGCTGGCAGATGCTAAAATGTATGTCGCGTTTTCTGCGTTAATGTCAATACCGTTGTGCATGCGCCATTCGTTGTATATGGGGTGCAGCCTCATTCCGAAATATGAAGATATTCCGGGGTAATTGGGGCAGGGCCAGATATACTTGGCTGTGCTTGTGGGCGGCTTAGGTTCCCCGGTCTGAGGCTTGGGGGTGGGAGTGGCTGCAGCCTGCTGTCTCTTTTCCTCTTCCTCCTGAATCAGCTGGGCCAGTCTGTCAGACTCGTCCAACATCTCGTCCTCCATGCGCTGCAGTTCCAGATACATGCTCTCGATGCTGCGGAGTTTGTCCTGGGCATCGGCGTACAGCGCCATAACTTCCTCCAAAGAGGCATCCTCTCCTGCCTGCTGCAATGTCAGGGCCAATTTGTCCTCATACAGCAGATCGTGTTTCTTCTGCAAATCGTCCTTGGCCGCCTCCAATTGCCTGAGCAGCTCCACATCCTCACCGGAGACCTGGACTCCGAAGAACATCATTCTCAGGGACTCCATCAGGCTGTCGCATCCGAAAATCATGTCCAGCATGGATGTGTTCCGATTCTGGAAGTTGATGTTGAGCCGCACCGCAGCCCTCTCGTACAGCAGGTCGTACTCCTCTATAGCCTTGTTGTATTCGGCCTCGATGGATGCCATCTCTGCCATTACGTAGTCGATCTTGTCCTGGGTCAAATTCAGATTTGCCTCGGCCTGCTGCAATTGATTCAGATAGTTCTGGGCATCCTCCATGGCCTGCTGTCTGTCGGCCTCGTTTTGCTTCATGAGCCAATCCACGTCCTCCAGCCTTTGCCAGATTTCGTCGTATTCCTCCTGGAGCTGATCCGCTCCTGCAGACACCATGGTTATACATGCAATCAATATGAGCAAGGAAGTGCACAGAATGGCCAATATGGCCAGGCGGTGATTTCTCCTCATATCACACCTCCAGGTATTTGCGCAGGGATCTCCTGCTGCCCAGATAGCCCAGCAATATGCTGAGAACAATGTCCATGGGGGCTGTAAATATCATAATCCTCCACAGCGGCAGCATCTGAATGTATGTCAGGCCTCCCGCAGCCAGGCTGCTCTGTATGCCCCTTGACAGGGCAAAATAGATAATCCCTCCTGCAACCAGTGCCAGCAAGGCGCCAATCAGGGACAGCAGCACACTCTCTGCAGAAAATGGCAATTGGATGTATTCGTCGGTGGCTCCAATCAGCCTCATGATGCCAATCTCCCTCTTGCGGGTCATCAAGGCAATCCTGATGGTGTTGGAAATTACAAATGCGGAGGCGGTACACAGAAAAACTGTGACCACTATGTTGGCCACGTCCAGTCCTCTGGCTACACTCTCTATAACTCTGGCGGCCTTGCCCGGATACTGCACACTCTGCACCCTGTCTACCTGTTCCATGGCGGACACGACGGCCTCCCCATAGGACACGTTCTCCAGGTCAATTACAAATGATGCGGACATAATGCTGCTGTCGTATTGGTCCAGCAGGTACGCATCCTCTCCCAGGTATTCTCTATAGAGCCGGTAGTTGTCCTCCTGACTCCGCTCCGTAACTCCCTTGACTCCCTCCAGATCGTCAATGGCGGTTGCGATGGCACCAATCTCCTCTGCTGTGGCCTTGGGGTCGCAGAACACCTCCACCTGAGCAGTTTCAGCCAATTTGCCCACATTTGTCTTAATTACCAGTGTTACCGAAAAAATCAGGTTCATAATCAGCAAAGACACCATGACAATGCCCATGGACATCAGGGCCGACATGCCGTTTTTCCTGATATTGCGTATGCCCTCAGACAATCCGTAGGATAACTGTTTAATCCTCATGAGGCAGCTCCTCTCCGGAGATATACTGTGCGTTCTGTTGGTCGCTGACCGAGGCATATTGTGCGTCACGCTCATCTCTGACCAGGCAGCCCCGCTCCATGGAAATCACCCGTTTGTGCATTCTGTCCACCAAGTCCTTGGCATGGGTAATCATAATAACCGTGGTTCCTGCCTCGTTTATGTCCTCAAACAGCTCCATAATCTGGTCCGCAATCTCCGGGTCCAGGTTTCCAGTAGGCTCGTCCGCCAACAGTATTTTGGGGTTGTTTGCCACAGCTCTGGCAATGGCTACCCTCTGCTGCTCGCCGCCGGACAGTTCCCCGGGGTAGACCTTGGCCTTGGCCGTCAGTCCCGTGAGGAACAGAACGTCGGGAATCCTGCGCCTGATCTCAGCAGGAGAAGCCCCCACCACTCTCATGGCAAAGGCCACGTTCTCATACACCGTGCGGTCCATGAGCAGCTTAAAATCCTGGAATACCACGCCGTAACTGCGGCGCAAAAAAGGAATCCGGTCATGAGTCAGCTGGGTAATATCCTCCCCGTAAACTGATATGTGGCCGGATGTAACGTTGATCTCCCTGAGGAGAAGTTTAATCATGGTTGATTTGCCGGAACCGCTGGCCCCGGTTACGAACACAAACTCGCCCTCGTCCACCGAAAAGGATACATTTTCCAGGGCCTCAACGCCGTTTCCATAGGTCTTGTAAACCTGATCGAAGGAAATGGCCTGGGGCGTCATAATTTGCTGTCCCTCTTGTTTGCCAAGTATTTCTTAAGCAGTATTGCGATATAGAATACTACGGAGTGGTCGAAGTTGGTCAGGTCCAGTCCGGTGTTGCGCTGAATCTTCTCCAATCTGTAAACCAGAGTGTTTCTGTGTATATACAGCTGTCTGGCTGCCTCGGACACATTCAGGTTGTTCTCGAAGAATTTGAGTATGGTGGCCATGGTCTCCTCGTCCAAAGTCTCCAGAGAGTCGTCCTTGAACACCTCGTTGATAAACAACTCGCAGGCGGTAATAGGCAGCTGATATATCAGTCGGCCGATGCCCAGCTTGGAGTACATGTATATGTCCTTCTCCTCCTCGAAAATCTTGCCGATAACTATAGCCTCCTGGGCCTGCTTGAAGGAACGGGTAAGCTCCTTGATTGTTGCTGCCCTGCTGCCTACGCCAATCTTGGCCGGAACCATGGTCTCTGTGCAAATATTGTCGTGGATTACCTGGGTCATATGTTCGATCTGCTCTTCTCCATCTGTGGGATACAGTCTGCGAATCAAAGCGATATTGCCCTCGTCGATAACGATAACACAGCACTCCTCCTGGTCGGGGAACATGTGCTGGAGAACATCGTAAACCGCAACCTCTTTCTCCCTCTCTGTGCGGATCAGCAGTGCCAGTCTGGGCCGCTCTACCTCGACTCCCAGCTCTCTGGAACGCAGGATAATATCTGCGGGGAGAACATTGTTGAGCAATACGTTCTTGAGGAATCTCTTCCTGTCGTACTTCTCGTCATAGAAGTTCTTGATTTCATAGGCGCTGATCAGCAGCATGTGGAGTGCCACGGTGTCGCTTTCGTCGGTGCCCCGGAGATATCCGATAAAATCAGGCTTTAATCTGTTACCAACATTAATATAGGTACTCGAATCTAAAACATATATCTCCTGGCGAGCCGCCAAAATCTCATCATACTCATCCAGGTAGGTGTTGATATGTCGCTCGTTGTTGGATGCGACGATAACGCCGTTCTCGTCCACGACGCCAAATTCGCGGTCAATAACTACCTTGGCCTGGTTGATCAATGTCTGAAACATCCTCTGGGTCATATGTGTGCTCCTCCGGATAAAACAAATACCTTAAATAATAGATTTTAAAAATTTTGCTCCACGGAATACCATGGTCAATATCCCCTGCATTATAACATAAATAAAGCCATTTGTATAATTTGCACAAAAAGTCCTGTTTTGCCCTCAAAAACAACCCGTTAGGTAGGTTTTTCGACAAGAGCCGTCAAAGTTCGCTATGGAGGAAAAGTTATGCAAATGTCACAAAAATGACACCCAGATTTCATGGGAAGTTACCGATGTTTTTTGAGTTTTGTTTTGGTATTATACAGATAGTTCAAATTTGGAGGTAAAACTCATGGCAAGTGTACAACTTATCAATGTATACAAGAGATACGCTGGCAACGTTCTGGCCGTTAAGGATTTCAACCTGAACATCGCCGACAAGGAATTCGTTATTTTCGTAGGTCCTTCCGGTTGCGGAAAGTCCACCACACTTAGAATGATTGCCGGTTTGGAAGAGATCACTGAAGGCGAGATCAAGATTGGCGATAGAGTCGTCAACGACATCGCACCCAAGGACAGAGACATTGCAATGGTATTCCAGAACTACGCTCTGTACCCCCACATGTCAGTATTTGACAACATGGCCTTTGGCCTTAAGCTTCGCAAGACACCCAAGGACGAGATTAAGAGACGTGTTGAAGAGGCCGCCCGCATCCTGGGCATCGAGCACCTGCTCACCAGAAAGCCTATGGCTTTGTCCGGTGGTCAGAGACAGAGAGTTGCTCTTGGACGTGCTATTGTCCGTGAGCCCAAGGTTTTCCTTATGGACGAACCTCTCTCCAACTTGGATGCTAAGCTCCGTGTTCAGATGAGAACAGAGATTACCAAGCTCCACCAGAAGCTGCAGACCACATTCATCTACGTTACCCACGACCAGACAGAGGCTATGACCATGGGTACTCGTATCGTAGTTATGAAGGACGGTATCATCCAGCAGGTTGAGAGTCCCGTAGTTCTCTACAACAGACCTGACAACCTGTTCGTCGCAGGATTCATCGGCAGTCCTCAGATGAACTTCATCGTCGCACGTATTGAGAAGGACGACGACGGCCGCGTAGTTGCAGAGTTCGGCAAGAGAACTCAGATCGTTCTCCCCGAGGACAAGGTTGAGGCTCTCAAGGCAGGCGGATACATGGGCAAAGAGGTTTATCTGGGAATTCGTCCCGAGAACATTTCCGATCAGCCCGAGGCTATCGAGTCCAATCCTCTTGGAACCGTTAATGCCAAGGTTGAGGTTGTTGAGAGACTTGGTGCAGAGACACTGCTCTACCTGGTTGTGGACAGCAACAACGTTACAGCTAAGGTTCATCCCAGCTCCAAGGCCCGTCCTGAGGACAACATTCAAGTTGCATTCGATATCAAGAAGATGCACATTTTCGACAAGGAAACTGAGAAGACTATCTGTCACTAAGGTTTTAGATCAGCTTTTTATAAAGGGGACAAACAGACCGGAGAGCTCATTATCTGAGCTCTCTTTGTCTATGCTGTAACAACCTGGCTGCAGGCGCATAGATTAAAGCAGACACTCGCTGCGCCCCGTGCGCGAGGTAGAATGAAGGAAGATTTAGTTGTTGTCCTGGGCATAATGCTGCCGTGGATCGGCACTACCCTGGGTGCTGCCATGGCACTCTTTCTCAAACGGTCTCTGAATCCCAGAGTAAACAAAATCCTGTCGGGCTTTGCGGCAGGCGTTATGATTGCTGCATCTGTATGGTCCCTGCTGCTGCCAGCATTGGAGATGGCGGAGGAGGCAGGAGTAGTGCCCAGCATCCCTGCTGTAACCGGGTTCCTGGCAGGAGCTCTGTTCCTGTTGCTGCTGGATGTGCTGATTCGACGGATTACGGAGAAAAGCAACAGTCCCGACAAAGTCGGATCCCATAGCAGGAGAAATATGGTCATGTTGGCTGTGACGCTGCACAACCTCCCCGAGGGCATGGCTGTAGGTGTAACTCTGGCCGGGCTGATCCGGGGAGATGCTGTTACCACAGCAGCCGCCATGTCATTGGTTATTGGCATCTCCGTGCAGAACTTCCCTGAGGGAGCTATTATTTCAATGCCCCTGGCTGCAGCCGGGAAGGGCAAGGGACGTTCGTTTATGATGGGTTTCCTCTCAGGCGTTGTGGAGCCTATAGGCGCATTGGTCACATTGGTGCTGACCTGGCTGATTGCTCCGGCATTGCCCTACATATTGGCCTTTGCCGCCGGAGCCATGATCTACGTGGTGGCCGAGGAGCTGATTCCCCAATGTCAGGCAGAGCCCCATTCCTACGCAGGAACTATAGGAGTATCCCTGGGCTTTGCTGCAATGATGCTGCTGGACACCCTGCTGGGATGATTTTTGCAGCACGGTATCAGTGAATAGTGAAGGGTGATGAGTGAAGAACTCTGGTCTCCACGTTCCTTTGCTCCACTGTATCAGTGAATAGTGAAGAGTGATGAGTGAAGAGTTCTGGTCCCTTTGTTCCTTTGGTCCACTGTATCAGTGAATAGTGAAGGGTGATGAGTGAAGAACTCTGGTCTCCACGTTCCTTTGCTCGATTATATCAGTGAATAGTGAAGGGTGATGAGTGATGAGTTCTGGTCCCCTTGCTCCCATGCTCGACTGTATCAGTGAAGCTTCGCGCATCGACCATAGGAACATAGGGACCACAACTTTTCACTATTCACTTTTAACTATTCACTGGCGAAGCTATGCTTCGCCCCGCTTCGCCTTCACTATTCAAAAAAGACTGTTGCATTCAAAAATATGCTGTGCTATAATAGGCAAGCTGTTGAGAAACAGTTGTAATTCATGGGGGTTTAGCTCACCTGGTAGAGCGCCTGCTTTGCACGCAGGAGGTAAGGGGTTCGATTCCCCTAATCTCCACCACATCGTCGCGGATCATATGGTTCGCGGCGATTTTTTTATGCTCTGAATCGACAATCTCCCATCTCCACCTCCGCCGGTCCGATTTGACCTAAATTTCACATAACTTGTATTTTTGATTTCACACAGCCCTCCTAGAATGATTAATGTGACAAGGAAAATCATACAATACAGTTGTCTGAAAGGAGACATTGATATGAAAAAGATTATTACTATTATGATGGCTGCAGTTCTGGCCGTTTCACTGCTTGCAGGCTGTAACCAGGGGGTTACCGGTTCTGTTTCCACAGATGGTTCCACCTCCATGCAGAAGGTGATTGGAGCCCTGGGAGAGGCATTCCAGAATGATACCGGCATCAGCTTTACTTACAATCCTACCGGATCCGGTTCCGGCATCACCGCAGTACAGGAGGGCCGCTGCGACATCGGTCTTTCCTCCCGCGAGCTAAAGGCAGAGGAAAAGGAATCCGGACTGAAGGAAACCGTACTGGCCTATGACGGCATTGCAATTATCGTGAACCCTGAGAACCCGGTAACCGATCTGACCCTTGAGACTATTGCCAAGATCTATACCGGCGAAATCACCAACTGGTCCCAGGTAGGCGGCAAAGACGCTGAGATCGTTCTGATAGGTCGTGAGCCAGGTTCCGGAACCCGGGATGGCTTCGAGTCCATCACCAAAACCAAGGACGCCTGCAAATACCGTCAGGAATTGTCTTCCACCGGAGATGTTATCACCTCTGTTTCCCAGAACCCGGATGCAATCGGATACGCCTCTGTGGCCTCCATTAAGGACAGCGTTAAGGCCCTGACTGTCGGTGGCGTTGCCCCTACCGAGAAGACAATCAAGGATGGCAGCTATTTGGTCCAGCGTCCCTTTGTGCTGGTTACCAAAACCGACGTTGAGCTCAGCGCCGCAGCAGCCAAGTTCTTCGAATACATCACCTCTGCAGATGCATGTGAAATTATCTCCGCAGCCGGTGTTGTTCCTGCCTACAGCGAAGCAAAATGAGAAAAACGCAGAGCTGGGACGGTTACCCAGATAGCCGTCCCTATTCTGCTGTAATGTAGGCCCTATGAAAAAGAGAAAAAATACATTTGAACAGATTATCCATGGAATATTCCTGATGCTCGGCCTGATTACTGTAGGCTGTGTTCTGCTGATTACCATCTATCTGGTGATTTCCGGTATTCCCGCAATCCGCAGGATTGGCCTTTGGGATTTTCTTTTTGGAACGGAATGGGCATCCACAGCATCCGAGCCAAAATACGGAATCCTGCCCTTTATTCTGACCAGTATCTACGGTACTGCCGGTGCCATTCTGATTGGCGTTCCCATAGGCTTTATGACTGCGGTATATCTGTCCAAACTGGCCCACCCTAAGGTAAAGTCGGTGATGGAGTCTGCTGTGAGCCTGCTGGCCGGTATTCCCTCGGTGGTCTACGGCCTGGTGGGTATGTTGGTACTGGTCCCGGGCATCAGAAAGGTTTTCCATGTGCCTGATGGTGCCAGCTTGCTTGCTTCCATTATAGTTCTGGCAATTATGATCCTGCCCTCCATTATCAAAATGTCCATTACCGCCCTGGATGCGGTTCCTAAGGAATACGAATATGCATCCCTGGTGCTGGGTGCAACCCCCATTGAGACATATTTCAAGGTGTCTGTGCCTGCCGCCAAGAGCGGTATTGCCGCCTCCGTGGTACTGGGGGTAGGCCGCGCCATCGGCGAAGCAATGGCGGTTATGATGGTGGCCGGAAATGTGCCCAATATGCCCAACTCCCTGTTTCAGAGCGTTCGTTTCCTGACTACTGCAGTATCCAGCGAAATGGCCTATTCCAGTGGTCTCCAGAGGCAGGCCCTGTTCTCCATCGCTTTGGTGCTGTTCATGTTTATCATGCTGATCAATGCCACCCTGAACCTCTTGCTGAAACGGGAAAAGGAGTAGCCTATGATGAACAAATCATTATCCGGAAAGAGAAAGAGTTTTGAAGTGCTGATGAGGGTGCTGATGCTGCTGTCCGTAGGATTGACTGCCGCATTGGTGCTGTTCCTGCTGATCTATGTGTTGGGGCAGGGAATACCTAATATCACCTGGGAACTGCTCACCACTAAGCCCAGCTATCTGGCGGATCGGATCGGCATTCTGCCTGACATTCTGAACACTATATATATCGTGCTGGCAACCTTGATTGTGGTTCTCCCCTTGGGTGTGGGAGCGGCCATTTATCTCACTGAGTACGCATCCAACAAAAAGGTGGTCAGCGTCATCGAATATGCTGCAGAGACCCTTTCCGGTATTCCATCCATTATCTATGGTCTGGTAGGTATGCTGGTATTCTCCAACAACATGGGAACCAGTCTAATGGCCGGTGCGCTGACTTTGGTAATTATGAATCTGCCCACCATTATGCGCACTACCCAGGAGAGCCTGAAAACCGTTCCCCAATCCTACTGTGAAGGCGCATTTGGCCTGGGTGCCGGCAAGTGGCGTGTAGTTCGCACCGTGGTTCTGCCCTGTTGCGTGGACGGCGTTATTACCGGCTGTATTCTGTCCGTTGGCCGCATTCTGGGAGAGTCCGCAGCCCTGCTCTTTACTGCAGGCTTTGCCCACGCCCTTAACGGCCTTATTGATGGATTGGCAGCACCGGGAGCAACCTTGACTGTTGCCCTCTATGTCTATGCAAAGGAAGAGGGAGAGTTTGGCGTAGCCTTTGCCATCGCCGCCATATTGATGGTTCTGACTCTGCTGATTAACTTTGCGGCCACACTTGTGCAGAAGCACTTTGCAAAAAGGAGAAGTCTATGAGCAACATAATTACTGTAAAGGATATGTGCCTGTGGTATGGGGACCATCAGGCATTGAAAAATATAGATATTGATATTCCCGAGATGAACATTACGGCCCTTATCGGTCCCTCCGGCTGTGGCAAGTCCACCTTTCTGAAAACCTTGAACCGCATGAACGACCTGATTCCCGGAGTGAAAATCACCGGGGATATTCGCTATGAGGGCAGGGACATATATTCAAAGGAAACAGATGTGAACCAGCTGCGCAAGGAGATCGGCATGGTATTCCAGAAGCCCAATCCCTTCCCTATGAGCATTTACGACAACATTGCCTACGGTCCCCGTACCCACGGCATAACCAACAAGGTGAAGCTGGATGAGATTGTGGAGAGGGCCTTGCGGGATGCAGCCATCTGGGATGAGGTAAAGGATCGACTGAAGAAGAATGCCCTGGGTATATCCGGAGGTCAGCAGCAGCGCCTGTGCATTGCAAGGGCCTTGGCTGTTCAGCCCAAGATCCTGTTGATGGACGAGCCCACATCTGCCCTTGACCCTATTTCCACATCCCGCATTGAGGAACTGGCTATGAAACTAAAGGAAAAGTATACCATCGTCATGGTGACCCATAATATGCAGCAGGCTGTTCGCGTATCTGACAATACTGCTTTTTTCCTGCTGGGTGAACTGGTAGAGTTCGGCAAAACCGACGATATCTTCTCTCAGCCCAGGGATAAGCGCACCGAGGATTACATTACAGGCAGATTCGGCTAAGGAGGAAACAATGAGGAACAGATTTGACCAACAGCTTTTTGAGCTAAACAGAGAAATAATTGAAATGGGTGCCATGTGCGAAGAGGCCATTGCATCTGCAGCCAAAGCCCTCACCGACGGCGATGTGGAATTGGCTGCCAGGGTAAAGGCAAACAGTGGCTCCATCGATCAGATGGAGCGGGACATCGAGGGCCTCTGTATGAAGCTGCTGCTTCATCAGCAGCCCGTTGCCCGGGATCTCCGCCTGATTTCCGCTGCTCTCAAGATGATTACAGATATGGAGCGCATCGGGGATCAGGCAGAGGACATTGCAGAGATTGTCACTTTCCTGGGAGGGCGCACCATGGAGGGTATGAATCTGACTGCGGAAATGGCCCGGGAGACCATTGAGATGGTGACCGCCAGCGTTGATGCCTTTGTGAAGAAGGACGTGGCCCTGGCCCAGAAGGTCATTGACAGGGACGACGTGGTGGATGACTATTTTTCAAGAATAAAGCGTGGTATAATTTCCCTGATTGCACAAGGACACACCGACGGCGAATTTGCCCTTGATCTGCTGATGATTTCCAAGTATTTTGAACGCATCGGAGACCATGCCACCAATATTGCCGAATGGGTGATCTACTCCGTAACAGGTGCCCACAAGTAGGTATGATTATGATTTGGTATGTTGAGGATGATGCAAGCATCCGTGACATTGCAATATATGCACTGGACTCCTCCGGATTTGAAACCAGAGGCTTTGAGGATGGCCTTTCCTTTTGGGATGCCCTGAAGGGGGAGCAGCCGGATTTGGTTGTGTTGGATGTGATGCTCCCGGGCATGGATGGAGTTGAACTCCTGTCCAGGATGAAGGAATCTGCCCAATTTAGCAGCATTCCTGTGATTATGGCCACTGCCAAGGGCCAGGAGTACGACCGCATCCGAGGCCTGGATTTGGGTGCCGACGACTATATGGTAAAGCCCTTCAGCATGATGGAGATGGTATCCAGAGTCAAGGCCGTTCTGCGCCGGAGCCAGCCCCAGCAGACATCCAAGCTGCTGAAGGCAGGAGGGCTGGTTGTCAATCTGGACCAGCATACAGTTACTGTGGATGGCAACAGAGTTCAGCTGGCTCACAAGGAATACGAGCTGCTTCGCGTGTTCCTCTCCCACCCCGGAATGGTATATACCCGAGAGCAGTTGTTCTCCCAGGTCTGGAATATGGATTATATGGGGGACTCCCGTACTCTGGATTCCCATATACGCACCTTGCGTCAGAAGCTGGATGGCTACGGCAAGATGATCGAAACCGTCCGCAATGTGGGTTATCGCTGGGAGGCAGGCAATGACAGGTAAAATCTTCCGATCTATCCTCTTTGCTTCCCTTGTGGTGCTGATGGCAAGCCTGATTATCATTACAGGGGTGCTGTATCAATATTTTGCAAATACCCAGGAAGATCAGTTAAAGGATAAATTGAGTCTGGCTGCAGAGGCAACCCAACAGCTGGGTCAAGGCTATCTGGATAAACTGGACTCTGACCGATACAGACTGACCTGGATCAGCTCCGATGGTACAGTCATTTTCGACAGCCGCGCCGACGCCTCTGCCATGGAAAACCACGCCGATCGAGAGGAGATCCAAGAGGCCCTGGTGTCCGGTTCAGGCAGCAGCACCCGCCGGTCCTCTACCCTGACGGAGCAGACTATATATGAGGCCACCCGATTGGAGGATGGCAGCGTATTGCGCATTTCAGTCAGCCGGGCAACTGCCTTTGCCCTGGTGCTGGGCATGCTCCAGCCCATTCTCATCGTTATCTTAATTGCAATTGCCCTGTCCGCCTGGCTGGCCCACCGCATGGCCAAGCGGGTGGTGGATCCGCTAAACAAGCTGAATCTGGACAATCCTATGGAGAACCGGGTGTATGAGGAGATTTCTCCCCTGCTCCATCGTATACATGCCCAGCGCAATGTAATTGAAAACCAGATGGATGCCCTGCAGCGTAAGCAGGAGGAATTCGAGCAAATCACCGGGAATATGAAGGAGGCCTTGGTGCTCCTGGATAATACCGGCAGAATCGTCAGCATAAATCCTGCAGCCAAGGCTTTGTTCGGCGCAGGGGATTCCTGTGTGGGAGACGACTTTCTCACCATAGAGCGCAAGCAGAATATGCGCATGGCCCTGGACGAGGCTAATGCCCGTGGCCACGCCGATTTCCGCGCCCAGAAAAACGGCAGAACGTACCAGTTCGACCTGAGCCGCATCGATTCCGACGAAAAGAGCCACGGCATGGTAATTCTCGCCTTTGATATTACAGACCAGGTAAACGCGGAGCAAAACCGCCGGGAGTTTTCCGCCAATGTATCCCACGAATTAAAAACGCCTCTGCAGTCCATCATCGGGTCTGCGGAACTGATGGAGAATGGCATTGTTAGGGAAGAGGATGTGCCCCGCTTTATTGGACATATCCGCCAGGAAGCATCCAGACTGGTCTCCCTGATTGACGATATTATTCGCCTGTCTCAGCTGGATGAGGGTGCTGAAATGCCCCGGGAGGTTGTGTCACTGAGAGCCCTGGCAGAGGATGTATGCGAGACTCTGGCAGATGCGGCCAAGTCAAAGGATGTGTCCCTTGAGGTCATAGGGGATGAGGGAGTTATCAACGGCGTCCGCAGATTGTTATACGACCTTATCTATAACCTGTGCGACAATGCTATCAAGTACAACAATCCTGGCGGCAATGTACAGGTCTCCGTTGCGCAGCTCCGGGATGCAGTGCAGCTCAAGGTCAGGGACAGCGGAATTGGCATTGCTCCTGAGCATCAGGACAAGGTGTTTGAGCGATTCTACCGAGTGGATAAGAGCCACTCCAAGCAGTCCGGGGGCACAGGTCTGGGCCTGTCCATCGTAAAGCATGCTGTCCAGTACCACCATGGCAAGATCACCATGGACAGCGAACTGAACAAAGGCACCACTATTACCATACTGTTCCGCACAGAGGAATAAGAGACAGTTACATAGAATCTAAAAAAGGAGCAAGGAATTTTACCCTGCTCCTTTTAATTTGCTCGGATTGTATCCTGATTAGATATTCTCTCCGTTGCTGTCAATAACCTGCCTGTACCAATAGCCGGAGTCCTTGATGGTGCGCTCCATGGTACGGTAGTCCACATATATGAGGCCGAACCTGCGTCCATAGCCCCAGGCCCACTCATAGTTGTCCATCAGGGACCAATACATATATCCTACCATGCCGTAGCCCTCCTCCGCAGCCCGCTTGAGGGTCTTCAGGTACCGATGGAGAAAGTCAATACGCTGGGGGTCGTGGACCGCTCCGTCCAACATGACCCAATCGTTGTTGGACATGCCGTTTTCGGTTATGAGTATGTCCTTGCCATACCTTTCGTTCAGGAATCGCACCGTCCAGTATGTGGCGTTAGGCGTCACCGGCCATTCCATTGTGGTAATGGGGGAACCAACCCAGGTGTTGGAGCTGTATGGGCTGCCGGGCACACGCTGTCCCGCCGCCTGGTATACATTAAATCCCATAAAGTCCAGGGGCTGGTGGAGTTCTGCCAATTCCTCGTGGGTAAATACCGGGCATCCGGGAGCCGGAGGAGCGTTCTTGCCCAGCAATACCGGGTCGCACCACCAGCTTACGGTGAAAACGCTATATGTGGCAAAGGTGTCCTGCCTGGCCTTCTCGATGGCCTCAGGACTCTCGTCGGCAGGCTCGTATATGGTTCCTGTAGGTGCATAGCCAATTAATGGCTTGGTCTTGGCGTATTTGCGGATTGTCTTCACTGCCGCAGCGTGGGCAAACAACACATTCCTGGTTAGCTTGTCCAGGGCAGCAGGCTCATTGTAGAATGGGGCATGCTCACCTCCCACATAGCTGATGCCTATGAAACACTGGGGCTCGTTAAATGTCAGCCAGTATCTGACCTGGTCCGACAGAGCCTCTACAACCACTCTGGTATAGTCGGCAAACCAATGAACTATCTCCGGGTTCTGCCAGCCCCCCTTCAAGTGCAGGGCATAGGGCAGGTCCCAATGGTACAGAGTCACGATGGGCTCTATGTCCGCCGCCCGCAGCTCCGCTGCCAGGTCCTTGTAGAACTGTATGCCCTGGGGGTTGATCTCCCCTGTTCCGTCGGGAATGACCCTGGGCCAGCTGATGGAAAAGCGGTATGCCTTGAGGCCCAACTCCTTCATCAAGGCCACGTCCTCCTTGAAGCGATGATAGTGATCGCAGGCAAAGTGAGTATTCTCGTTATTGCGAGTATGTCCGGGATAGAGTACGTCCCAGATGCTGGGGCCCTTGCCGTCCTGATCCCATGCTCCCTCTACCTGAGCGGAAGCGGTGGCGGCACCCCATAGAAAATCCTTTGAAAAACCCATATATTCCTCCTTGGCTATGTATATTTGTATCGCCTTTACATAAAATATATGTTCCACTGCCCGGTCCGTCAACCTCTTTTTCCGGTTTGGTATTGTTTTTTACTACTTATATATATAAAATTGACTTTGTTCGTGGAAATCGGGCAAAGTCCCAGTCAATATTGAGAGGTATGTATGTCAGACGCCAAGTTAATTGATCAAATCAACAATCTGGATGACCAAATGCTGGAGCTGTTCCTCCAGAGGATGTCCCTGGCTTCACAGAGTGGAGAAAACGCCCTGGAGACCAAGGCTCGCAACCGGGCTATCCTGCAGAGAGTTTGCAGTCAATCCGGAGATCTGGAGCGATATACCTATCGATTTTTTGAGAACATGCTGGAGCTGACCGGCATTCGGGAGTCAGAGCTTTCCTCCGGATCCTCGGAGCTGCGGAACTATATAGAAGAGGCCCTTTCCACAGCGGACAGGATCTTCCCCCAGTCAGCAGTTATTGCTTGTCAGGGCGTAGAGGGAGGCAACAGTCAGGCCGCCTGCGATCAGATGTTCCCCAGAGGCCACCTTATGTATGTTAAGACCTTTGACGCAGTATTCGCCGCAGTAGAGTCCGGCCTGTGCCAGTACGGCGTTGTGCCCATTGAGAACAGCACCAACGGCTCCGTTCGCGCCATATACGAGCTGCTGCAGAGCAAGAACTGTTCCATCGTCCGCAGCACCAGGCTGTGCATCCGCCATCAGCTGTTGGCAAAGCCCGGTACCAAGCTCAGCGACATTACCGAGATTTACTCCCATGAGCAGGCTCTGGGCCAGTGTTCCGCCTATTTGTCCAAGCTTCCCACCGTAACCCTTCATCCCTGTGCCAACACCGCCCTGGCTGCTCAGATGGTTGTTGACTGCCCGGACAAGCATATGGCCGCCATTTGTGCCCCTGTGTGTGCAGACCTGTACGGACTGGAGCCTTTGGCAATCGACATTCAGAACAGCGATAACAACTACACCCGCTTTATCTGCATCTCCAGGCGCCCTGTCATCTATCCCGGCAGCAACAAAATCAGCCTGGTGGTAGCCCTGGACAACAAGCCGGGATCACTATATGACACCCTGTCCCTGTTCTCCAATCTGGGCATCAACATGACCAAGCTGGAGAGCTGCCCCATTTCCGGCAGAAATTTTGAATTCATCTTCCTGATCGACCTGGATGCCTCTGTGGAGGATCCCAACGTTATACCCATGCTGGAGCAGCTGCAGCGCAACTGCAGGAGCTTCCACTTCCTGGGTAACTATTCCGAGGTTTGATCAGAGTTTATTGAGGAGGACTATTATGGAGGCCTATGAGAGATTTCTAAAGTACGTTGCTTTCCCCACCATGTCCGACGAGACAAGTGACAGCTGCCCTTCTACAGCCAAGCAGCTGGAGCTGGCCAAATACCTGGCCGCTGAGCTGGAGGCTCTGGGACTTACAGAGGTTAAGCTGGACCAACATGGATACCTGTATGCTACCTTGGAGGCCAACTGCGAAACAAGCGCTCCTGTTATCGGGTTTATCGCCCATATGGACACCTCCGACGAGGCTGCGGACAGCCCAATTAAGCCTGCTATTGTAGAGTATAAGGGAGGCGACATTCTGCTGAACGCGGACAAGGACATTTTCATGAAGGTGGCGGACTATCCCTACCTGAACAAATATATTGGCAATCGCATTATCGTTACCGACGGCACCACGCTGCTGGGGGCAGACGACAAGGCCGGTATCGCTGCCATAGTCACTGCCGTGGAGCATCTGATCGCCTCCGGCAAGCCCCATGGCAAGGTTCGGATTGGCTTTACTCCGGACGAGGAAATCGGCAGAGGTGCCGACCTGTTTGATGTGGCGGGCTTTGGATGCGATTATGCCTATACAGTAGACGGAGGAGCTCTGGGAGAGCTGGAATACGAGAACTTTAACGGAGCATCTGCTGTGGCAGAATTTTCCGGAATCTCCATTCATCCCGGTTCTGCCAAGGGCAAGATGATCAACGCGGCTCTGTTGGCAACGGAGTTTGCATCTATGCTGCCTCAGGACCAGACGCCTGCGACCACCGAGGGATATCAGGGATTCTTCCATCTCACATCCATAGGCGGATCCACCGAGTACGCCAAGGCATCATACATTATCCGAGACCATGACATGGAGAAGTTCCAGGCCAAGAAGGCCCTGTTCGCAGAGTGCGGCAACAGGATTAACGCCAAATACGGCACAGGCACCTGCAAGGTAACAGTCACAGACTCCTACTACAACATGCGTGAGAAAATCGCAGACCATATGTATATCATCCAGCGGGCCCAGGAGGCCATGGAGCAGGCGGGAGTCACTCCCCTGATTCAGCCTATACGAGGCGGCACAGACGGAGCACGGCTTTCCTACGAGGGACTGCCCTGTCCCAACCTGTTTACCGGAGGAGAGAACTTCCACTCCCGGTTTGAATTCCTGCCCATAGAGTCTCTGGACAAGGCATGCCAGGTAGTGGAAAATATTATTTGTAATCTGTGAAGCGAAGCGGGCTGCGCTGCCCTTCGCCAATCGACCATAGGATCATAGGGACCGAAGTTTTTCACTCTTCACTATTCACTATTCACTGTGAAACTGCGCTTCACCTCGCCTTCCGGCGGAAAATCTTGGACCTGAACAGTATTACATTCAAAATCAGGAAGAATCCTATCAATATAATGGTGGTCAGCACCGGCCTTCCAGGGGCCAGGGTAACCAGCAGCATAAGTGGGAACCCAAA
>CAZCOE010000013.1:0-11026 GCA_964500525.1 uncultured Clostridia bacterium | reverse complement strand
GGTTCCTACACTACTCCATCTCCCATTGAGTACGGTTCATACATTGGCGTTGTTCCCACCTCTCACAAGTGTGTCAACAGCTACACCAGCTATGTTAAGTTCCTCAGCGAGTGGGTAACCTACGGAAGCACGATGATTATTGTGTATTAGGTTCTCCTGTTTTTCAATGATAACTTAAAAAGCCATTCCAAATGACTGGAATGGTTTTTTTGTTGAATTCTGCCACACTCTGCTAGGTATAATCGAGCATGGGAGCATGGCGTCCGAAACGAAACTTGTCAAGTTTTTTGGACCGATCGAAGAGTGAAACCATATAACCGCCCATAGGAACACGCTCACCGCTTCGGGTCCTTAGGGCACAGCCCTAAGTCGTGCCCCGCTTCCAAATCGAGCATGGGAGCATGGCGTCCACAACTCATCACTCTTCACCATTCACTATTCACTGCGAAGCAAAGCTTCGCCGTGAGCGGCGCCTTTTCCCGGTTCTTTTGGGCGGTCAAAAGTACCTAGACTATTCACTCAACACTCTTCACCCTTCACTGCGATGCTTGCGAAGCCCCGCTTCGCCAGCTTCGCAAGGCGTTACCACCACCGTCGAGAAGTTATCATATGTCACCATTCCCGGCCGGCCACCCTTGGCCTTGTGTACATATTTGATTCGGGTATAGTCTACAGACACCTTGCCCGATTCAGCTGCGCTGCTGTAGTAGGCGGCCACCTGAGCTGCCCGCTCCAGTACAGCATCGGGTATCTCTCCCTGCTGTTTACGCACTACCACGTGGGAACCGGGAACATTTCTTGCGTGAAACCACATGTCGTTGGAGGACGCCAGATGCAGGGTTAAGTACTGGTTTGCAGCACTGTTGCGCCCTATCAGGATCTCGTATCCCATGTAATTCCACCTATGGGGTTCATTGGCCTGCTTGGGGTTCTTCTTTGGTGGAACCTTGCGCCTGTTCCTGATATAGCCCTGCTCCACCAGTTCCTCCCGTATGGTGAGCACGTCGTTCATGGAATCGCACTGCTCCAACATATACAGGGTCTGTTCCAGATATTGCAATTCAGCCTGGGAGTTTACCAATTGCCGGGATGCGGTGTCCATGGTCCTCTTGGCCTTGTTGTACTTCTTGTAGTAATTCTGGGCGTTGCGCTGAGGGGACATGGTGGGATCCAGTCTGACCTTTACGAGCTCCGGCATACCGTCAGGTCCGGGTTGTCCATAATAGTCTGGCAGCATGGCCTCCGTCTCTCCGCCCTTCAGCATATACATGGATGCGGTAATCAGGTCGCCGCTGCGCTTAAGATTGTCCATATCCGCCGCCTGGCTGATGGCAGCCTCCTGAATGCGTATCTTATTGTTGCAGCGGACTATTGCCTGTCGGACCTGTCTGGAGCATCCGCCCCTGACGCTGCCCAACCTGTCTTTGATGTCCTTGTCCTTGTAGTAGGCGTCCATAGCGGAACGCAGCCCTGTTACCGGCTGTGCCATTTCGCCATACTGGGTAAGGGAAATTGCAGAATACTCAACTGTGTTTTTACGGCTGGTTTGTCCCCGTACCAGACAGGGAGTATATCTGCCCTCAGCCAGCTGTGCCGCCAGGTCCCTCATAACTCGGTTCAGGTGCTGTTTCTCCTCTTCGTCCAGCGTAGTTGCGCCGGAATCCAAGCCGGCCCTATAGGCGATTTCGTTGGCTATAAGGGGCGACACTCCCATAACCGAGCCAACCAACAGATTTCTCAAGGTTGTGTTGCCATCAAAGTTCAGTGCGCTGATGTCCATGGTTTCCGGACTGCACTTGGTCTGCTCCGGTGGCAGCTCATATCTGCGCATGGGCAGTACTTCCCTATAGGTGTTCACAGAGGAATCCACATGCTTGATGGCATCTATACATACTCCGCTTTCGCTGATCAGGACAATATTGGAATGCTTGCCCATAATCTCTGCAGCAAGGCTGCGGATTGCCCTGTCCCCCATTTCCGTCACCGCCTCGAAGTCAAATATAAAGAATCTGTCATATGACCTGGTACGAATGTTAATCAGCCTGCCGCCTCCCAGATATTTCCGCAGCACCATACAGAAATTCAGCGGAGTTTTGGGATTCTCCGCCTTGTTTTCCGTAAGCTGCACACGGCAGTTGGAAGTGTTTACGTTAAGCAGCAGACAACAGGATTTCCCCATTGAGCGCATGTAAATCAATACCTCCTCCGGAGAAGGCATGTGAATCTTGTCTACTCTGGCTCCCAGGAGTTTTGACTCCAGTTCCAGGTAGGTGCATCTTGCTGTAATTCCGTCAAATCCCATGTGTTATCCCGGTTTATCAATCAAAGAGATGCAGTCTGCGGCTGCGGTCGTCGCTGCCAAATATCCAGGAACCGGCAACCATAACCTGTGCTCCGGCATTTTTGCACAGCAGCCCTGTTTCGTCATTGATTCCGCCATCGACAGATACAATGGCCTCTTGCCTGCCGTTTTCATCCAGCAGCTTCCTGACTGCAGCGATCTTTAGTTCGCTGCCTGGTATGTAGGACTGTCCGGAAAAGCCGGGCTCCACAGACATTACCAAAACCTCGTCCAACAGATCTATCAGGGGCAAAATTGCCTCTGCAGGTGTTTTGGGCTTGATGCTGATTCCGGCCTTCTTGCCCAGGGAATGAATCCTCTCCAGACACTCTCTGTTGCCGGACTGGGACTCAATATGGACGATAATGATATCGGATCCGATTTTTGCAAAATCCTCCAGGTATTTTATAGGGTCTGTAATCATGAGATGGGCATCAAAAATCATGTGGGGGAACATTTTCCGGACCTGCTTTACCACAGGGCATCCAAAGGAAATATTAGGCACGAACACCCCGTCCATTACGTCCACGTGTATTCTCCTGCATCCTGCATTGCTCAGGGATTCGATTTCCTCTCCCAACTTGGAAAAGTCTGCAGAAAGTATAGATGGTGCAATAATTGTGTCTCTCATGGTTACTCACTCCATTTACTTGTTTTAAGGGATCTGGACAGCTCCAGGTAGCGCTGATACCGGGATGAATCGATTTCGCCTGACTGCACCCGGGCCTTAACTGCGCAATCCGGCTCCGCCTCGTGGCGACAGTCAGAAAAGCGGCATTGGTCTCCCCACTCTGCAAACTCCGGATAGTAGTTCTTAAGTTCGTAGCGGAAAACTCCCTCATTGACGAAATTCGTGAATCCGGGAGTATCTACAATATAGTGTCCGCCGGGAGTCATAACCAATTCGGCATGGCGGGTGGTGTTCTTGCCCTTTTGTATCTTGGCAGACAGCGTTCCTCTCAGCATATGCTCCCTGCCAAGGAGCAAATTGACTACCGTGGATTTCCCCACACCGGATTGACCGGTCAGGACGGCAGTGCCGCAGTCCCTCAATACATTATCCAGCTCCTGTCTGCTCCCCTCCGGATCAGCTGTGGCAGAAATGCCTACGACTCTGTATCCGATTTTCTCATAGCAGGCCCTTATACTTTCCAGGAACTCCCCACCGTCCAGATCAGTCTTGTTGACGCAGATAATGGGGCGGATTTCCTTAATCTCCGCCAATACCAGCAGCTTGTCCAACAGATACATGTCAGGTTCCGGCCGGGTGGATGCCATAACAATCAGCATAGCATCTATATTGGCCGCCGCAGGCCTGTACAGGGAATTCTTCCGGGGCAAAACCTCCTCGATAACGCTGAGGCCCTGGTCCGCCCGAGTCACATTGACCCTGTCACCGGGCAGTGGAGTAATGCGCTCCCTGCGCAGGCTGCCCCTTGGCTTGCATTCCAGAACCTGTGGACCTATGTTCACCCGGTAGATGCCGCCAACGCCCTTTTCAATTATACCTGTAGCCTTGCCTGAACTCATATGCCCTGCCGGTCACTATTTTTGAACATCTCCTAGACACCTTCCGGAGCGCCGGAGGGCGTTCCCTCAGGAGCAGGCGTTGTCTCTACAGGAGGAGTTACCTCCGGTGTTGGCGTGGGTGTGGGTGTGGGAGTCACAGCAGGCGTGGGGGTAGGGGTAGCCGGAGGTGTAGGCGTGGGCTCCTGAGGAGTGTATGTAACAACAACCGTCTTATACAATGTACCGTTATAGTAGATGTTTAATGTGGTGTTGCCGCCTGACACAGGTACCTTCAGTGAAACAGAATATCCCACCATTTCATATGCCTTCTTCGAGGCTCTGTGAATCTCCTGGGAAATAGTTCCATCTGCAGTAACCGCACTGATGGTTATGGAAATAGTCTCCGTAGTGGAAGCTCCCTCAGGCTTTTCAATATCTACATTGGATTCCACAGTTTCTACTGTGACAGCCTTAAATACCAGATTAACCGGTGTGCCGGATGCCACTCCCGTTGAAGCCTGAGGCGACTGGGATTCCACGCTTGCGTAGAACTCTCCGTCGTTGGCCTTGGAAACTGTGCCCAGGGCAAGTCCCGCATCGTTGATTGCCTTGACTGCCTGATCGTATGTCATTCCAAACAGGTTGGGCACAGAAATCTGGCGGCCCAGGCATACTGTCAGCTGAACAACGTCTCCCGGGTTTATAGGTGTATTGACTGCAGGATTCACATCAATAACCGTATCTACATCGTAGGTATCGTGGTAGCCGTACTGATACTCCACGGTAGCGCCCATCTTCTCCAGAAGGGCCACTGTGTCTTTAACCGATGCTCCAATGCAGTTTGGAACAACCTTGTTGTATGTCTCGCTGTAGTCCTTGTAATACTTTCCGTCCACATAGATGGTTACCATAGTCTCTTCATCCAGATCAAAGGGCAGATCCACCGTAACATTAACCGGGAACTCGCTGTATCTGTAGTTATACTCATGTACTGTGTATTGATTGGTATCGCCGTCCACAACGGCCATCACCTTAACAGACACACCTGATGCGCTGACATATGAGGTGGAATATGTGATTGTATACGTTCTGCTCTGCTTGAGATATACAGTATAGTCAGGAGTAACGTTATCTGTAGTTTCCTGTCCTCCTTGAGTTACATCTACCGGAGGATCTATGACCTGTTCATTCTTGACCAGCTTAAGGTAAATGTCTACAGATGTACCTGCATCCACTACTTCACCTGCCCTGGGAGTTGTATAGTCAACTACTGCGGTGTAATCCACGAATTCACTGATATCCGGTCCTACAGTACCTACTTTGAGTCCTGCTTTAACGATCTCAGTATAGGCCGCACGCTGGGAATACCCGGTAACGTCGGGAACCGCTACTGTGGTCGTTGCGGCGCCTTTGCTGATATACACGGTTACCGTGGTACCATAGATTGCATTTGTGCCCATCTCCGGATATGTGCCGGAAACGTAGCCAATGGCAACTGTCGAGGAATATGCCTCCTCAAACACCACCGATAGTCCCATGCCGTTGAGTATATTCTCTACATCCCGCTTATCCTTGTTCTCCAGATTATCTGGAATGAGCACATACTGCGGTCCCCTGCTGACTACAAGCTTGACCCTGACCAGGTTGCTGTTTTTGGTTATGGTCTCTCCCACAGGAGTCTCCTGCCGGATGATAAAGCCCTCCGCAACCTGTGTGCTGTATTCGTAGGTGGGTTCTGTGAAGATTCCGATATTGTTGAGTTCCTCCACTACCTCTGAATAGTTCTTGCCGGTAAAGTCGTCAACTACGTAGTAGCCCTTTCCGGAGGATTTAATGCTGGGAATGAGCACCTGTGCAATGACGTAGTACATGGATCCGCCAATTACAAGGAGTATGGCCAATACGATAAGGATCTTAGTAATAGTGCTGATGATTGCGCCTTTGTCGCCTGTTTCCCCATCGTCATCTGTGCTGTCTGTCTTGTTGGATGAATTGCCCTTGGATGTGGAGTCTGATTCGCCGGTCACTGCAGCAGGTATGAATGCAATATCATATGCCGGGTCATCCATAATAGCCCGGATATCGTCCAGGAGGAATCCCACAGACTGATAGCGGTTGTTGGGATTCTTCTCGATACACTTCATTACAATATCGTTGAGGCCCTGAGGAATCTCATCGTTGAGTTCCTTGGGGGGCACCGGTGCCTCCTTGATGTGCTTGAGAGCTATAGAGACAGGGTTATCTCCGTCAAAGGGCAGCTTGCCTGTCAATGTCTCGTACATGGAAATACCCATGGAGTAGATGTCAGATCTCTCGTCTACAGGACGGCCCTGGGCCTGCTCAGGTGAAAAATAGTGAACTGAGCCCATATTGGTGGTGCTCAGGTTTATTGTGGATGAGTTCATGGCGATGGCAATACCAAAGTCGGTAACCTTGATCTTGCCTTCCCTTGTGAGCAAAACGTTCTTGGGCTTAATGTCCCTGTGAATCAGGTTGTGCTGATGGGCGTTCTCGATAGCAAGACCCACCTGCAGAAAAATATCCACTGCATACTGCCATGCAATTGGTCCATTCTTGTCGATGAGCTCCTGGACATCAATACCGTCAATGTATTCCATAACGATATAGTGAATATCGTTCTCCTCACCTACATCATATACTGAAACCACGTTGGGGTGGTTCAAGCTGGCGGCAGACTTGGCCTCGTGCTTAAAATTCTCTACGAATTCCTCGTCTCCGTTAAATTCCTGTTTAAGTATCTTGACTGTAACAGCACGATTCAGCAGCATGTCATTGCCCTTGTAGACCTGGGCCATTCCACCAACTCCAAGAGGCTCTTCCAGTTGGTATCTATCTGCTATCAATTGTCCTATCATTACTTTTTACCTCTAACCAGTATTAAGCTAATATTGTCCAGGCCACCGTTCTTGTTGGCATCCTTAACCAGGGCATCGCATATGACCTTAAGGTTAAACTCCTCGTTCTCAAAGCCGCCCTGACGTAGTTTGTCCTCGATTTTTTCATCTGTCAGCATATTGGTCAAGCCATCGCTGCACAGGAGGTAGCCATCGTAGTCCTCAGCAATCTCTATAACCGAGGAAATAATGGAACTCTCAGTACCAATGGCTCGTGTAATTACGTTTTTCTTAGGATGCAGTCTGGCCTCTTCCGGTGTAATTCTTCCCAAATCCACCAACATTTGTACATAGGAGTCATCTTTTGATATCTGCTCCAGGGATGTTCCCTTGATCCCATATATCCTGCTGTCCCCTACCCAGGCTGCAAAAACCTTGCGCCCAATGTGTATAACCGCAACAAAGGTAGTGCCCATTCCCGAACATGTGGGATTGACCACAGAATAGGTGAATACTCCCATGTTAACGTCCCTTATCATCTTGGAAATCAGATCCTTGGTCTGCTGACTGCCTGGGTTGGACCTCCTGATCTCCCATTCCTCCATGATCTCCAGAGCAACACGTACGGCTATTTTGCTGGCTATGTTTCCTGCGTTATGGCCACCCATGCCATCAGCAATCACATAGGCTTCCAAATTGTTGGCCTTGTAAACCCCGAAAAAGTCCTCATTAAGGGTACGCTTCTTGCCTATGTTGTAACCTACGGCATAGTCCACAGTAACCGCCTCCTCACAAAAATGTCTAAGTATTATACTCCATTTTCACCATATCATAAAGAGTGTTTATTCCTCAATACCATGTTCCTACAACATCATAGACGAAAAATCCACTGTATTTGTTTGAATAGCGAAAACTTAACAGACTTTGCCAAAACGACACATGCCCCAATCCTGGAAAAAGGACCGGGGACACATATCAAAAAGGGCAGATTAACTCCAAATATTATTCTTGATCGGCAATCTCCTTAGGGGTCTTAGGTGAAAGCAGCAGCTTGAATGCAAACGTTGCCAGAACCGCACCAAGCAGAGGGCCAACCACAAACACCCACAGGCAGGGCAATGTATCGGGATTGCCTGTAATTGCCGCAATAACTGCAGGGCCAATGGATCGGGCCGGATTGACAGATGTGCCGGTGAGCCCTATGCCCAGGATGTGCACCACCGTAAGTCCCAATCCCACAACCAGACCGGATACAGAACTGTAGGCCGGGCGGGATGAAACCGTCAATACCAGCAGCACAAAGATGAATGTCAAAACGACCTCCACAACCAGTGCCGCAATTGTACTGTCTCCAACTCCTGCCAGTCCATTGGAACCAAATCCCAGGTAGTCTCCCTGGGTGCCGGATGACAGAACCTTGCCTGTCAGGTCCACTTTGTTGCCCAAGGAAAATACCAGGGCAAGAATGCCTGTTCCGGCAAATGCTCCCAAAATCTGGGATATTACATACATTATGAAATCCTTGAAGCTCATATCTCCGGAGAGATAGACGCCAAAGGAAACTGCGGGATTGATATGACATCCGGAAATGTTGCCAATGGTGTAGGCCATAACCATAACTGCCAAGCCAAAGGCCAGTGCAGTCAGAACATATCCTCCGCCAAAGCTGTAGGAGCATCCTACGGTCATTGCCGTGCCGCACCCTATAGTCACTAAAACCATCGTTCCAAGGAACTCTGCGATATACTTACGTATGCTAGACATATGGTCCTCCAAATGAATGATTATTGGAATTATAGCATTTGAGAAGGGGAAAGGGAAGCAGTACCTGCTTCGCAGTGAAGAGTGAAGGCGAAGCATAGATGCTTCCCAGTGAAGAGTGATGAGTGATGAGTGAAGAGCTCTGGACGCTATGATCCTATGGTCGATTATTTCAGTGAATAGTGAATCGTTCATGTGGCTATGATGCCGTAATCGATATTTATATTTCCATGAGTAATACTTCTTCAGTTACCTCTATGTGTCGCAAGATGTTCTCGTTTCGTTAAAAACTGAATATTATTGGGATCTCCCGCCAGGTGAGGATATCCCTTAACGCTTTTCATATGGTGTCCTTGATATCCAAATACTTTTCCTGTGGACGATAACTCCATTACCTCATCATTAGCCCAGGCTCTGGATATTCCAGTGCCACTTACTTTGTGATTTCACAAGAGTGCTTGCCATTTACCGGCACAGCCTGTGGGCCCACATACACTTACTCTTCAATAAGTTCCACATCAATGCAATAAATACTGAAAGAAGTGTGGTTGACTAATTCTATTGTGAGTTCCTCCAGTCCATTCTTTAATGTTTTCCCCCAATAATCGAAATCTTTATCATATACGCTGGTGATATATTTATAGAAATCATTCTCCTCCCCTACATGCCTAACATAGACACCGTTGATAATGCTTTCATCCCTTAAGCACATGGTCGGTATACCTGCAAGACCAGTACAGACAATTTTATATTGCTTCACTGGGCAGGAGTCATCTATGATAATAACTTCTGCTCTATCAAATTCTATTTTTACTTGTTCTAAGGACATATCTGTCCAAGAGTGATCGTTTACGTTCATCCTAAATGCTCCTTTCTCACATTCGGGTGTGGACGATTATCTGTAGTCGCTTTCAGTTTCTCGTCCATTTCGGCTTCTGCCATTCAGCAGTGAACACTAGGCTGTCAAAATTATTTTTCTTAGGAGGCTTATTGTTCTAGAACAGCGATAAGAGGAATAATATGTCCGTCATATGAAATGTCTCTGTTTTAATCTGAAATTATAACTCTCGCTGGAATTAAACTGTATAATATCCGGATTCAGATACGGATACCTTAATACCCAGTTTATTCATCAATGTGTTGATAGCCAATAACGTTCTTCTGCGGTGATTATGCTCCCTTTACAGGATTTGTCTACTAACTGTTCCCTATATGCTAATTCTTCCTCATAATTCATAACAGTTCTCTCCCATAATGAATAAATCTGTATTTTGTTTGAGTTAATAGCACAAAATCATAAAAAGTTTTCCATCTCTACCATTTGGATGTATGGGAAAGGGCTACGGCTCGTAGTACTCCACCTCTATCTGTTTGCAATATATGCTAAAGGCGGTGGAATTCTCTAATTCAATTCTAATTTCCAGCAGATCTTCGATTGGGAATCGTCCTCCAAGATCGGATTTTTCTTCATACACATGAAACAGGTCTCGAAGAAATTCGCTATTTGACTCACTGACCGAATCCACAGAGGCATTCGTAATTATCACATCGTCCCAAATACATAGATTAGTGATTCCCGCCAGTCCATAGCAGTCAACAACCATCTTCCTTTGATTGGCATCATTCCATATCAAGAGTCTTGTATGATTATATTCGATATTGATGTTTTCAATTAAACTATCTGCCCAATCAATTCTGCCAAATTCCATCATTTTAACATCTCCATTGGTCCTGTAAATGAATGATACCATACTCCAGTACACCCTTTAGCTTTTCGTTCAATATAGAAGTGCAGTTTCGTATGTAACGGATTTGAAGGACCCGCAAAATTTGGTTTATCCAAATGAATATCATTGCTTATAACACGAATTGGTCCCCGACTATCCTTTCCTACGTATTTTCCATTAACAATTTCAAGCTTAGACAAGTTGTTATTAAACCCGTCTAATGTTGCTGGAATAGCCTCTCCGTTAGGAGTAACGTAAAAATCTACTTTATTTGCTATTTTCGTTGCATCTACAGCATCATCAATTCTATCAACGGCTTTAGCTGCATCGTGTACATCGTCAACACTTGAAACAAGAGAAACTATATCAAAAAAGGTTTCCCAAAAGCAACCACTTATGTCTCTCCTGGTTATGGGGTTATTACCACAGTAAGCAAACATGTTTGCACCTGTCATGCCCTGTCCTGTGGAGGCATAGGCGTCTGTGTTAATGAACCTACCCCACTCTGGGTTGTAGTATCTGCTGTTCAGGTAATACATCCCTGTCTCGGCTAGATTCCGCTATGTACCCAGAGAGGTTGTTTCCCTCCGGATTTTGTTTCGGGTGGTTATTTGCTGAAAAAGGGGTTACCAACAAACATCGCCTTTGGGGGACAAAAGGCAGTTCTGTTAGGATACTCCCAAGCCCTTAAAAGGTTTCAGGAATAATCCTGACAAGCGCCGTGGTAGCAAAACGGCGATGCTTGCTGGAACAATGCAATAAAACAGGCAGGTAACAACTATTATATCTGTATAGTCTTATCTGCTATGGCGTTCTTCAGCCATTCAGCTGCA
>CAZCOE010000012.1:0-10609 GCA_964500525.1 uncultured Clostridia bacterium | reverse complement strand
ATCAATTCTATGAACATTGCCACCAATCACATCATATGGCTGGCATTACACTGCCACCGCAAACCGGCAGGTATACGCCGGTAATATAGTCCGCCAGGGGAGATGCCAGGAAGCACACGGCATTAGCGATTTCCAGGTCGGTTCCCCGGCGCCGCAAAGGCACACTGTTGTCGTAAGCGGCGTCCTTCTCTGTGCCGTTCCGTCGGTCATTGTCGGTTATTGTCCATCCAGGAGCCACTTGATTAACTGTAATATTGTAGGGCCCTACCTCCTTGGCCAGAACCCGCAACATGCCGTCCATGCCCCTCTTGCCGGCCACATATGCGCTCTGAGTGGGAAATGTCTGCATAGAACATTCTGTGTTGATGGCTATGATCCGCCCCCAGCCCTGTTCCTGCATGCCGGGGACAAAGGCCTTGGCCATTATGACATTTTGCATAACACAGGTGCGGAATTGGCTCTCGTAGTCAGCCAGGTCCTGCTCCAACACAGTTGTCCAATTGTATTGGGACACCGCAGCGTTTACCAAAATATCTGCTGTGCCCAGTTCCCTACTGATGATGCCTGCCATGAGACTCACAGAATCCGGGTTGGATATATCTGCCTGAGCAGCCACAGCTCGTCTGCCCATAGCCCGTATTTCCTGAACCAACTTGTTGGCAATATATTCATTGCTGTAATAGTGGACTGCCACATCGGCACCTGCCTGGGCCAGACGCAGTGCTATGACTCTGCCAATCTGTCCGGAGGCACCTGTTACAACTGCCACGTGACCTGCTAAATCTACACAAATCGACATATATTCCTCCTGACTCAAATGTCTAAGTTTTGTCCATTATACCAAAACTACACACTGTAATAACATACCTCCGGCAGGCATATACATTTGCGGCACAAACCGGGCCCCATAGGATATCAGAGGGCAAATCAAGGGATAAGTTTTTGCTGGTTTCCAATAGCCTGGCGCAGGAATGCTAAGCACAAGAATAACAAATAATTAACAGGGCAAACTTATATGCGAAAAAACACAAATGAGGATTTCATGGCCAAGAGACTGTCTGCCCAGTCTGCAGCAGCCATAGATGCTGCCAAGGAATGCGCACTGTCCCTGGGACATAGGTACCTGGGAACGGAGCATCTGCTGGCAGGCATGATGCGGATCTACGACAGCAAGGCCGCCAAATTGCTGAGAAGGTTTGGCGTGGACGAGGCCAGAGTAATCAACGGAATCAAAGACACAATAGGTGTCGGCGGCTACGACGGCGAACTCATAGGCTATACCCCCAGAATCAAGGCGGTATTTGATCAGGCGGCAGACATAGCTGTAGAGGGAACCGGCATTATCGACACCGAAAATCTGCTTAGCGCCATTCTGCTGGACAAGGACAGCCTGGGAACAGCCATACTGCGCCGAATGGACGTCAATGTGGGAC
Source organism: uncultured Clostridia bacterium (assembly GCA_964500525.1). Classification (GTDB taxonomy): domain Bacteria; phylum Bacillota; class Clostridia; order RGIG7378; family RGIG7378; genus RGIG7378. The sequence goes on along the minus strand of CAZCOE010000012.1, from coordinate 9,176 downwards.
TGGTGCTGGTGGAGCTGTCCAAGGGAGGTAAATTGGCTAAGTCGGAAGAGAAGCAAAGGTCATGCCCGGATACACCTCTGCTGAACAAAGTTGGCAGAGATATGATCGCCATGGCCATAAAGGGCAAAATAGATCCTTGTATCGGCAGGGAGGAGGAACTGCTCCGCATGATGAGGGTGCTATGCCGCAGGTCCAAGAATAACCCCTGTCTGGTGGGAGAACCGGGAGTGGGAAAAACCGCCATAGTGGAAGGCCTGGCAGCCAGAATAGCCAGCGGAAATGTACCTCCCTGCCTCCAGGGGAAGAAGATAGTCTCACTGGATATGGCCTCTGTGGTGGCTGGCTCAAAATATCGGGGAGAATTTGAGGACAAAATCAAGAAGATCCTGGAGGAGGTCAAGGCTGCAGAAAATGTAATTCTGTTTATAGATGAGGTCCACACAATACTGGGAGCCGGCGGGGCAGAGGGCGCCATAGACGCATCGAATATTATGAAGCCGGTTATGGCCCGCGGGGAGGTACGCATAATCGGCGCCACCACATATGAGGAATACAAGAAGACAATCGAAAAGGACGGAGCTCTTGACAGGAGATTCCAGCAAATCCAGGTCCGGGAGCCCAGCATTCCCGAAACGGTGGCCATCCTCAGAGGGCTTAGAAACAACTACGAACAATACCACGGTCTGACAATAACCGATGGCGCTATTAACGCTGCAGCCGAACTATCTGCCAGATATATACAGGGAAGGTTTCTGCCGGACAAGGCCATTGACCTTATGGACGAGTCCGCCGCAAAGGTGTGCATTGACCAGAGGAACGTGGTTACTCCGGAGGATGTGGCAGAGATGTGCAGCAATGCCACTGGAATCCCGGTGGGCAAAATCAGTGTGGATCAGGTCCATAGATTGCATGAGATGGAGCAGAACTTGTCCCGCAGGGTAGTGGGTCAGGAGGAGGCGGTGTCCAAGGTGTGCGCTTGTATTCGGCGGGGATTCGCCGGAATTAATGCGGAGGGCAGACCTGCCAGCGTGTTCCTGTTTGTAGGTCCCACCGGAGTTGGCAAGACGGAACTGGCCAAGGCCCTGGCGGCGGAGATAGGGGACGAGAAAAACCTGATCAGAATTGATATGTCCGAATATACGGAGAAGCATAGCGTGTCTAAATTGATTGGTTCCCCTCCGGGATATGTGGGCCACGAGAATGGAGGCATGCTCATCGACAAAATCCGACGAAATCCCTACAGCGTGGTGCTGTTCGACGAAATTGAGAAGTCCGGAGCGGAAATCCGCAATTTGCTGTTGACGATTATGGACGAGGGCCGACTAACGGATTCCCAGGGCAGAGAGGCCGACTTTACAAATACCATAATCATAATGACAGCCAATGGCACAAATCAAGCCTGTGGTTCGATTGGATTCGGATCCGCAGGAACAGTGGACCTGACTCGGGGAACCACGTTTTCCAAGGAGTTCCTGGCACGAATCGACGAGATAATATACTTTAACGAGCCGGATCTCAGCACACTGCGCACCATCGCCGGTATGAAATTGGGAGAGCTGAAAAAGCGCCTGTGCAAAATGAACTGCCATGTGGAATTTGCCCAGGATTTGCCGGGACGCATAGCCAGTGAAAGCATGAGCAGGCACCAGGGTGCCAGACCGGTGGCAGAGGTGGTGAGGACCATGGTTGAAAACCCGTTGGCAGATATGATACTATCCGGGGCGGATATGGAAGAGACCATATATTTTAGTGGCGAAGAAGTTCCGTCTGTCTGCTAATTGACATAGGAGATTGGGAAAAATGAGGCAGTTGACAGTTGTGGTGCAAATTACAGCATCACAACTGTTAATCACTGGAATAAAATGCGAGAGTGGTTTTTTAGATGCACACAAATTATATTGTTTATAAAATACAAAAGAAAAAAATACATATTAGCATATTTACATACTCACTTTCATTTTATATAATGCACATGTAGCCATGGGAATATTTCTCTTACGACTATATGTTACTGACGACTCTACCTTATGTTAGATCTGCATTCCCCATATAGAAAAGCGAATATTCTCTTGAATTGTTGTAACTCTATTGTATCAGGAAGGAGCGTTCACATGGATAGAAGAATAAAATGCTTATTGTTGTCAATTGCTATAGCAGCGGTTCTCCTTTTGCCGGGATGTGACAGGGAACCCACTCTCGATGCCACTCCGGGCATTGACCTGGGCCAATACCACAAGGTGGAAGTCATAGATTTCCATGTTTTGAATACCGGATACCTGGAGAATCAACTGGGATCGGACCAGTCACCACTGGTCATCACTACCATGGATCAGGCGGAGGAGGCTCAGATTCCCATTAAGTATCCCCAGATTACCGAGGAATACTTTGAGGACAACGCCCTGGTGATAGCGGACATGAATATTGATAAAGGCCACTGGTTCGCCGAGTTCTATGGCCTATATGAGATGGATGGCAAGATTTGCCCCGTGGTGAGACAGGTGGAGAGAGGTGCTATCCAGATGGAGGCTGCGCCGGAAAAATATTCGATTATTGTGAGAGTTGCTAAAGGCAATCTGACGAAGGAAGTGGGGGAAGCAGTCGTCCTGGAGAAGACACCACAGGAATTTGGCCTGGTTACGATTCAGGATGAGCCCTATGAGACGGTGGAAATGTATAATTCCCGCCCATTGGTAGAGCTGGGGTCTAAGCAGGAGGATTTGGGCATAACCATTGTAAATTCTCTGTCGGAATTGCAGGACTTAGATCTGGGACTAGAGTACAATCAGGACTTTTTCAAAGAAAAGTCTCTGGTTATTTGTTCTGTACAGTGCTGCACAGGAAAAGCTGCCTTAGAAATATCCGGCCTGGTGGCAGATGATGGCAAATTGTGCCCTGTGGTGAGAATGTACGAATCCACATCACAAAGTGACAATTCCTTTTATGAGTATCTTGTTGCAGAGGTGAGTAAGGAGGTATCCAATCTTCCTGCAGGCGAGATACTTTACATAGGGGCGTGCTATTCCAACTGCATTTGGGATTTAGATGATCCGATTCCGAGACCGGAGTGGACCTATGGCTTGCCATAGCGAAGCAAAGCGACCCAGTGAATAGTGAAGAAACTTGTCACGAAACTTGTCAAGTTTTTGGCCCCGATCGAAGAGTGAATAATCGAGCAAAGGAACGTGGGGACCAGAACTTTTCACTGCAAGCTATGCTCCCACGGTCGATTGGCGAGGGAAGTGAACTTCACTTCAGCCTTCACTTCAGCCGCTTGTCAGCACTGAAAAAAGTGTTTGACAACCATCCACATATCCTATATAATACCGTCGCACGAAGTAGAAGGCTCCTTCTCACCTGCATGCGATTTGGCTTTGTGGGTATAGAATTTCAGATTATTCCAACACGGATTACACTGATTAGAGCCGACTTTGCGCGGCTCTTTATTTATTTTTTCGGACAGACGTGAGCATAGGCCACGATTATGAATTGGAGGTGCATTACAATAGCTAACAAAGAAGTGATGTTGAACGAGGAGATCAGAGAACCTCAGGTACGCGTTATTGATTCTGACGGTACTCCCTTGGGTTTCATGTCATCGAATGAGGCCAACGACTTGGCTGCTGACAGAGACCTGGACCTGGTGTTGATAGCACCCAATGCTACACCTCCAGTATGCAAGATCATGGACTACAGTAAATATCTGTTCGAACAGGCAAAGAAAGAGAAAGAGGCTCGTAAAAACCAAAAGGTCATCGAGATCAAAGAGGTTAAGCTTTCCCCCAAGATTGAGCAGCACGACTTTGACGTGAGAGTCAAGGCAGCCACCAAGTTCTTGAAGGAAGGCAACAAGGTTAAGGTTTCCATCCGTTTCAAGGGTAGAGCCATCCAGTATACCAACATGGGCATGGATGTTATGAATCAGTTCTATTCGGCATTATCCGACATAGCGGTTCAGGACAAGAAGCCCGTTCTCGAGGGTCGCAACATGTTTATGATGCTCAGCGCGAAGAAAGATTAATCATATCAGGAGGTGGCGTAATATGCCAAAGATGAAGACGCACAGCGCTTCCAAGAAGAGATTCAAGGTTACAGGAAGCGGCAAGATTAAGATGGGACAGGCTTTCAGGAGTCACCGTTTGTCCAGCAAACCCCGTAAGACCAAGAAGCAGCACAGATCCACTGCATACGCAACACAGGCAGATGCAGGCAGAATCAAGCAGTTGATTCCTTACGCAAAGTAATCGGGGAGGTATTAGGAAATGGCAAGAGTAAAAGGCGGAGTCAGAACTCACGCAAGACATAAGAAGATTCTCAAGATGGCCAAGGGTTACTACCAGGCCAAGAGCACACAGTACAGAGTAGCAAACCAGGCTGTTATGAAGTCCCTGGTCTATGCCTACAGAGACAGAAGACAAAAGAAGAGAAATTTCAGAAACCTGTGGATTGCTCGTATTAACGCAGCAGCCAGACTTAATGGCCTCAGCTATTCCAAGTTTGTCTGTGGCCTCAAGAAGGCCGGCGTAGAGCTCAACAGAAAGGTCCTGGCCGACATGGCTGTCAACGATGCAGCAGGCTTCGCTAAGCTGGTCGATATCGCAAAGGCAGCTAAATAATCAGTTGAGGTTACATGCGTATATTAGAGATTACATCAGATAATAACTCCATATACAAGAAACTCAAGAGTATCAAGGATAAAAAAGGTCGGGAACAGCACGACCTTTTTTTCATAGAAGGACGTAGATTTGTGTCGGAGGCTATCCAAAGAGGAGCAGAGATCGACACAATCTGTATGGGTGACAGGTATTACAACAGGTTCGGCAGCGAACTGGCAGAGACCTGCGGGCAGCAGTTGTCCGGAGTTACTTGGGTTCGCCTGTCAGATAGGCTGATGGACAACCTGTCGGATACTGTCAATGACCAGGGAATCTGCGCGGCGGTGCACATCCCTGCAAATGTTGAGGTTTCCACAGAGGGCAGGCACTTCTATGTGATGCTGGACAGGCTGCAGGATCCGGGAAACATGGGCACTATAATCCGCACCTGTCATGCTGCAGGAGCAGATGGGGTCATACTGGGAGAGCAATGCGTGGACCCCTATAACACCAAGACCCTGCGTTCCACCATGGGTTCCGTATTTGCGGTGAACATCCATAGAGCCAATGACCTGGGAGACAAGATTGCCCAAATGCGCAGGGATGGCTATGTGGTGTACGCAGCTGCATTGCAAAACGGCAGGCCCTATACGGAGCTGGAGCTGTGGAGACCGGAAAAGCTGGCGTTGGTTATCGGGAACGAGGGAAACGGCGTAACACAGCAGGTTATAGATGCCTGCGACGGCAGCGTCTACATCCCCATGCCCGGAGGATCAGAGTCCCTGAACGCATCTGCTGCAGCCTCTATTTTGATTTACGAACGCATACGACAGGAGGTATAAATGTCCAGAATTTGCTACATTTTTGCTGCAGGCCAGTGGGATGGCTCTCAGATGAGTCCTGCCAAGGGCGACTACGTAATCGCTGCAGATGCAGGATATGTGTACCTCAAGACCCTGGGCGTCAAGCCCGACCTGATTGTGGGGGATATGGACTCTCTGGATGAAGCTCCTGCAGGGGTGCAGATCGCCAAATATCCATCAGTTAAGGACGATACCGACACATTGCTGGCTGTGAAAATCGGTATGGACAAGGGATACAAGGAGTTCAGAATTTTTGCAGGTACAGGAGGCAGACTGGACCACACCTTGGCGAACCTGCAGGTGCTTCAGTATATCTCCAGGCGAGGGGGCCAGGGGTACCTGGTATCCAACAAGCAGGTCATTACAGCGATCACAAACGACACAATGCGATTCCCTAAGGACTGCTATGATACAGTATCTGTTTTTGCTCTGGGAGAAACTGCAGAGGGGGTCAGTATCAGCGGTATGGCCTATCCCCTGAGAAACGCAAAAATGGACCCATACTACCCCATTGGCGTCAGCAACAAGCTCACAGGCAAGTCAGCTACAGTCTCTGTAAAGAGGGGCACTTTGGTCATAATCTGGACCAAGTCGTAGGCCATGTTCGGTGGCAGCACATCGGCGTGTAGTGTATAATAGGGAGCGATTACATCAAGGGTTTTGTTGGAACTGTTGGGAGGAAATATGCGTATAGACAAATACCTTAAGGTATCCAGGATTATCAAGCGCAGGACTGTGGCACAGGAGGCCTGCGACGGAGGCCGGGTCACCATCAATGGCAAGGTAGCTAAGCCCTCATCTGAGATCAAGCCGGGAGATATTCTGGAGATCAGATTCGGCAATGGATGCACCAGAGCCAGAGTGGTTACAGTGGCGGAACATATGCCCAAGGATGGCGCCACAGGAATGTACGAGATTATCGAATAATGTCATTGCACGAGGGACATCGCCGCAGAATGGCCGATAGGTTCCTGACCCAGGGGCTGGAGGGATTTACTCAGCACCAGGCGTTGGAACTGCTGCTGTTCTTCGCTGTCCCACGATGCGACACAAACTTATTGGCTCACACCATAATCGACAACTTTGGTTCCCTTGGAAACGCAATGGATGCTCCTCTGGATGAATTAATCAAGATTCCGGGAGTGGGGAGGCATACAGCAACCCTGATTAAGCTGATTCCCCAGATGGCGCGGCAATACGAGCTCAGCAAGGAGCAGGATGTTATCGTATTGTCCGACAGGGAGCAGGCCGGCAAATACTGCGTCAAACTGCTGACCGGCTACGCCAGGGAGACCTTTTACCTGATATGTCTCAACAGCGACAACCGGGTGCTGGCAGCAGAGAGGCTGTCCACAGGCACAGTTACAGAGACCATGGTCAGCGAGAGAATAGTGGCGGAGCGGGTGTTCAAGCATGGGGCATCCAGAGTTATACTGACTCACAATCACCCGGCGGGACTGTTGATGCCCTCTCCGGCAGACAGGGCAATGACCCGAAGGATAGTTACTTTGCTGGGACTGTTGGGAGTCGAGGTTTTAGATCACATAATAGTTGGACGTGGCAAATTCGTGGCCATGTCGGACCAGGATTTTTAGGAGGTAAATATGAGCAAGGAAGTACAGATCAGAGAAGCAATGTTTGCAGCGATGAAGGCAGGAGACAAGGACCGCAAGGAGGCCCTGAACCTACTCACGGCTGCTATCAAGCAGGTAAGGATAGATACTCGCAAGGACTTGACCGAGGATGAGGAGAACGGCATTATAGCCAAGGAGGTTAAGCAGCTTAAGGAGGCTAACGCCATGGCAGACTCCTCCAGACAGGACTACATCGACAGAAATAACAAAATCATCGCCATTATGTCAGAGTTCCTGCCTCAGCAGATGACCGAGGAGGAGATTCGCGGAACTATCGATGCTGTTCTGGCGGAACTGGGCATTGATAAGCCCCAGGGCAAGGACAAGGGCCTGATTATGAAGAACCTGATGCCCCGGGTTAAGGGCAAGGCAGACGGCAGACTGGTCAATGACATATTGGCCAAATATTTTGCATGAGCCTGCATCATTTGAACAGCTTGGGTACAGTCGCGTTAGAGACTCCCAGACTTGTATTGTCAAAAATTCTCCCCAGGGATACACAGGACATGTTCCGCAATTGGGCAAGTGATCCTGAGGTTACCAGGTACATGACCTGGAATGCCCATAGATCCCCGGGAGTTACCAGGGAGGTCATTGAGGGCTGGGTGAACAGCTACGACAATCCAAACTTCTACCATTGGGCAATCAGGCTTAGGGACAGCAACATGGCCATAGGGACCATCAGCCTGTTGAACGTATCTGACGCCAGACTCAGCTGTGAAATGGGCTATTGTATCGGACGCAATTGGTGGCATCAGGGATACACATCTGAGGCAGCCTTGGCGGTTCTCAAGTTTGCCATTGAACAGGTGGGGTTTGTAAGGGTGCAGGCAGAGCACTGCGGATCCAACCCACACTCCGGAGCGGTTATGCGGAAAATTGGCATGACCTGTGAGGGGGTCAGGCGCAAGGCCTTTGTCACCAAAGAGGAAACCCTGGAGGACCTGCATCTGTACTCCTTTGTGGCAGGGGACAGCCGGCAATAGGGAATTGTGAACAGCATATTGAGCGCAGCAGCTTGTAATGGTTGCTGCGTTGTTTTTGTAGTGGGCAAATACAGTGATGATTGGAATAACGGCTGCATAAAGGATAGTCATTGACCAAGTTAATCCCGGCATGGTATATTAAATTTGAAGGAACACTGAATCACGAGACCTAAATCTTGTATGGGCAGGCCTCTTGTACAATCCGGTGAAATATGGAGAAGTTTAAGGAGCGCGTGCCCTCTATTGTGGAGGCAGGGCGCTCTTTGTGGTTTTTAGTGAGAAAGGAGCAATGAAGATATAATGAAAAAATACTCATTGTGCGTTCTTGTGTTGATTACCATAATTTGCGGCATAGCAATAGCACCGGTAAATGCTTATATTGTTGTGGAAGCATATTGGCAGGAATTTAACCAACGAGAAGTGTTCCATTTACTTGAGTTAGATAAGGATGACCCGGAATTGGCTATTAAGGCAGAACAAATTGCCACGTATCCCACATATGATTACTATTACTCAAGAAACTACCCTATAGAACAACGGAATAAGTACATAGCAGAATTGATAGAGGTCCTGGAAACATTGAAGCTCCCTATAGCAGGAAAATATATTAATAAAGTGATTTATGAACCTGAATATGATTGTTTAAAGGTTTCTTTCGGATCTCGGTCCAATTTAATAGAATATGAACTGTATAATCCGTATGGAGATCGTTATAAGGAATACATCTCCGGCAGCTGGTATGATTGCACACCACAGCAAATTGGAGAAATCAGCCTGTATGAATCGAAAGCGGGAAGTGATGACGAACGTCGTCAGTATGAATGGGTAGCGTATTTGCAACTTAATGACTATCGCTTCAGATGTACAGTCAGTCGAGACGATGGAGAATATGATGAAGAAAGGCTAAAGAAAACATTAAGGAATGCGCCAATCTCCACAATTGATGAATTTATGTCACTATCTGCGGATTTCTATAATAAACCTGCCACCGCAGACGAGCCTACAAAGGATAATCCAATAGATGCGGCTACACCGGAGACCACACCTGCTGAGGTTACTCCAGGGGAAGAATTACAGCAGGAGAATGAGAGCTTTTTGACC
>CAZCOE010000011.1:0-17822 GCA_964500525.1 uncultured Clostridia bacterium | reverse complement strand
CGCCAGCGTGCATGTGATCACGCGTCAGCGTGCATGAAATCACGCGTCAGCGTGTATGTGATCACGCGTCAGCGTGCATGCTATCACGCGCCAGCGTGCATGTGATCACGCGTCAGCGTGTATGCCATCAACCGCAGGTTGCATGAAATCACGCGCCAGCGTGTATGTGATCACGCGCCAGCGTGTATGTGATCACGCGCCAGCGTGCATGTCGTCACGCGCCAGCGTGTATGCTATCACGCGCCAGCGTGCATGTCGTCACGCGACAGCGTGTATGCCATCAACCGCAGGTTGCATGAAATCACGCGTCAGCGTGCATGTAATCACGCGCCAGCGTGCATGTGATCACGCGCCAGCGTGCATGAAATCACGCGCCAGCGTGCATGTGATCAAGGCGCAGCCTTGCATGAAATCACGCGCCAGCGTGCATGTAATCACGCGTCAGCGTGTATGTCATTTAGAGGATACGCCATCCTTGTCGTTCAAGAACAACAGCATTACAACCTGATCGATGGAATAGACAGGGCCTTCATTACTGCAGATAGTCTCATTGGGAATCCAGAAATACAGTTTCTTGCCGTAGATGTTGCTGTACCTGTAGTCCACTTCGCCTCCAAGATAGAAGCTGAACATACGATCAGTAACAGAGGAGACCTTGTCTATTGCAAGAATGGTGTCAGACAATATGGACATCATTGTGTCCATATTAATATTGGTCTTGGTTTTTTCCATAAATATTGAAAGTATGGAATTAAGGTTTGTAAGGTATTTCAGGGTGAATTTCTGGGAGACCATGGCCTTCACAAAATCAATCTGGGTGCGGATACGGTTCATATCTGACCCGCCGTAGTATTCCAGCTGTGCCTGTGTGGGATGGTACCAATCATTGTACTCTCTGAAACGCAGCAGCTGCTCTGCCATGGCACCGTTATAGAGCTGATTGCCGGCCTTGATATCAATATACAGATTCTGGCTGGGATCCCTGTAGTAAATATCAACGGGCAGGTTATAATAGACGCCGCCCAAATAATCCACAACAGTTCTCACTGTCTCGATACTCATGATGAAGTAGTAATTAATATCGATGGCTGTAAGCTGCTTAATTGTATCGCAGAGGGTTTCAACACCGTAGACTGCATATATGGAGTTAATCTTTTCATAATCTCCGTCAGGTGTAATAACACATGTGTCTCTGGGGATGGACAGGGTAGATATACGGCAATCCTCGGGATAGAAGTTTACAATCAGAATTGTATCGGTGCAGCCACTGGCAACATCAGGCACCAGCAACAGCACATTGTATGAATCGGTAACGTTGGTAACCACGGCGGGAACAGGCATTTGCTCACCGGTGTTGGGATTATGGGGATTTTGGGGATCAACGTGGTTAATTGCACTGTCACTTAGAATATTTGAAATGTCAATACTGGAGTATGTAGGTCCAGTATTGTCGTCTACCAAAATAGCATTAAGCAGTATGCCGCCTGCAACTGCAAAAAAGATAAAACATGTCAATATAATCGATATAAAACCAAGATGTTTCATTTCTGTCTCCGTGGATGTGATTTATATATAATAGCACATTATTTCCCAATAACTCATAAAGTATGTCAATTTTCTTGAGACATGGCAGAAAAATCAGCCAGCGGATTGCTTTCCACTGCAGACTTTAGTGCTCTGTCATCAATATGAGTATATATTTCTGTTGTAGAAATACTCTCATGTCCAAGAATCATCTGCAGCTCCCGAATATCCACATGTCCATGCTGATACATAAGGGTGGCAGCTGTGTGGCGCAGCTTGTGTACAGAATACTTGGTTTCGTCCAATCCGGAAGCACGAATGTACTTCTTGACTATTACCTGTATTGTTTTGACGCTGATTCTCTGATTTCGTTCGCTCAGGAAGAGACATTCCCGATCCTTCACCCGGTCATGGGGCCGTACTGCCAGATAGGCATTGATGGAATCCATGCAGGATTTGTTCAAATATATTGTGCGTTCCTTGTTGCCCTTGCCAACCACATACAGGGTATCCTGTCGAATGTCGTTGATGTTTATGGAAGCCAATTCAGACAGACGCAACCCGCAGTTCAGGAACAGTGTCAAAATACAGTAGTCCCGAACGCTGTATTTGCTGCCGGATTCCGGAACAGAGGAGAGCAGTTTCTTGCTCTCGTCCAATTGGAGATATCGCGGCAGTCTCTTGGGGATTTTGGGAGAATCCAATTCTGCTGCAACGTTGTTGTCAATGAGCTTGGCTGTTACTGCACAATACTTGAAAAAAGACTTGATTGAGGCAGTTTTTCTGGCGCGTCCTGCACTTTCAATATGTCTCTCACTGCGCAAATAGGACATATACTCGAATAGGTCAAAGAGGGTCACCTGATTTAAATCATCCGTAGAATAGGATGTTATGTCAAATTCCTCACACATATTCTTGTTGTACTTTTTGGCATATAGATAGCGCAGGAATAATTTCAGGTCATAATAGTATTCCTTAACTGTATTGGCGGATTTTCCCTTAACGGTATACATGTAGTTAAGGTATGATTCGGCAAATTTTGGTAATTGATTCTTTGGAAAAACGTCTGCCATATTATCCCTCTTGAGTTGTTGTAGTCTCAACCTCAGCAGTAGGCTCAGTGGTAATCTCCGGCTCCGGTGTAATTGCAGGCTCCGGTGTAGATGTGGGTTCAGGAGTTACTGCAGGTTCCGGTGTGACTGAGGGATCCGGTGTGACCGAGGGATCCGGTGTGATAGAAGGCTCCGGTGTAATCTGGGGATCCGTGGAGGGTACAGGGGTGGGAGTTGTCAGAACACCGCCGGCGTAAGAAATATTATATCCGGACAAATAGTCGCAGCCCTTAATCTTCTGCCATTCAAGATCCGATCCGGCGTATTCGATGGATAGGGAAGTCTTCAGATTGCTAAAGGCCAATTCTCCAATTGAAGTCAGGCTCTTGGGAAGTGAAATGGCGGCCAGACTGACGCAATCCGAGAAACAGTTTTCTCCGATAGCAGTCAGTTTAGAACTAAAGGATAAGGAGGACAGCTTGCTGCAGCCTGCGAATATGTTTTTGCCCAGAGTTGCAACACCATTTGCTGTAACTGATTTCAGGGCATCACAACAGAAAATGCCATTATCATTTATCTGATTGCATGAGGATGGCAATTCAATTGAGGTCAAATATGGATTGTTGGAAATGGCAAATTTTTCGATAATTAAAACGCCGGAGGGCACAGTAAATGTGGTGTCGGTTTTGCCATAGGGGTAGAACAGCAGCTTTGACTTCCAGGTGTTGTACACCACACCGTTTTCCGAACGGATATTTGGATTGTCCGGGCTGATTTCGATTTCGCTCAGATAAATGGGGAAAGAAAGAGCAGCTGAATAGAATATATCGCTTAATGATCCACCACCCAGTGATTTGCCGATAGTAACCTTGGTAAGGGCTGTACATCCATCAAAGGCATAGGGGCCCACAGTCGAGACACCATTGCCCAGATTCACAGTTTTCAATGAGTAGCAATTCTGGAACATCAAAGAGCCCAGGGTTGTTACCGAATCGGGAATTGTAATATCCACCAGGGAAGAACATCCGTAGAATGAACAGTTTCCAATGGATTTCAGGTTCTTTGACAGTTCCACATAGTATAGGGAAGAGCAGCCCTGGAAAGTATATTGACGCATTTCCACAACAGTGTCCGGGACTACTATGGTCTTGAGCTCCGTGTGATGCTGAAAAACAGCTCTGGCTATGATGGTAATTGGCTTGCCGGCAATGTGAGAAGGTATGGTCAGATTCTCTTCCTTGCCAAAATAGCTGCCTATTGAATAGCCCACGCCGTTATCGTAGAGCTTGTAGGGATAGACTGTTACATTGAGTTCATCCAAGACCTTGCCGGAGGAGGATACAGCTGAAACTGTGGCATTTCCAACAGCAACTCCCTTAATCTGACCTTTGTCATCCACAGTAAGAACAGATTCGTCGGCGGATACCAGGGTGATGCCAGGAAATTGAGCCGGATCAATGGGTGCATAAGTCAAATCAGGCACCATACCTAAATCCTCATCTGCAAAAACGTCGCTGTACGTAATCTCTGCACCGGGAGTATGGGCAGGAACAAATGTAGGACGCGGAGTATGGGGCTGGGGAGTATTGGTAGGGGCAGGAGTGGGAGTACCTGCAGCAATGTTATGGTCAGGATTCAGGGAATTGATCACATATTCACCATCGCCTTTGCTGGAGTTAAGCTGATAGGTTGTTATGGCGAAAGAGGAGACCACAAGCAATATTGCGATTATAATTGTAATACGTTTTTTCAAAACTCCACCTCTGAATTTAGTACTAAGATTATACAAAATTCGTATATCCAAAGTAAATACTTTCGTGGATGGTAAAAATATTATATAATCACCTTTATTTCCATTGAGGTATTCCATGACAGATATGAGAAACAACTTGGATCCTGGGGAGCTTGCGGTTGAGAACAGCAGGCTTAGTCATGTAATTGGCGTTATTTCCCGTAAGCTGTATGAGCAGGAACATCTGTCCGAGATACTCCGGGATGACAATGTTAAGCTCAACCAGCTGATGTGGGATGATACAGCCAAGGCAATTTACGATTTTGACGATGTTGCCGCTATGCCCCTTTACCTCACCGATATGCAGCAGATGGCATACAGGAGAGAGCGCAACGCCAGAACCATTGATTTCCTTAACAGAATTATTGATTCGCCCTGGTTCGCACGCATTTCTTTCCTGGAGGATGGTGAAACCAATGGGGATGACTACTACATCGGCATAGGAAACCTCAACGATGACAAGGGCAACATTCTGGTTATCGATTGGCGTGCTGATATCAGCAGTCTGTACTACGACAGCGATATCGGACCCGCATCTTATGAGACCAGAGGTCATAGGATTACCGGCAGATTAACCGGCAAGCGTCAATACAAGATATCTGACCGACAGATCAGGTTTATGTTTGATTCAGATGTGGCTATTCAGGATCAGCTGCTGATTGAGCTGCTGGAGAATAACACATCTCCCCACATGAAGAATATTGTCAGCACCATCCAGAGAGAGCAGAACAGTGTTATCAAGTCAGCTCCCGGCGGAGTTTTGGTTGTCTCAGGCCCTGCCGGCTCAGGCAAGACTTCTGTTGCTATGCACAGAATTGCATATCTGATGTATCTGGAGCGCAAGACTTTCAATGCCAATTCCATTATTATTCTGTCTCCGAACAATATATTTAATGACTATATATCCGATGTTCTGCCCAGTCTGGGGGAGGATTCCGTGAATAGTATAGTCTTTGCAGGGATAATTCCCGAAACCCTTCCGATGCCCGAGGAGATCAAGCCTCAGACCGGCATTTCCTATATGGACAATGCTGCAGGCAATATTTCCAAGGCCAGAGCAAACTCGATTTTCGTAAAATCATCTCCTGAATTCACTGATGCAATGGAGAAGTTTCTCTGCCCGGAATCTGTAGGACACAATCGGTTCAGAGATATTGTGGAGGGCGATACTGTGATTTTTTCCGCAAAGGATATGGAGGAGTTTTTCTATAGCTCCTATCCCGGACTGACAATTCAGATGCGCATGAACCGCATTCACAATGCAGGATATGCAGCAATTATGTCCTGGGCAGAAAAGGAGAGCCAGCGGCTGTTCGAAATTGAGACAGGGAAGACTGCAATTCTGGGGGATGGATCCGAAATAATGTCCAGATGTCGTGCCATGGTACGGGACAAGGTAACTCAACACCTGGGAGAGCTCTACAGTATTACCACTCTCAATTTGTACAATATATACAGGGCATTCCTCAGGCGACTGGCCAAGGGTCGCATTCCAACAGCCATGGATGCCAACATGCTGACCGATGCCTATGAGACCTATATGGATGCCGCTGAGGCCGGAGTAATGCAATACGAGGATTATTGCGCATATGCCCTGGCCGGCCGAATACTGGGCATAATTGAGCCCAACAAGGACATTCTCCACGTGGTTATAGACGAAGCCCAGGATTATTCATTTTTGCAATTCAGACTGCTCAGGCTCATGTATCCTGTGGCATCCTTTACATGCTTGGGTGATCCAAACCAAAGGGTTAATCAATACACCGGATCCGATAACCTGTCTGCCATTTCAGGCGCATTCAGAGGAACCCAGGTTACTCGGATTAATCTGAACAAGAGTTTCCGATCCACTTCAGAGATCAGCAAATTCTGCTCAGATCTGTTGGGAGAAACCATTGGCGACAATGTGGACAGACATGGTCAGCCGGTGCAGATGCACCAATCTGCTTCCGGGGCAGAGTTTGGTGATTTCGTCTCTGAAGCCATTGAACACATTGATGATGGCTCCACCACAGCTGTTCTGTGTAAAAATACTGAGCAATGCAGCAAGTGCTGTGATATATTAAAATCCAGGGGCATCGATTCAAGAATCGTCCTGTCGGATGCCGCCGGCACCTTGGGCATTTCACCCGGCACATTGACTGTAATGCCTGTATTTATGGCCAAGGGCCTGGAGTTTGATAATGTGATAATCTATGACAGCAGCAGCTACGGCAGGGACACCGCCGGTGGGCAGCTGCTGTATACAGCCTGCACCAGGGCTTTGCACAGGTTGTATGTAAATAGTTTTAATTAGTTTGTGAGGCATACTTTGAGCAATAACGTTAACAGGAAAATAGGGTGGTCAGCTCTCATCGTAATGAGCTCATTAATCGTCAGCAGGATTACCGGATTCATTCGGGAAATGCTGGTTGTCAACTGTTTTTCGGACAGCTTGCTTACTGACGGATACAACTATGCCTTTACGATAACAGACTTCTTTTACTACCTATTGCTTGGCGGTTCAATTGCCTCCGCTTTGATACCGGTTATGACAAAACATATCTCTGCAGGTCCCCAGCAGGAGGCTGAGGGATGGAGAGGCACCAGCGCATTCATTAACGTTTTTATGTGCATATTGCTGTTTGTGTGCGGACTGGGAATGATTTTCTCAAGACAGATTCTGGACCTGTGGTTCCCTCAATATGCAGTTGGTTCCGCTGACCCCGAGCTCTACCGGGATACCGTTGCATCATTGATACGCATTCTTTTCCCATCTGTTGTATGCATGATGATAACAGGATTTATGAATGGCATCCTCAACTCCTACAAGCGCTTTGCTGCAGCAGCTTATGGCCCCACCATATACAACATCTGCTGTTGTCTGGCTATATATTTCTTCAGAGGAAATATTATTCACGTAGCCCTTGGAGTACTGGCCAGCTCATTTACCTATATGTGCATACAGATTGCATTTACATCCAGACATCTGAAAAACTACACTTTTAATTTTGACGTTCATCACCCTGCGTTCAAGAGCCTGGTGATATTGGCGATTCCAACACTGCTGTCATCTGCCCTTAATCAGCTCAATGTGGTTGTGACCAAAACATTTACACAGTTCTATGATGCGGGAGCTGTTACAGCCCTCAATAACGCAAACAGCCTGTGGCAGATGCCATACGGTATATTTGCTGCGGGAATCGGCACCGCCATGCTTCCTTCAATCAGTGAATATTTTGCCACGCAGAAGAAGGACCTGTTCAACGAGACAATGCGATCCAGCATCAGGTATGTGATGTATCTGGTAATTCCATCGGCCTTTGCATTTTTCGTGCTCAGCGATCAGCTGGCTGCCTCTGTGTTCCTGTGGTCCAATAATGTATCGGAAACGTTGATTTCCGACATAGGAGTGCTTCTGAAATGCATGTCCTTCTGTATGGTATTTCAATCTGTGATTTACCTTTGCTACAGGGCCTTTTACGCCTCTCACAATACAAAAATACCGCTGTATTCCGCAGTAATTAACGTGCTTCTTACCACAGTTTTTGGTACACTCATAGTACAATTGACTGACTGGAGTGTTGTGGCCATTGGGTATATGTACACAGCTGCCTCACTGCTGACCTGTGTTATTACATGCATAATGGCATACACCAAGTTGGGAAATTTTGGCATCAGGAATATTCTGGCAGGGACCGGGCTTATGTGTCTGTGTGCGGCAATTATGTCAATAGCCCTGTACGGTCTGGGAAAGGTACTGACAGTGAATATTACACCGGCACTGTTTACCCTTACGTCCAAGGTTCATGACCTGCTTAAACTGGTACTGCTTATTGCTGCAGGCGTTGTGGTCTATTTTGCCTCATCTGCATTGATTCGGGTGGAGGAGGCCAACAAGGTGCTGAGCACAGTATGCAGCAAGCTGGGTATTAAAATTTGCAGAAATTCTTGACATCATAAATCACAGGTATTATATTAAAAACAAACAAATGTTTGTGCAGGATTTTAGGAGGACATTTATGGTAAATGATAAACAAAAGGCTATTGAAGCCGCTATGTCACAGATAGAGAAGCAGTTTGGCAAGGGATCCGTTATGAGACTGGGAGACCATAGCCATATGAATATTGAGGCTATTCCCACCGGATCCATGATATTGGATATCGCCCTTGGTGTGGGAGGCATTCCCAAGGGACGTATTATAGAGATATACGGTCCTGAGTCTTCAGGTAAGACAACTGTCTGTCTTCATGTAATTGCCGAGGCACAGAAGCGAGGAGGAGTTGCTGCATTTATTGATGCTGAGCACGCATTGGATCCTGTCTATGCAAAGAAGCTGGGCGTGGATATCAACAACCTGCTGGTTTCACAGCCGGATTTTGGCGAACAGGCCCTGGAGATTGCAGAGGCTCTTGTGCGCAGCGGAGCTGTGGATATTATCGTCGTGGACTCTGTTGCCGCTCTGGTACCCAAGGCCGAGATTGATGGCGAGATGGGTGATTCCCATGTGGGCCTGCAGGCCAGACTTATGTCCCAGGCACTGCGTAAGCTGGCCGGTATTGTCAGCAAATCCAACTGTATTGTTATGTTCACCAACCAGCTGAGAGAGAAGGTTGGCGTTATGTATGGCAACCCTGAGACAACCACAGGCGGCAGAGCCCTTAAGTTCTACGCCTCAGTACGTATGGACATCCGCAGGATTGACTCTATTAAGAATGGCAGCGAGATTGTGGGCAATAGGACCAGGATCAAGGTTGTCAAGAACAAGGTGGCTCCTCCCTTCAAAGAGGCTGAGTTTGATATTATCTATGGCGAAGGCATCTCCAGAGAAGGGGGCGTTCTGGATGTTGCTGTTCTCAACAATATTATTGTGAAGAGCGGTTCCTGGTTCTCCTACAATGACAATCGCATTGGACAGGGCAGAGAGAATGCCAAGCTTTTCCTGCGCAACAATCCTGCTATCCTTGACGAGATTGAGACCAAGATTCGCAGCATATATTTTTCTGATAAGTCGGCAGCACAGGAGGATATTCCCGAAATCATTATTGATGACATTGATGACGACGACTCCGACAAGATTTGATTTCTATGAATAAGAGGGCTGTGGACAGCATTATGTTTCGAAAAGTATGCATTATTGGCATGGTGCTGAATGCAGCTTCTCTTTTCTGTGTCTTAGTTGCAATTACCTATGAGTTTGTTCGCAATTACAACCATATCAACTCCCTGTTCCAGAGCAATATAGAGATTGCTGTCTTTATATTTATTGTTGTACTTGTTGTCTTTGATGCTGTTTCCAACGTCCTGCTGTGTAAGTCCGCCATAAAGATGTCCCAGATTTCTGATTCCATCAGATTATCCCACGACAATCTTGATAAGCTCAACAGCGACATGCGCAAGCAGCGACATGACTTTATGAACAATCTCCAGGTTATCCATGGATTGATCAGTATGGATTGCTACCAGGAGGCCAAGGCATACATAGACAGTGTATATACCGATATTCGCAGCATCAGCCGGATTCTCAAGACCGACAGTCCGGCCATTAACGCCTTGCTTCAGGCCAAGGTGGCACGCTGTGATGAGCTGAATATTCCTGTCAATCTTGAAATTATGTCCACATTCAAGGACGATATGCCTATGCCTGAGTGGTTGGTTTGCAGAATACTGGGCAATCTGATAGATAATGCCATCTATGCCATATCGGATAAGGGGCAGGGCCATCTCCATATAGTTTTGACAGAGGATGTTAATGCCCACTCCCTCTCTGTATCTGACGACGGAACAGCTATACCCTCTAATTCCATGGACAAACTATTTATTCCCGGATTCTCCACCAAAGGTGATAATGGTACAGGCATGGGTCTGGCAATTTGCAATGATCTGGTCAGGGAATACCATGGCACTATCAGTGTCAAAATAGAGAATCAATACAAGATATTTACTGCTATTATTCCCAAGACCGTATCCAAATGATATTTCAGACAATGAAATGTATAGTTCAGCAAAAAAACTGCCATCATCAGCATAGTATGGTATACTCAAATCAAAACTGATGACAGGAGGTTTTATATGCTGCTTTTAGCCGACGGATTTTTTTCATTTGCAGATAATATTACGTTGATCCCTGCAATACTCCTGATTCTGGGCACTTCGCTTTTTGTAGTGGAGATGTGCATCCCGGGATTCGGATTCTTTGGAGTATCAGGTATTATATGTTATCTGATTTCTATCCTGTTGACTGCCAAGACATTTGTGGAATTCCTCTCTATGCTGGTTATTTTGCTGGCCGTTCTGGCGATTTTGACAACTATAATGCTGGTACTGCTGGGCAAAGGAAAGTTACCCAGCAAGATTGTACTCAAGGAAAGTATCGACGGAGTATCCAACTCTGTTTCGGGTACTGAGGATATCAACTATTATATTGGCATGACAGGTACAGCTGTTTCTACACTGAGACCCTCCGGCACATGCGAGATCAATGGCGTGAAGCTGGACGTGGTGACTGATGGAGAATTTATCGAAATCGGCACACCAGTTATTGTAACAAAGGTTGTTGAGGGACACATAATTGTTAAGTCAGACAAATAATAAAATAACTGTATTGATTCTGGATGATGATGCCGGCATGAGATTGCTGCTGCGCAAGATCGTTGAACAGGATGATAGATTTGAATGTGTTGCAGAGGCTGCCTGTGCAGAGGATTCAATAGAACAATTCAGAGCATATCATCCCCAATTGGTATTTTCGGATATTGATCTCCCCGATGGAAACGGAGTGGACAGTGCCCGGAGGATCCACGAAATCGATCCTATGACCAAGATCGTGTTTGTGACGGCGTATGAACAATATATGGCGGATGCATTCAGTATTTATGCCTTTGACTACATTGTCAAGCCCTTTGATATCGAACGTGTCAAGTCCACGCTGAATGCCATATATGACATTTTAAACGGGACCCACATCAAACCGGTTCTCACTGTATCAGATAAAAATATTGCTCCGGATAAGCTGGTGGTTAAGACTAAGGAAAGCTACAGCTTCATAAATATGGAGGATATAATACTCATACAGCGGGAGGACAGGTCCACAGTTATTTACACCACCAACAACGGACGCTACGAGACTAAAGATACTCTGTCTGATATTATGGAGAAGCTGGATAAGAGTTATCTGATTCGCTCCCACAAGTCATACATCATCAATGTAAACAAGATCACTGACATTTATGTGTATGGCAGATGGACATATTTAGCAAGATTTTCCGGAACTACAGTAGATGCATTGATTACATCGGAGAGTTTCGAGATAATCAAGCAGAAGTACAATATCAATTAGCCGTAAGGCGGAAATATAAGGAGAACATTATGACAAATTTAAACTCACTAAACATTGCCCTTGCCGCAATGGAAGCACTGCCGGTACTCATTATCGTGGCAGTAGTATTCCTGTTCCTGGCCATCCTGTGCAGTCTCTTCCCGGTAGGCCTTTGGATTTCAGCTATTGCTGCAAATGTTAAGGTAAGTATCAGCACACTTATTGGTATGAGATTCAGGAGAGTTGTTCCTGCCAGAATTGTCAATCCTCTGATTAAGGCAACCAAGGCCGGAATCAACGTCAACATCAACAAACTGGAAGCTCACCTGCTGGCCGGCGGTAACGTTGACAGAGTTGTGGATGCACTTATTGCTGCACAGAGAGCAAATATCACATTGGAGTTTGAGAAGGCTGCAGCTATTGACCTGGCCGGCCGTAACGTACTTGAGGCTGTTCAGATGAGCGTTAACCCCAAGGTTATCGAGACACCTGTCATTGCTGCAATTGCTAAAAACGGTATTGAGCTCAAGGTTAAGGCTAAGGTTACAGTCAGAGCTAATATTGAGAGACTGGTTGGCGGTGCCGGTGAGCAGACAATTATCGCCAGAGTTGGTGAAGGTATCGTTACAACTATCGGCTCCTCTGAGTCTCACAAAGACGTTCTGGAGAATCCCGATTCCATTTCCAAGACTGTTTTGATTAAGGGCCTGGATGCCGGAACTGCCTTTGAGATTCTCTCTATCGATATTGCTGACATTGACGTAGGCAAGAATATCGGCGCTCAGCTCATAACAGACCAGGCTGAGGCTGACAAGAAGATTGCCCAGGCCAAGGCAGAGGAGAGACGTGCAATGGCTATCGCTCTCGAGCAGGAGATGAAGGCTGAGGTTGTTAAGGCTGAGGCCGAGATTCCAAGAGCTATGGCTAAGGCTTTGTCCGATGGCAAGCTGGGTGTTATGGATTACTACAATATGCAAAACGTAGTTGCCGACACAAAGATGAGAGAGAACATTGCTAAGGACAACAATCAGAAATAAGAGGTGATACCATGTCACTTAAGTTTAATCCTTATGCAGGAGTAAAACCATCACCCAGAGCTGGTGCGAAACCGGCTCGCAAACCCAGGGTGAAAGTTCAGGAGGGCCAATCAACAGAGGGAAAGGCAAACCCAGGCCAAGTACCTCAATTTACGCCGGATCCGGAACACTGTGCCGTGGAACATGTGGATGACAGTTCCTATAATATATCTTCTCAAGGAGGCAATACTCTTGATTATCTTGATAATTTGAGATATGCTCAAGAGGCAAAAAGGGCCTTTTTGTACAGTGAAGTTTTTGGGAGACCCTTATCACAGAGGCGCAGGAAATAGGGTTAATGAAAATTGGATTTTTCGATTCAGGTATCGGCGGGTTAACAGTACTCGCCGATGCCGCAACTTTATACAAAGATTGCGAGTTTGTGTATTATGGAGATGTTATCCACGCTCCATATGGCACCAAGGATAGGGAACAGGTTTTGCATCTCACCTTGGATGCTGTTGAAACTCTTGCAAATGAAGATCTCGATGCACTGGTTGTAGCCTGTAATACTGCAACCAGTGTTGCTGTACGTGCACTCAGGGAGAAGTATAATTTCCCCGTAATTGGAATGGAGCCGGCATTAAAGCCTGCTCTTTCTGCATCTGATGGAAATGTGTTGGTTCTGGCCACCGAACTGACATTGAGAGAGACAAAGTTCAAATACTTGGTGGACACATTTAATGCTGCACACCGGGTATTAAAGCTTCCCATGGGCAATTTGGTCAACTTTGCTGAGGCGGGAACTTTTGATTCTCCGGAGTTGGTTGAGTATATCAAAAGGCAGCTGGATACAGTTGACTTACAGAATATTGATTCAGTCGTATTGGGCTGCACCCACTTTCTGTACTTCCGTAAGATTATCGAAGAATTGCTTCCGGAGCATATCAATATTTTTGATGGCAATTTAGGAACAATTCGCCACACTGCTAAGCTGACGGGAATTGATATGAGAGATGATCCCGCAGATCCGGATTTTTCCCGGATTAAGTTCTACATGTCCGGTTTGCTTCTGGATAAACATTGTTCAAAATACTTTCAGTTTATAGATTCTGTAAAATATTATCTTGGAGGTAAAAGAAAT
Source organism: uncultured Clostridia bacterium (assembly GCA_964500525.1). Taxonomy (GTDB): domain Bacteria; phylum Bacillota; class Clostridia; order RGIG7378; family RGIG7378; genus RGIG7378. The sequence continues at coordinate 3,996 of CAZCOE010000011.1, read as the reverse complement.
GGGTAGCGAAAGAGATATGATTAATGCACGTTGTGATAAGCTGCACGCTGCAATAAACAGTAGTGGTTCATATGCTGTTTTGTTGATTAATGACTACAATGTCAGGTATTTTTCAGGCTTTACAGGAGATTCTACATATTGCCTGATTGTCGGGAAAGACAAATATGTTATAACTGACTCCAGATATACACTCCAATGCTCTCAGCAATGTCCCGGATACACAGTTGTTGATTCCAAAAACAACCTGATGCTGTGTACCTCCGAATTGGTTAAATCCCACGGAGTCACTACTCTGTATGTGGAGAGCACAATTTCAGCTGCAGAATGGCTGCAGATAAACAGCGTAATGGGCTGCAAGGAATATCCATTTGTGGATCAATACACTGCCGAAATTCGCACAGTTAAGGACAAATATGAGCAGGAATACTCTGCCACTGCCGCATCCATTGCAACAGAATCCCTTAAGGCGGTTTGCAAATTGCTTAATCCCGGAGTCTCGGAACATACAATCGCTCTGGAGCTGGAGTATGAAATGAAAAAGAGAGGTGCATCAGGCACTTCATTTGATACCATTGTTGCCTCAGGCACCAGGTCCGCATTGCCTCACGGTGTTGCATCTTCCAAAATAATCGAAGCCGGAGACCCTGTAACAATTGACTTTGGCTGCATTTACAATGGGTACTGTTCCGATTGTACACGCACTCTGTTTGTAGGCAAACCTGACCCACGCCTGGTGGAAATCTACAACATTGTGCTTAAGGCTCAGACAACGGCTCAGGCTGCAATCCGGTCAGGAGTTACAGGCAAGTATGTGGATAGCATTGCCAGAGGCATCATTTCAGATGCGGGCTACGGAGACAGATTCGGTCATGGCACAGGTCACGGAACAGGCCTTGAAATCCACGAGGCCCCCAGACTAAGCATCTCCGCAGTTGCAGAAAAGGTTCTGACTCCCGGTATGATTGTCACCTGTGAGCCGGGAATATATATCGACGGCTTAGGGGGTGTTCGCATCGAGGATCAGAGCATCGTGGAGGATAAGGGCAGCAGAGTATTGAGCTCTTTCCCCAAAGAACTCATAATTTTGTAATGTTAACTTGATTATTCACCGAATATAAAGTATTATTATTCAGTTAATTCAACTATTTTGGAGGAAATATGATTACAGCAGGCGATTTTAGAAACGGCGTTACATTTGAGCTTGAGGGCAATGTATTTAAGATTATAGAATTCCAGCACGTTAAACCCGGCAAGGGATCCGCCTTTGTCAGAACAAAGCTTAGAAATGTTATTACAGGTGCTACTGTAGACAGGACATTCAATCCTACAGACAAGATGGAGCTTGCACGTATTGACCGTAGAGAGATGCAATATCTCTACAACGACGGCGAGTCCGACATCTTCATGGATATGGAGTCTTACGATCAGATTCCCATTATGCCCGACGTTCTGGGAGATTCTCTCAAGTTTGTTAAGGAGAACGATGTGGTTACAGTTCTTTCCTATAAGGGCAAGATTTTCGGCATTGAGCCTCCAACATTTGTTGAGCTTATGGTTACCAAGGCCGATCCCGGTGTGAGAGGCGATACAGCGACTAACGTTACCAAGAACGCTATTCTTGAGACCGGCGCTGAAATCAGAGTTCCTCTGTTCATCAACGAGGGCGAGATGATCCGCGTGGATACAAGAACAGGCGAATATCTTGAGCGGGTTAAGTAAACAATATTCATAGTATTTTTTCGGAGGTCCACATGGATAATAGAAAATTGACTTCTATTCTTAAGAAGATTAACAACATTGAGTCAACTAACCCGGATATTGCAGATGCTCTGAAGGCAATTCTGGATTGCATTGAGGAGCTGGATGATAACGTGGACGAGCTGTTCGACACAGTTGATGAGATCAACTCCGACATGGATGAGGTTTTTGATTCTCTTGACGATATCGACGATACACTGGACGAGATTTTCGATTGTGACGACCTGGATGAGGATGACGACCTGGAGGATGAGGACGAATGTTGCTGCTGCCACGAGGATGACCACCAGTGCCATTGTCACGATGACGAGGACGACTGCGATTGCGACTGTGATGATGAGTGCCATTGTCATGAGGATGACTGCGATTGCCTTGATTGTGATTATGACGAGGAGAATGACACCCTGTCCCTTTCATGTCCCTATTGCGAGCACGAGATATTCTTCCAGATCGAGGATGAGGATATTAAGGCCGGCGGTATGGAGCTCCACTGCGACAACTGTGACAAGGATTTTGCCGTAAGCTTCGAAATGTCAGATGATTGTGACTGTGATTGCGATTGTGACGATGATGAGTGTCATTGCCACGATGATGATTGCGATTGCGGATGCCATCACCATGAGTAATTCAAACCCATATGAGATTGTGATTTAAACATTCTCACAAGAAAAAGATCAATAAGTCAGGCACCATTTAGTGATGCCTGATTTTTATTATTTGACAGTCAATCGTTTAGCATATATTATGAAATCGAAGATTGTTTTAAATAATTATTTGAAATATATGAACAGGAGGAGCCGTGGAATATGAGAAAAAAAGTTAAAATATCCTCAGTTGGATTAAGGCTGATTTTTTCTGTCATGCTCATCGTGCTTCCCCTGCTCATTATGCTTCACGTTTTGGTTCGTCAGGAGGTCAGGGATCTGTCCAGAGAGAAGTTGGCACTCCAGTCCCAGAACGGCGCCAAGGCGGTGGGCGAATGGGCGGAGCAGATCCTTGGCGAGCTGGATATCTATAAGGATATGATCGAGCAGGTGGGTATAGACGACCCGCAGGTGTTTGAACTGATGGGCACTTCATATCCCGGCCATGAGGCCTACCCCTACGGCCTGTATTGGGGAGATGTGCAGAAAAACTATTTTGACTCCTCAGGATGGGTTCCGGATGCGGACTATGTGCCGGCGGAGCGCATTTGGTATCAAGAGGGTTTGACCAGGGACCACTTTGGCTTCGGAGAACCCTATGTGGATGTGATGACGGGAGATGTGTGCGTCAGTGCTTCTGCCCGTGTAAATAATAGCCCGGTTGAGAGCGTTGTAGCTGCGGACGTGTATCTGGACTACGCCTCCAAGGTAGTGGCAGATATCACCGGCGGCAAAATAGGCTATGCCTTTTTCGTTACCGGCAATAGCCGGATTATCCTGGCTGACTCCAGCGACACTATGGTGGGACAGCCCTTGAACAGCGAAGAGAATATTCTGCTGTATCGTAACGTGGACCATCTGCTTGCTCAAGGCCGCGTTGGCCAGCAGGAGGTAGAGGGCGAGGATGGCAGCTATATCACCAACATAATTTATATTGAGGCAGTGGACTGGTATTTCGTCACGTGTATGAACAACACAGTGGCTATGCGGAACCTGGACCGTATCTTAACAATTATGGCGGTGGTGTCCTTTGTGGCCTGCATACTTTTGGTGATTGTCACCATCCGCTCTGCCAAGCAAATTGCTCTCATGGGTGTCAGAGAAAGAACTGACAACCTAACCGGTCTGCTTAATCGCTCCGGTTTCAAGCAGGCGGTGAAGGAGGCGCTGACAGCCCACCCGGGACAAGGTCTGCTGATCATCATGGATCTGGACAACTTCAAGCAGATAAATGATAAGTACGGTCACCCCGAAGGGGATGCGGCCTTAAGGAGTTTTTCCAGGCAGTTGGATGGATTTTTCAACCGCAGCGGCGACATTACAGCTAGATTAGGCGGGGATGAGTTTGCAGTATTCGTAGGCCGCCCGCTCACCGACGAAGCAGCAGAGGGAATGCTGCGCAAGTTCATAGGCAAGGTAAAGGAGACCTTCCAGGTGGAGTATCCCGGAGAGGGACTTTCCGTAAGCGCTGGTGCCTCCTTCGTCCCTGAAAAGGCTGTTGAATATGAAATGTATCGCCGCACCGACGCAGCCCTGTATGAAGCAAAACGAAAAGGGAAGGACTGTTTCCACTTTGCCGACAAAGTATCATAGC
>CAZCOE010000010.1:0-8510 GCA_964500525.1 uncultured Clostridia bacterium | reverse complement strand
GCTGCGTTGACCTTCCATGTGTAGGGTGTGGCGTCATATACGGGCAGCTCTCCCTGATACTCTTCGGGAGTATATGTATCTGCGGCTGCACCCAGGGGAATAGCCACAAAAGCTGCTGCCAGTGCCAGCAGCATAAGCAGGTTCTTAATGTTAACTCTCATATTGTTCTCCTTACAGAAATCTATTCTGTTATTCTATCATACCAAGATTAAAGTTTATAATTGAATTCGTGAATAGTTGTGGTGGCCATGGGGACACAGCGACCAGAACTTTTCACTGCGAAGCCAAGCGAAGCTTGCCTCGCCAATCGATCTCTGGAGCATGGCGTCCTCAACTCTTCACTCATCACTCTACACTCTTCACTGCGAAGCAAAGCGAAGCCCCGCTTCACCATTCGATCTCTGGAACATGGGGACCGAAACTCTTCACTATTCACTATTCACTGCGAAGCTTGGAGTGCTGTTCCACCAACAGCTGCATAGCCTCCAGATATCCCTTGAGCCCATGTCCCTTAATTGTTGCCACGCATCCCAGGCGAATGTAGGAAATGTGCCTGAAGTCCTCCCGGGTGTCCGGGTCGGAAATGTGAACCTCCACCGTAGGGATTCCAACAGTCTTTACTGCGTCCAGCAGGGCCACGCTGGTATGGGTATAGGCACCGGGGTTAATCACGATGCCGTCTGCATCTCCATAGGCCCTTTGTATTGCATCCACCAGATCCCCTTCGTGGTTGGATTGGAACAGGTTCACTTCAACCCCCAGCCGTTCGGCCTCTACCTGCACCATGCTGCACAGGTACTCATATGTGTTTGTCCCGTATATGTCCGGCTCTCGAATACCCAGCATGTTCAGATTCGGGCCGTTAATTACCAATATTTTCAAGGTAGTCCTCCCATATTCTCTGGGCACAGCCTGCTGCTGTCCCGTTATTATCTGCCTCAGCGTCGCAGACTGCCATATATGCAGGGCGACGGGCGTTCCACATTTGCTCCAGGTCCGCTCCCGCAGACAGCGGACGGCCCTGTCTGTCCAGGGAGTCCATATTCCTGCGAATCAGATAGACTCTGCTGTTGCATTTTATAATCCGGCGATTGACTTCCCTGAGAGGAGCTCCCCCTCCTGTGGCCACAATCTGCCCCGACTCACGGCACACCTGCTCCAGCACCTGGGTTTCCATATCCCTGAATCCTGCCTCGCCGTATTTGACAAAAATCTCCGGAATGCTCATGGCTGCCTGTTTTACAATCTCTTGGTCTGTATCCACCACTGTACGCCCGGTCAATTTGGACAGTGCCGCTGCCACCGTGGTTTTGCCGCTGCCGGGCATTCCCACCAGTACCAGGTTGGTCTTGTCCCTGAGCAATTGGCTGAATACCTGCTCCCCGTTGTCCGGAGCCTCTCCTGTCCACAGCCTGCACGCCTCCGCCGCCTGGCCTACCAACATGTAGAGTCCTCCTGCGGCAGGTATTCCCATGGCCTGGGCCTGCTGAATCAACCCTGTCCTGACCGGATTGTATATTACATCCAGAACACCTTCCAGATTGTGAAAGCCCTCCGGCTCCAGGATTGTATCTGCCACCTTGGGGTACATCCCCACCGGTGTCGCATTGACTATAACCTGTATGTCTGTCATCTCCCGGGCCTGCTCATAGGAAACGGTGCCGGGTTCTCCCCGCCTGGAGGTATGCACCACCCTGGCTGCACCTCGGTCCAGCGCTGCGGTCTCCACCGTAAGAGATGTGGCTCCGTTGCCCAGAATCAACACATTTTTGCCATTAAAACTTACTCCGGCCCTGTCCGCCATGGCCAAAAATCCGGTGTAATCCGTGTTGTATCCGGTCAGCCTGTCTCCATCCCGGAGAATGGTATTGACGCATCCGATGCGGGCGGCGCTGTGATCTATCCGGTCAAGGTATTGCATAACATCCTTCTTGTAAGGGATAGTCACGTTAAGGCCCTGCCACTGTCCATGGAGGATATATTCCCCCAGCTGTTCCGGTTCCAGGCACCTGAGACCGTATTCGTATTTTCCAAAGGCCTGATGTATCCCCGGGGAATAGCTGTGCCCCAGAGTTCTGCCGATTAATTCGTACACCCTAGTCCCTCCTGCGGCCGTCCTCGTAGTCCCTGGTAATTCTCATTATTTCCCTGAATATTTCCATGATGGCCCGGCCCTTTCCAGGATCCAATGTCTCTACCGTGGCATTCACTCTGTCCAGAATGGCTGCCTCCCTCTGAGGGTCGTAGGTGGCCAGACCCAGCCTCTCCTTCTCCTGTGCAATAATGCCCGCCAATTCCATGCGTTCACACAGCAGCTCCATCAGCCGGTTGTTAATGCTGTCGATGGCCCTGCGGCAGGTCTCTATGTCTCCCGGTGCACCATCCAGCAATGCGTCCAGCATGACTATAGCCGTAACGGCCTCTACGCAGGGCACAGCCCTGACTGCTATGCATGGATCATGTCTGCCCTTGATCCCAATCTCTGTCTCTGTCATGTCCTTGAGGGATACTGTCTTCTGGGGCATGGATATGGATGCGGTGGGTTTAAATCCACAGCGGAAAACAATAGGCATTCCGTTGGTTATTCCGGCCTGGATTCCTCCGCTGTTATTTGTGTCCGTAACCACCCTGCCATCTTTCACTGCAAAGGGGTCGTTGTGGGCGCTGCCCCTCATGGATACAGCTCCAAAGCCGGAACCGAACTCCACACCCTTGAGGGCACCCAGGACGTACATCGCAGAGGACAGGCGGTTTTCGATGCCATTTGCCAGAGGAGAACCTATTCCCGGAGGAACACCGATTACTGCGCACTCCACTTCTCCACCTATGGAATCTCCCGCTGCGGCTGCAGCCCGGATCTCCGATTCCATCCTGTCACCGGCAGCAGGATCCAGCACGGGCAATCCCGGTCCCACTTTCAAATCCTCCTTGCAGACGGATACCATGTCGTATTCCTCGTCCCCCACCGAACCAACTCTGCTCAGATGGGCTCCCACATATATGCCCCGCTCCCTGAGTGCGCACATGCACACATAGCCCAGAGCGCATAGAGGAGCAGTGAGCCTGGCGGAAAAGTGGCCGCCTCCCCGGAGGTCACAGCCTGGGTATCTTAACCTGGATGTATAGTCTGCGTGGGAAGGTCTGGGCGTATTTGCAAAGCCGTCATAGTCACCGGAACGCACATTTTTGTTGGGAATGGACACCACCAATGGTCCTCCGTCTGTGACTCCATCCACCAGACCTGACAGGAACTCAGGCACATCATCCTCTCTGCGAGGTGTGGTATTGGGCTGCCCTCCTCTGCGGCGGGCCATAAAGGCCATCAGGCCCTGTGTGTCTACGGAGATTCCGGCAGGAATCCCCACTGCAATACAGCGAACCTGTTCGCCATGGGATTCGCCCTCCATTGTCACCCTGATGTTGAGACCAAAGGTGGATTTCATACCTGGCTGCCTCCTATTTTCGCAAAATCCTCAAAAAATCCGGGATAGGACTTGGAACAGCATTGTGCCCCCAATATGGTAACCTGGTCCCTGCATATCAGGGACGCAACTGCGGCGCTCATGGCTATCCGATGGTCTCCACAGGAGTCAACAACTCCTCCGGTCAACCGGCCTGTTCCATCTACATAGACTGTGTCTCCCTCTACCCGTATGGAACCTCCCAGGGCCTCTATCATGTTGCACACTGTCTCCACTCTGTCGCTTTCCTTGATGCGCAGCCTGGCAACGTTGCGCAGCACGCTGGTGCCCTCTGCCCCGGCCGCCAGTACCGCCAGCACAGGGAACAGATCCGGCACCGGCGACACATCCACATCGGCCGGGCGCAGAGCCCCTGACCCTGCAGTGGCATCCGGCGCCGTCACAGCCACGTGCCTGGACCGGGTCCAGGCCACTGTGGCGCCCATCTGCTCCAGTATATGGGCGATGGCCTTGTCCCCCTGGCGGGATTCAGGATCCAGGCCGCCAACCTGCACATGGCCTCCCAGGGCGCCTGATGCCAGCAAGAAGGCTGCGCCTGACCAATCCCCCTCCACCACGTATGGACGAGGGGGATTTGCCTCTGCCTGGGCAGAGGCCATGGTGTAGGTAGTGCCTGCCTCTGTTGTGCGGCTGTCCCAGCGGATGCCGTAATGTGTCAAGGTGTCTGTTGTCATGTCCACATATGCTGCAGACTCAAGTTTGCCGGGTATATGTATGCTGCTGATACCACCTGCATAGGGCAGGGCCATAAGCAATCCGGATATAAATTGTGAACTGATGTTTCCGGGGATAGTGTATTGGCCGGGTTTCAGCCGTCCTGACAGCCTTAGTGGCATCTGGGAACTGGATGAAGAGACTCCGTGATTTGCCATCTCATCCAGAATCACTGAAATAGGCCTGAGGGGCAATCTTCCCTCTCCTGTAAATGTACATGTTCGCCCCAGAGCTGCGCAAACCGGCAGCAAAAAGCGCAATGTGGATCCGCTCTCTCTGCAGTTTATCACGGCCTCTCCTGTTGGGTCTGCCCAGCCTGTACAGCAGAAGGAGTCCCGGTTCCTCCGGGATATGACTCCCATGGCCTCCAGAGCCTCCATTGTGGTGAGCACATCAATGGAATCACCCATACCGGAAACCTGGGCTCCATCTCCTCGCAAAGCGGCACAAATCAGCGCCCTATGGGCATCGGATTTGGATGGTGGGGCAATCAAATTCCCCTCTATGATGCTGCCCGGTCTTAGTGTTATGTCCATGGGGTCTCCATTTATATTATCTATATTTCCAAATAGTCTGTCAGGGCGTCCACGTCCACCGGAACAATACTGCAATGGCCAATTCCGTCCGGCATCACCAGGCTGATTGTCTGTCCTGCTCGCTTTTTGTCGGAACGGATAGCTTTCAAAATGTCTTCTCTGTCAACGGGACAGGTGACAGGCAATCCCAAACCCTGCAGCACTGTGGCAAGTCTGTCCGTATATCCTGCAGGACACATTCCCTTGGCCTCTGCAGTTCTGGCCATGGCCACCATGCCTATTGCCACTGCCTCTCCATGCTGAACAGCTCCCTCGGTGCATTTCTCCACGGCATGGCCTATGGTGTGGCCAAAGTTAAGGAGCATTCGCTCTCCCGTATCTCTCTCATCTGCCTCCACCACCTGTGCCTTGATGGCAACACAGCGAAGGATCATATCCTCCAACAAATTATAAATATGGGTTCTGTCCCTGCACACCGCCGGTGTTGCCGCAATGCGGGCCAGCTCCTCTGCCATCTGTATAATCTCTGCATCTCTTATGCAGCCGTATTTGACTACCTCTGCCATGCCGCAGGCCAGCTCTCTTCCGGGCAATGAATCCATAGCTGCCGGGTCGATAATTACCATAGAGGGCTGCCAGAATGTGCCCACCTGGTTCTTGAGTCCACCCATATTTACTCCGGTCTTGCCTCCCACAGATGCATCTACGGCAGCCAGCAATGTGGTGGGAATCTGTACAAATCTGATGCCTCTCATATAGATGGAGGCTGCAAAGCCTGCCATGTCTCCGGTTATACCGCCTCCCAGGGCAATAACCAGATCGGAGCGGGTCATTTCTGCCCGATTCATCTCGGACAAGATAACCTCAATTGTATGCATTGTCTTGGAACCTTCCCCCGGCGTAAAGGACAGGGAGCGGGTTTCGATATGTGCTTCCCTCAATCCCTTGATGACCCGTGCTCCATAGAGGGCCATAACGTTGGCATCGGATACCACAAAGCACTTGGTTCCCGGGAAGCTGCGTCCTATCAGATTGGTCAGGCAGTCCAACAGGCCTGTACCCACCAAAACATCATAGGGCTGTGCTGTATTCACGTGTACACTCTGCATAGGCTATCTCCTGCCAATTAATTTTTGCGGGGGCCGGGTTTGGAAATCTCCCTCTTAATCTCCGTGCTGCGATTCATCAGCTCTACCAAAGCGTCTCTGTCTTCGTCAGCTATGGCGTCCCTGTACTTTGTCAAATCCCGGATAAGTCGATCAATCTCGGAAATCAGATTATCCTTGTTGTCTATAAAGATTTCGCTCCACATCTCTCCGTTGATAACCGCAACCCTTGTCATATCCCGGAAGGATCCGGCGGACAAGCCCCGGTGTTCCTTGGCTGTGGGACTAAGCACATAGGAGGAGGACAGAACGTGGGCCAACTGGGATGTATATGCAATAATCCTGTCGTGATCCTCCGGCGTGCGGACGGTAACCGATCCGAATCCCACCTCCAGGAAGAAGTTCCTGATATTCGAGAGCACATCAATATCTGTGCCTCCATCAGGGGTCAATATCATGGATGCACCGGTGAACAGATTGGCGTTGGCTGCCTGATAGCCCCATACCTCCTTGCCTGCCATGGGGTGGCCTCCCACAAATGTCCAGCCGTACTTTTCCGACAAATCCTTGCCCAGTCTGCATATTTCCCGTTTAATTCCGCTGCAGTCCACCACGACCGTATGTCTGTCAATAGCCGGAGCCATTTGTTCCAGAACCCGGACGCAAATCTGGGGGTACAGAGCCAGTATCAGTATGTCACATTCATGTAGTTTTTCGTCGGTCAAGGGTCCATCTACGTATTCCAACAGCATATCACGTTCCAGGGCCTCCGGGTTAATATCCCTGGCCAGAACCTGATGGTCTGTATTCTTCTTGATGGCACCGGCCATAGATCCGCCTATGATACCCAGGCCGACAATTCCTACTGTCATGACTTATTCTCTTCCTGTATATCTGATGGGCAAAATAGCATTAAGCTGCTTAACAAGCTTGTCAAAATTCTCGGGTGTCAGAGCCTGAGGTCCATCGCAAAGTGCCTTAGCCGGGTTGTTGTGTACCTCAATCTCCAGACCGTCAGCACCACAGGCTGCAGCGGCCATAGACATGGGATGTACCAGGCCGGAAATACCGCAGGCATGACTGGGGTCTACCACAACAGGCAAATGTGTCATTTTGTGCAGCAAGGGAATTGCCGACAGATCCAGGGTGTTTCTGGTAGCGGTTTCAAAGGTACGTATGCCTCTCTCGCAGAGGATAACATTCTCATTGCCGCCGGCCATAATGTACTCAGCGCTCATGAGCAGTTCCTGCAGTGTGTTTGCCAGGCCGCGCTTAAGCAATACAGGCTTGTCCTGCTTGCCCACCTCCTTGAGAAGCTCAAAGTTCTGCATATTCCTGGCGCCGATCTGGATAATGTCCATATCTCCAAAGAGTTCCAGCTGAGATGGGTCCATAACCTCGGTAACCACGGGCAGTCCTGTAATCTGCTTGGCCAGGGACAACAGCCGCAGTCCGTCTCCCCTCATTCCCTGGAATGCATAGGGTGAAGTTCTGGGCTTGAATGCGCCGCCTCTCAACAGAGTTGCGCCGCTTTTCTTGACAGCCTTGGCAACTTCGCAAATCTGCTCCTCGCTCTCCACAGAGCAGGGGCCTGCAATAATGTTGAATGTGCCGCCGCCGATAACCACCGGGTCTCCATTGGCCACCGGAATCTCAATAACTGTATCATCTGGGTGGAACTTGCGATTGGCCTTCTTGTACGGTTCCTGAATCCGCTTAACATCCTCTACGCAGTCCAGAGCCAACAGCAAATCTGTATCTATGGCAGTTGTGTCTCCAACCAGTCCCAGAACTGTGTTGTTCTCGCCGACACTTCTATGGATAACAATACCCTGAGAGGCAAGCCAATTTTCCAGGTTCTGCTCCTGCTGAGGGTTTGCATTTTGCTTCAAAAGAATAATCATTCTACAGTCTCCTTACTCTATCTATAGAAACATTTTCGTATATCTTAGCGCATCATTTTTCCATATGCAAATATGGAAATATTTTTTCTTTTGATTGGGCTAAAACCATGATACTCTATTATCATCAATTGACCGCGGCCTTTTATTCAGTGAATAGTGAATGGTGATGAGTGAAGAGTTCTGGTCCCTATGCTCCCATGGTCGGAATCCTAAGTAAATGCTGGCTTTTTTGAAAAAGCGCAGACCTGTGGATATTTTTTCTTTTGATTGGGCTAAAACCATGATACTCTATTATCATCAATTGACGGAGGATTATATTATGCCGGATATGCTTGTAAAACTATACAATTTACCTGACGACAGTGCCCTGTTTTCCACCCTTGAGTCCGAGGGCATCACAATTCATCGTGCCCTTGCTCCGGACACACTGCGGATTCTGGATTTTGTGCGGGACAACTTCTCCGATCACTGGGTATCCGAGTGTATAGTGGCCCTGTCTGCCTGCCCTTCCAGATGCTTCGTAGCCGTTAAGGGTCGCACTGTAGTGGGATTTGCCTGCTACGACGCAACCTCCCGTGGCTTCTTTGGCCCCACCGGAGTTTCCAAAAATCTCCGGGGAAAGGGAATCGGCCGGGCATTGCTTAACGCAACCCTTAGCCAGATGCGCAATGATGGATACGGATATGCCATTATCGGATCCACAGATGTGTGTGGTTTCTATGAAAAATGCGTTGGTGCCACTGCAATTCCAGACTCTGAACCGGGAGT
>CAZCOE010000009.1:0-11175 GCA_964500525.1 uncultured Clostridia bacterium | reverse complement strand
AGGCAGACCTATCCCACAAAGGACATATGGGCCTACACCGGCTACACCTGGGAGCAATTGACATCCGGCACCCACCGGACCAGCACAGCCGACACAATCGAGATGCTGCGACAGTTGGATGTTTTGGTGGACGGGCCCTTCGTTTTGGCTCAGAAGAACATTCGCCTCCGTTTCCGAGGCTCGGAGAATCAGCGGATTATCCATATTGGGAAATCACTGGCGTCAGATAGCATTGTGCTGTTGGAAGGCGAAGTGAACTCTGCAACCCGTTTTATTCAGTGAATAGTGAAGAGTGATGAGTGAAGAGTTGAGGACGCCATGCTCCCATGCCCTTGGTACCCAGTGAATAGTGATTAGTGAATGGTGAATAGTTCTGGTCCCCACGTTCCATTGCTCGAATAACTAAACGGGGCACGGGCGAGGCAAAGCCTCCCAGTGAAAAGTTAAAAGTGATGAGTGAAAAGTTGTGGCCCCTATGTTCCAGAGGTCGAATGGCGAAGCGGTGCCCTAAGAACCCGAAGCGGTAGCTATGCTCCCATGGGCGGTTATATCGTTTTCACTCTTCGGTCGGGAGTGCGGACGTTTTCTTGGACTCCCTAAGGGCTCCGAAAGGAGCTAGATCAGTATGTATTCAGAAAAACAGATTAAAGCGGCGAGGATTTCTCCTCGCCGCTTTCACAATTACACTATCAGCTGCTTCTCCAATTCCTCTGGGAGCTCATTATTTTGGATATGGACCTTTATTACGTTGGTCAGGGCATTGGTCTTCAGATGTATGGACAGGCTTGTAATACCCGCCTTTTTCCGCAATGGCGTTGTTACATCCTCTACCGCCACAAGGTTCCGAACCATAAATACTGTGATATTTCTGGTGAACCCGCCACAGTAGGCCGTAATTTTGCCATTGCCCAGGGCCAGGCCATTGTTATGATAGCTGAAAATGGCACTGACCAGTTTAATCATAAGCACAATCAGCGCCGCTCCTGCCACAGATAGGGCCACCGCAGCAATTGCATAGGAAGGTGCGTGGAATATCATCATAGATCCCAGGGACTGAACCAGGACTACTCCTGTTACTATGGCGAGGATTAATATAAACCAGGACACAAATGGGAAGTACGAGACAGCCTTGGTCTGCTTCTCCTCCGGTATGTAGTCCGGCAGGATTTTACCCAGTATCTCACCCACTTCATCGTATTTGCAAAACGGAACCAGCACGCCGATTCCCGCATTATTATCGTTCCCACCGTCCTCAGTATATCCTATTACCTCCAGCCTGATGGCTGCAAAGCCCAGGATTCGTTGGACCAGGCTCTGGGAAATCTTCACTGCCTTTATTCTGTTGTAACTGAAGGTGTTGGTATGCTTCTCAAACAGTCCATAGGATATCTGTATGTCGTTCCCTCGCTTGGAAACTGTGAAATCGTAGTATCCCACAAAGGAATAAACCACGCCTGCCAGGAATGTGAAAAAAGACAATACCAACATGGCCAAAAATGTGATAAAGAAGGCATGCAGGAAATACTGCCCCCAGGTCCCCAGGAAATCCTGCTGCACCATCAGCTTGCAAATTCCCAGAACCGTAATGGTTACCACTCCAAACAATGCTGTGGCAACTGCGGTGGAGACAATGTTGATCAAGGTATACAGCATCTTCCTGGCAGATGTGAAGCGATACAGGCTGTCATTTTCTGAAAGCAGTACCTCCTCCTTGGATGCTGCCACACCTTCCCTGGTGCCGTTTTCCTTCAAAGCATTCAACTCATTCAGCAGTGAATCCACGGTCTTATCCTTTTCGATAATCATGATTTCCGCCTGATGAGCTGTGTTGGTGGATCCGCTGTCAATGGTCAGAACTGCGATGCCGAAGATTCTATGAAACAGACTCTGCCTTTTGTTGATGGCATGTACCTTCTTATAGTCCAGCACTGAGCGCTTTCTGAACAGCACGCCTCTGTTGCACTTAATCTCCGTTTCCGTCAATTGATATCCGGAGGTCCTGTAATACAGAATCCTATATATGGTAAAGCAGATATAGATCACAACGAACCCAATTGCAATATAGGGCAGCGTGGCCAGAATATCCTCTGTTTTGGTATCCTCATCCAGAAGGAAATCTTTGAATATGATGAAAATCAGCATGGTGCTGACGAAGAAGTCTGACAACAAGCTGGAAAAGATATATCCTTTGTCAAATCTCTTCATTTTTCAATTCCTCAATTCTGGCTTCCAGATTCCGCTCAAGGTCGTCAATCATGAGATCAGCCTCATCTGTTGTGAGGGTAGTAAGCTCAAAGTTGGAGCCTGCAGTGGAAATAATGACTCCGCTAAGCTTAAACATCATCATAAGCGGGCCCTGGGTTCTGTGCAGGTCCTGAATCTGACAAACCGGAATTACAACCCTCTTTCTGAAGATTACTCCCTGTTTTACCACAATCCGCCTGTCGTCATAGCCCCATGCATACATTTTGTACCGGAGAGCAGGCATAATCAAAGTGACACAGAGCAGCAATGCAGCTGGAATGCCTATTACCAGGGAAATTGCAAGGGCTGCATTGTCGGATGCGCCTGATGCCTGCGGAATAGCAATTGAACCTGCTATCAGGGCTGCCAGTGCCAGGGAAATCAACGCTGCACGAATATACCACAGCGTGAGTACGGATTTGTCCAATTTCTTAAGTTCCATATAGAATTCCTCCTAAAACCGCCTGATATAGTCTCCTCTCAGGCCTTCCAAACCGCCTTAATTATACTGCTGATCTTGGGTGTTGTTCCATACATCAGAACGCCGACCCGGTAGATCTTAGCAGCCAAGACTCCCACACCCACAGTGGATCCAATGAGAATAGCAACGGAAATGGCTATCTCATACCAGGGCACTGTACTCATGGCAATTCTGGTAAACATGGACATAGGCGAAGTAAAGGGAATGTAGGAACAGACCTTCATAAGGGTGTTGTCCACATTTCCCGAGCTCATGGAGAACATAACCACCACGAAGGCAATTACAAAAAGCATTGTAATAGGCATAACCGATGTGTTGATGTCTTCCAGCTTTGAGGCTGTTGAGCCCACCGCTCCGTACATAAAGGCGTAAATGAGGAATCCCAGAATAAAGAACACCAACAGATACACCAGAAGTTCCGGCGGTATGTTGAAAATGGAGTCGATAATCATATTCTCGCCCCAATAGGACCTGTTCAGGTTATAGAACAGCAATGCCGAGCCAAATACGGTCACCAGCTGAATGAATCCGGCCAGGCAGGATGCGATAACCTTGCCGAACATCAGTGATGTGGGCTTTACGCTGGTAATAAGGACCTCCATGGCACGGGAGCTCTTCTCGGTTGCCACATTGGTGGCTACCATCTGACCATAGAGCAGTATAACCATGTACAGTGCAAAAATCATAATGTAGGTATAGAAGAAATTCTGCATCTGATCCTTGCCAAGGCTCTCCACCTGGCCGTCGATGGTGATGCCCATGACGCCTGCCGCATCCTCCGGAGACATGCCGCCGTTAATCATGGCATTCATCTGGTAAATCTTCTGCAGCACCCCGGTGGCAATGTCCGGGTTCATATCGTACATGGACAGGTTATTCACATAGTATGTGAAGGTGGTGGGACCGGTCATAACAAAGGCGCATTCCACGTCTCCTGAGGTGACCTTGTCCTTGATGGCGCTGACGTCGTCCTCAGTAATCTGCACATTATAGTCGGTAAAGGAGGCAGCAAAAGTCTCCAGCACCATATCGGCCTGTGCGGGATCGTCCGCCTTCACCAGCATAACAGACAGGTTTTCTGCGGGAGTGTTTTCGCTGTCCCCGGGGGTATCGCTTTCGAACATTGCAGCAACACGAGGGAAGCACATCACTGCAGCAATCAGCACTATCAGAAATGCGGTTACACCGATAAAGACCTTGTTCTTGAAATAGTATTTGAGTTCGAATTTCAATATTCTGCCAAACTGCTTCATTGACTAATCCTCCTTTTCTCCATCCCCCGCATATTCTACGAAAATGTCGTTGAGGGAGGGCTCGAACACCTTTACCTCGTCAATGTCGTAGTTCTCCACAAGGCGGGTCATAGCGGATTTCTTCTCGGAGGGGTCAGCAAGGCGAATCATCAGGTCGCCGTTATCCATAACAGAGCAGGCAGAGCCGAAGTCGGACATGATGGCATTGGGCGTCTCTGTGTGCACAACCAATCGATCCCGGGGATAGTCCCGCTTGATGTCATGCAAATCCCCATGCAGTGCGACAACACCATTATTGAGAATGGCTATGCTGTCGCAGAATTCCTCTATATAGCTCATCTGGTGGCTGGAGAACAGGACGATTTTGCCCTTGGCAATCTGTTCTTTAACCACGTCCTTCAGGAGCATGGCGTTAACCGGATCCAGTCCGGAAAAGGGCTCGTCCAGAATGACGATATCCGGATCGTGGGCCAGAGCCGTAATCAGCTGGATCTTCTGCTGATTGCCCTTGGACAGAGTATCCAGCCGCTTGTTTCTGTATTCGGTCATGCCCAACCGCTCCAGCCAATAGTCAACTGCCTGCTGGGCCACCTTGGGGGCCATGCCCTTCAGCTCCGCAAAATATGTGAGCTGGTCGATAATGATCTTTTTGGGATACAGGCCTCTTTCCTCGGGGAGATAGCCCAACCGGATTTTGTCGTAATCGATGGGCCGGCCGTCAATCAGCACTTCCCCCTTATTCGCAGGAAACACATCCATCAGAATTCTAATGGATGTGGTCTTGCCGGCACCGTTCCTGCCCAGCAGGCCAAAGGCCTTGCCGCCCTCGGCCTTGAATGATACTCCGGTGAGAACCTTTTTCTCGCCAAAGGATTTCTCTATATTCTTCAGTTCTAGAATCATTTTGCCTCCGGATTTCTGAATTCCAGGTTGATGGCGCCTACACCGCCGGCGATTTTAATGCTGTCGCTGCCGCTGCCCTGTACCTTGACGCTGGAGACATTGGTTCCATCTACAGTCAGGCCGCCAAGTCCCTTCTTTACTTCAAGGTCATAATTATCCTTGCTGCCAATTACAGTTATGTTGGACTGTCCGACCCCCAGATCCAGGTTGTTCTCCCCTGTAAGTGCAGAGGTGAGATTCAGCTGGCCAACACCCATGTCCAGATCCAGATTGTGGAGTGCGCCTCCCGATATGGTGATTCTCCCTGCGCCCCCGTCAATATCAACTTCCGATGTGGCAACCAGATTGTCGATTCTGACCTCCCCGGCTCCCAAATCCAGATTCATTTCCGATGCGGTCAGGCTGTCTACAGTCACCTTGCCTGCGCCGGTTACTATATCCGCCTCCTCAAACACCGTGTCTGCAGGGACATAGAGGGTCAACACAGCGCCATTGTAGGTTTTGCCGAAGGTCTTAGTCTCCCTGATTTTCAATACGCCGTTTTTAACCTCAACCGTAAGGTGTTTCAGGTTGCTCTCAACAGAGAAGGCTTCGCCCTGCTCAATTGTGAATTCAGCCGCATTTATGTCTACTTTTAAGTTCTGTACATCCGATGATACCTCATAGGTTTTAGTCTCCTCGAGCACAGCGTCCCCGTCAATAAATCCGCCAATCCAGCCTACCAGGCTCACAATGGATCCGATAATCCCTACTATGAGGAACACGGCAAATGCGATCGCCAGATACTTAATTACTTTTTGTGCCGTTGTCATTTGATTTCAACGCCTCCGAACAAGCATGTACCGCTGACATAGATAGTGGGGCCCTCCTTGTGTCCTGCGACTCTGTTGGACATGCCGCCAAAGATGCTATTGGAGTTAACCTTCACGTTCACATTGTCGGGAACCAAAATGTCAATACCACCAAAGACCGCCGTGGCCTGAATTACGCAGTCATTCTCGATGATAGCGTTCTTAAGATTGCAATCTACACTGCCGAAAACAGCAGAGAGCTCAGCACCCTCGAACACTTCGCTATCGTAATTCAGATTGCAGCCGGAGAAGGTGGCACTGCCTGTCTTGGGCTCTTTCCCCTCTGCTCTCAGCTTCTTGATAATATCGTTGGTCTTGCTGCCCAGCACCCCGGAAAGCACCATTTTAATACCGATAATCACAATGATTGTGGGAACCAGCAGCTTCCACAGCATTGAGAAGTTGAGGACGTCCTGACAGCACAGCAGCAAAAACACACCGATTACAATGCCGATAATGTTGCCGGTCTTCTCGTGCTCCGTAAATAGGCCGATGGCGCAGGGAACGATGATAAACAGCGTCCACCATCCATCAAAGAAAATATTAATATGTATGATATTAAATACATTCAGCGCCCAAATTAATCCTATGGCAACCAATGCGATTCCCCATAGTATAGTACCTGTCTTTTTCATTTATTTTCTCCTTTTCTGTAAATAAGAAGTTCGCGGCCAAGTAAATCATGAACTCAAAGGGATATGACATTTCCTTTGCTAAAGTATGCCCTTGACATCATTAGTTTTCCTTGACGAATTTCATTATAACATAGGCAGGAAAAAATAAGTGTTTAAAACATAGCGAAAAGTGTCGTTTTTTGTGTAATTGGGAAGGGTGGGCGGTAACGTTCCAGAGCTTGTTTGCAGAAACTGCGATTTTGATGCTATGGAAGCCGCATAAAGTGTTGAAAAGTGGCAAATTTTATTTGTGAAACATATTGAAAAGTCATATAGAATGGGCAATAATACACTTGAAAAGTAGTACAGAGGTGCCTATATGCTTTATAGAAAGATCCAGTCTTTAATTGAAGAACACTTGAAATCCGGCTCTCCGAAGATTCTTTTGATAGATGGAGCTCGTCAGGTAGGCAAAACATTTATTATCCGTCATGTTGGTCAAGAACTATTCTCCAACTATATTGAAATCAATATGGTAGAGGACTCCCTGGGCGCAAAGCTGTTTGCAGAAACCAAATCAGTAGAGGATTTCTATCTGCAGGTCAGCATGATCCACGGCGACAAAATGAAAGATAAGGAAAACACGCTGATTTTCATTGATGAGATTCAGGCATATCCCCATCTGCTTACACTGCTGAAGTTTTTGTCCCAGGATAACAAGTTCACCTATATTGCCAGCGGCTCGCTGCTTGGTGTAACGCTTTCCCAAACCAAATCTATTCCCATGGGAAGCATCCGCAAGGTCAGAATGTTCCCCCTTGATTTTGAAGAATTCCTGTATGCCAACGGCATGAATGACCTTGTAATTACATCTTTACGCAAAAAATTTGAGGGAATGGAAGCTCTTGACCAGCCAATGCACAACAAGATGATGGACTTGTTCAGGAAATATCTGCTTGTGGGCGGACTTCCGGATGCAGTCAATGTCTACCTGGAAACAAAGAACATTCAGAGAGTACGAGAGATTCAAAAGGGAATCCACGATTATTACGCCGCAGATGCAAGCAAATACGATGTGGAGCGGAAGTTGAAGAGTCGTCGGATTTACGACTTGATCCCGTCCAATATGGAAAACAAAAAGAAACGAGTGATCGCTCAGAGAATTGAGGAGAAAAAGGGAAAGACCTTTGCAGATTATCAGGATGAGTTTGAGTATTTGATCAGTGCAGGAATTGCCTTGAATGTTCAGGCAATCTCCAATCCGGTGTTCCCGCTGATTGAATCAGCCGGTAAAAATCTTTTGAAGCTGTATCTGAATGATGTGGGAATTCTGACCGGTATTCTCTACGGCAATAACATTCGTGCCATTCTTGATGACGAAAGAAGTATCAATCTCGGCTCGGTTTATGAAAGCGTTGTGGCCAGTGAATTGGCAGCACACGGTCATAACCTGTTCTACTACGACAACCGCAGCAAGGGAGAGGTGGACTACCTGATCGATGACTACGATAGTCTGTCTGCTGTCCCTGTAGAGGTTAAGTCCGGCAAGGACTACACCGTTCACAGCGCACTCAACAACCTTGTGAAAAATGAGGATTACCATATTAAGAAGGCGTTTGTATTGTCCAACAAGAGGACGATAAAAACCGACGGCAAGATAACTTATCTGCCCATTTATTTCGTGATGTTCTTCTCCGCATAACAAAAAGCAGGCCCGAAGACCTGCTTTTGCCTATATTGACAGTCCGTAGGAAGCAAGTATTTTGATAATCCTTTCATCCTTTAATGGATTGTATTCGGCGGTGGCATTATACAAATTTAACAATTCTTGTGCAATGCTCCAAGAGGAACGGCTCACGCACCCCTTAAATGTATTGCTAAAGTGTGCCGCGAGAAAAGGGGTGTTAAGATTGAAATCGGCGGTGAACGCCCTCCTTAGCACATCCGACAACCGAATATGATGTTACTTGCAAATAAGCCGCATAGATGTGCTACATTGCAGAACGCTCCTAACAAAACGATAGGAAAATTCTGCACACATCTATGCGGTATTTTTTATGATCGGAGATACACGACATGTTTTATATTACTTTATTAAGAATTACAAGACTAAAGGAGGATGTATGGTATAATGAGTACATTGAAAAGAAAAGCTATTATTGATGATGGAATGAATCCAGAACTTGTTTTTGGCGCTGATTTCGATGGATACCTTGGTATTCCAATAATCCGCAAACCAGACAAGTTTATTATTCCCTCCGATATTGTTCCATTTTCCAAAAGGAGCCGAATTGAAAACAGCCATATTGCAATCGGCTTCTATGAAATGGATAATGAATTCTCAGATGTGCTGATTTCTCCAAAGAAATACATTGAAGAATTCAGTTCGAAGATTCTTATAACACCGGAAAATGCCCGACTGTTCATCTCTCCGGATTGTTCGCTTTATCGGAACGCCCCTCTTGCGGTTCAAATTGCCAATATTTACCGCAATAGAGCAATAGGCTTCTATTTCCAAAGAAAAGGAATCTATGTAATCCCTCAGATCCGTTGGGGGAATGAGCTTACTTATACAACCAAGCTTCTTCCTGAGCGAGCATCTTTTCTCGGTGTTGAAAAACACAGCATTGTTGCCATTGGTTCCTATGGCTGCTTTAGGACTCGTGATGATAAGTACCATTTCGAGGCTGGACTTGCAGCTATGATGGAGACTTTAGAACCAGAAATTGTTTTAGTTTATGGTTCCATGAACGAAAAGGTTTTCGGGCCGTATCTGAAATCTGCACGATTCGTTGCATATCCAGACTGGATTACCCGCGTGAAAAGGGGTGATCAATAATGGGAAGCGGAGCAAGCGGCAGCTATGGTGGAGGCAGCAGCGGTTCGCAACCATATGCACCTTCGTATCACGTCGAAAAAAGCATGCATGAAAGGGACGTTCAAAAGTGCAGATGGCCGGGATAGTGCACATTCAAGGTGGAAAAATAGCTTCATATGACAATCAAAGTGGGCACTATAAGCCAAACTCAAAATCCATGGAGGTGGCAAATGAAGCGTTCAGCAAACTTTCACCTACTCTCTTTACGAAAAAGAAAGGACGATAACTATGAAATCGATAGAAGAATATACAGAATATCTGTTCAACTGCTGCTTTGCAGACGATTCTTTTGATCCGGAGGGACATGAAGAACATCTGGAGACGTCATGGGAATTGTTTGATAAATTTTCCTGGGACGATATCTACCCAGTTCTGATGCATCACCTTCACTCTAAATGCCCAACGCCTGCCGATGTTATCAATTTTGTGAATCTATATTTCTATTATGGGATTGTCGATCGGCCAATTGCGGATCCCATAGAGTTTATTAGCTATCTCTACTACATGGTAGACATGGATATATTCTGGGATGATGCCGGAGAACTGTTCGATGGACTTGCAATAAGCATTCTTACAAAATGCAGGCTTATGAATGTGATGGAAAATCCGTATTATAGCCCATTAAAGGATGATAGGATACTAACCGGAATATCAAACTGGAAAACAGGTAAGTTTTCAGCACCCTGTGGACTCTAAAAACTACGTGATTGCGTTTAACATTTTGAAAAACAAAGGACGCTTTCTTCACAGGATTAAGACTGCAATGACATGCATGAAAAGCACAGTGCTTTAGCACGCGTGTAAGGCGAACTGTTTATCAGACAGATCGCTTTTTTTCTCTGCATAACAAAAAGCAGGCCCGAAGACCTGCTTTTGCCAGCTTTTATGCGATTCCGACGCTCTGCGTGACTATTTTAGTTCTTTCCCCTGTTCTTATTGTCCTCGTCGATCTTCTTTCCCCATTCGGCGCTTATGGGCATATTGGCACGCATGGCGCACACAGTTTCCGACACGGTGTCGTACAGCACATGAGTTCCCTGCTTGTCTGCCCGATAATTGACAGCACGATTTCTCTCGATGCCGAAGTTCTTTGCTGTCTCAACTGAGTCGATATTGGCTCCAATGAACAGGAACTCCCAGCTATATTTCTCCTTCTGCAGCTCAATCATCTTCTTGACCTCATCGCTGGAATACCGATGACTGGCGTTTTCCATTCCGTCGGTGGTGATGACGAACATTGTATGGGCCGGCACATCCTCCGGACGGGCATATTTATGTATGTTCCCGATATGGTGAATCGCGCCGCCGATGGCGTCAATCAGCGCAGTACAGCCTCGGACGGTGTAGTCTGCCTCAGTCATCTTAGGCACGTCCGCAAGTCTCACCCGATCGTGCAGCACCTCACTGACATTGTCGAACAGCACGGTAGAAACATAGCATTCGCCGTCCTGCCTACGCTGCTTCTCGATCAGCGAATTGAAGCCGCCGATAGTGTCACTTTCAAGACCGGCCATGGATCCGCTACGATCGAGGATAAAGACCAGCTCCGTGGTATTGCTTTTGTTTTCGTTCTTCATGGTAAAACCCTCCGATAAAATCATTTGGTCGCAGACGGTTGTCCGTCCTGACCTTGTGACTTTATTATACGGATTTTATCGTGGGAAGTGGTCGCATGAAAAGCGACATCTTTTCACTCAATGATTATCTGTGAGCAAAAGCCTGTACGGTCATATGTTCCGGCGCGTTGCATTCTTGCAATCTCAAACTGCTCTATTATATCGACAAATTCGTTTGGTAAGAGATCGTCAATGCCATATTCAGTAATGACCTTATCACAAGATTCCGGCCAGATCCTGCCTACTTTTTTATTAGTTTTTCTATCGTTCGGAAAAAAACCGAAACGATAGTATGACCACGCAATAGCGCCGGTAATGGCCGCAAGCGTATCGCT
>CAZCOE010000008.1:0-38999 GCA_964500525.1 uncultured Clostridia bacterium | reverse complement strand
ATGACGTGAATAGTGAATAGTGAATAGTGAAGAACTCTGGTCCCCATGTTCCAGAGATCAAATGGAGAAGCGGTGCTTCGCTTTGCTTCGCAGTGAAGGGTGAAGAGTGATGAGTGAAGAGTTTCGGTCCCCATGTTCCAGAGCTCGGGCGAAGTAAGCTTCGCTTTGCTTCGCAGTGAAGGGTGAAGAGTTATTCACTCATCACTCATCACTATTCACTGAATAAAAGACCATAGGAACATAGTGACCAGAGTTATTCACTCATCACTCATCACTATTCACTGAATAAAAGACCATAGGAACATAGTGACCAGAGTTATTCACTCATCACTCTTCACTATTCACTGAATAAAAGGGAGGACTAAAATGGAAGACCAACTTTCTCTGTTTGGCAGAACATCAGAGAATTCCAAAGACAAACAAATAGCGGAGAAGATACGCAGCCTCTGCGATTACCTTAATCACAACAGCTACCTGTACTATGTGCTGGATAGACCTGAGATTACGGACCGGGAATACGACATGGCCTTCAGGGAACTGTCTGATCTGGCGGCGCAGTATCCGGATCTGATGCCTGCAGATTCTCCCCTTGCCAGAGTGGGAGGACAGGTGTTGTCCGGATTTGCCAAGGTGAACCATGAGGTTCCCATGCAGAGCCTGGAGGACTTGTTCAGCCGGGAGGAGGTCATCTCCTGGGTGACCGATCTGATGGACAAATACGGCCGGGATATAGTTTTTTCCGTAGAACACAAGATTGACGGCCTGTCCGCATCTGTTCTGTACAGGGACGGTATATTGGTGCGGGGTGCCACCAGAGGCAATGGACTGATAGGCGAGGACGTAACAGAAAATATGAGGACCATCGGGTCTCTGCCCCTGTCTGTCAAGGGTGCTCCCCAGTTACTGGAGGTCAGAGGAGAGGTCTATATATCCAAGGCAGACTTTGCGGAGCTCAACAGGCAGGCAGACGAAAACGGCCAGCAGCCCTTTGCCAATCCCCGCAATGCAGCGGCCGGTTCACTGAGACAGCTGGATTCCAGGATTGCGGCTAAGCGACACCTCAATATATTTGTCTTCAACATACAGCGGAGTTCTCAGGAAATGAATATTCACAGCCACACCGAGGGCTTTGAGTACCTGAGAAGTCTGGGATTCAAGGTCATCCAGGGCTACCGCAAGTGCAGCACTCCACAGCAGGTCTGGGATGCCATCTGTGCCATAGGTGAGGAACGCTCCGCACTGCCCTACGACATTGATGGAGCTGTCATCAAGGTTGACGACCTGTCCCTCAGGAACATTATAGGCGGCACCAGCCATGCACCAAAATGGGCAGTGGCATACAAGTATCCCCCGGAGCAGCAGCCCACCCGGGTTACAGACATTACCATTCAGGTTGGACGCACGGGAGTGCTCACCCCCACAGCCGAGCTGGAGCCCGTCAGACTGGCAGGATCCACCGTGTCCAGAGCAACTCTGCACAACGCCGACTATATCCGGGACAAGGACATCCGCATAGGGGACACTGTGTGGGTGCAGAAGGCCGGGGACATTATACCTGAAATAGTCAGAGTAGATACAGACCTGCGTCCTGCAGACAGCACACCCTATATTTTCCCTGCTGCCTGCCCGGTATGCGGCTCCCCGGTGGTGCGGGAGAATCAGGAGGTGGCCTGGAGATGTACAGCTACAGATTGTCCCGCCCAGTTGGTCAGGAGCCTTATACACTATGTACAGAGGGACGCTATGAACATCGAGGGCCTGGGGGATGCTCTGGCAGAAACTCTGGTCAAGGAGAACATTGTCAGCGATGTGGCGGACCTTTACAGGCTGTCCCAGCACAGAGACCGGATAGAGGCATTGGACAAAATGGGCGCCAAGTCCACAGACAACCTGCTGGAGGCCATCGAGCGGTCCAAGAAATCCGGTCTGGACAGGCTGTTGTACGGCTTGGGCATCAGACATGTGGGAAAGCACACAGCCCGCATGATTGCCAAGGAATACCCCTCTATCCGGCAGCTTATGGATGCAGATGAGGACAAACTGGCCTCAGTAGAGGACGTGGGACCGGTTATCGCCCACTCTGTCACCCAGTATTTTGCCAATCCCGGCAATCGCAGCCTGGCAGAGAGACTGGAGGCCTACGGTGTCAATGTGACATACGACAATGGCCAGGTCAGTTCCAGATTTGCAGGCATGAATATTGTGGTTACAGGCAAGCTGGAGAACTTTGGCAGAGACCAGATCAAGGCTGTTATCGAAGCAAACGGGGGCAAGTCCTCTGACAGCGTTTCCAAGAAGACAACCTATGTGTTGGCAGGGGAAAACAGCGGCTCCAAAGAGACCAAGGCACGCCAGCTGGGCATACCCGTCATTTCCGAAAAAGAATTTATGGAAATGTTGGAAGATTAACCAGCAAACCTCTGAAATAAATAACATCTCCTGGGGAAAATAGTTTCAGGACTATTTATGGAGAGTTATTATGAAAAAAGGATTTGTAAAGGGCATGGTACTGGGCGCAATGGCAGGAGTTGCAGTAGGAGCAGCCACAGAGATGTGCAAGACCGGCGGGTTCAAGAAGAACAAGATGATCAACAAGGGCAAGAAATTTGTCAACGACCTGATGAATT
Organism: uncultured Clostridia bacterium; assembly: GCA_964500525.1. Taxonomy (GTDB): domain Bacteria; phylum Bacillota; class Clostridia; order RGIG7378; family RGIG7378; genus RGIG7378. The sequence goes on along the minus strand of CAZCOE010000008.1, from coordinate 36,372 downwards.
GAGATGAATTGAATATATGTCGGGAGGCTAGTCCTCCCGGTATATTATTATTAAGGAGGATTTATGTACATAAGCCACAAAACCGGAATAGGCATTCCCCAGATCTGGCTTCCCAAACAGGGCACAGATCTGTCAAAGTGGGCATGCATCGCCTGCGACCAATATACTTCTCAACCTGAATATTGGCAGGAGGTGGAGAGAACTGTGGGTTCGGCTCCTTCCACACTGAGAATGATGCTTCCGGAGGTATATCTGCCTGCCACAGAGGAGGCATTGCACCGCATCGACGGCTGTATGGCGGAGTATATTGAGAATGGAATTCTGGAAAACAAGGGCGAATACATTACATATGTTGAGAGGGGCTGCTCCAACGGTAGGACACGCCATGGATGGATTGTTGCGGTAGATCTGGAAAAATACCAATTTGACCCTGCCAAGCAGGCCCTGATCAGGGCCTCTGAGGCTACGGTTGTCAGCCGCATTCCTCCCCGAGTCAATATTCGTGCCGGAGCCAGATTGGAAATGCCCCACGTTATGCTGTTGGCAGACGATCCGCATTATTCATTGGATGAGATTACTTCCGCAGGCAGTAAACAGCAGATATATGACCTGGAACTCATGGCCCAGGGCGGGCACCTCAGAGGTTACAGACTGTCAGAGGCCACGGCTCGCCAATTGCTGGATGCCATGGAGGCACTGATCTCCCCCGGAGGCATGCTGTTTGCAGTTGGAGACGGCAACCACTCCCTGGCCGCAGCCAAGACATATTGGGAACAGCTCAAGGCCCAGGGCGCCCCGGAGAACCATCCTGCCAGGTTTGCATTGACAGAGGTGGTGAACATCCACGACACTGCACTGGACTTTGAACCTATTCACCGGGTGGTAATGGGGACAGACATGCAGCAGTTCCTTGACCGGATGAATGAATTTTTCAGGGAACAGGGCATTGAACTCACAAATGAGGGCGGTGACCCTGTATTTTCCCTGTATTATGATGGCAAAACACTGCCCTTCTGCACAGATGCACAGATACCCATGATAGTACAGCCCATCCAGCAGTTCCTGGACAGAATTGGAGCACAGGTGGATTATATTCACGGGGCAGACCATCTTAAGACAATTTGCCACAGAGACAGAGCCATTGGAATTCTGCTGCCCGGAATTTCCAAGAGGGGAGTTATGGAAAGCGTTTCCAGAAACGGTGCCCTGCCTCGAAAGGCCTTTTCCATGGGAGAATCCACGGACAAGCGCTACTATATGGAGTGCCGCATTATACGTCCGTAGTTTTGGAACAAAAAACGGACAATTGGGCGGATTCTGTGGTGTGTTGCCGGGATAGATGATAATATATAGATACATTTGACAAGGAGGATAAACTATGTCTGAAAAACAAACTTACAAAGTTCAGAGGAACCGCAAGGTATTTGACATTTTGAAGAAATACGTGCCCATCGCCCTTATTGTGATTCTGGCACTGGTTGTTGTGTTCAACAGCTTCTATGTGATTGAGTCAGGAGAGGAGGCGGTTATCTGCCGGTTCGGAGCATATTCCCATACTGATTCCCAAGCAGGTATCCGATTTAAGATTCCCTTTGTGGACACCGTATACAAGGAGAATGTCAGCAAGGTCAGGAGATACGAGTTTGGCTATGTGACAGCGGATTCTACCACAAACAATGTTACATATACCGACTCCACTGACGATGTTATGATGCTCACCAGCGACGAATGCTTAGTAAATGTAGAGTGCAGTGCTCAGTACATGATTTCCGATCTGCATTCCTACCTGTTCAAGACTGAGAAACCCGATGAGACCTTTGCAATACTGGTTAAGACAGCCCTTCGCAGAGCCATTGCAAACCACACTCTGGACGAGTCAATGACAGATAACAAGTCAGCAGTTCAGCAGGAGATCTTCGACGACCTTCAGGAGATGTGCAAGCAGTACAAGCTGGGTCTGTCAGTTATGAATGTGCAGCTCCAGGATGTAAATCCGCCGGCAGAGGTTCAGAGCGCATTTAAGGATGTGGCCAGTGCCAGGGAGGACAAATCCACCTATATCAACGAGGCCAACAGCTATTCCAATGAGATTATACCCATTGCCAGAGGTAAGGCCCAGTCTGTGACCAACTCCGCAGAGGCATATGCCCAGACCAAGGTGGCCGCTGCAGAGGGAGACGTAGCAAAGTTTATAGCACTCCATGAGCAGTATGCCCAGTATCAGGACGTAATGAAGACCCGTCTGTATCTGGAGACCATGGAGCAGGTCCTGGGTGGAGCCAAGATCTATATCATGGACGAGAACGCCAGCAACGTTAATACCCTGCTGCCCCTTTCATCCATAATAGACAGCAAGACGGAAAACAAATAGGAGGCTACCATGAAGAAAACTATCATTATTTGCATTGTGGCAGTTCTTGCATTTATTTTGATCAATGCCGCTTATTTCACAGTAGACGAGAAGCATCAGGTGGTTATCTCCCGCTTTGGCGAGATTGTCAAGGTGGTTGTGCCTGAGGAGACCTATGAGACAGTCAAGGCAGAGCTGGCCGCAGATTCCCGATTCGCCGGCATCCAGGTGGAGAAGGGCAGAGGTCTGTTCTTCAAGATTCCCTTTGTGGACTCGGTACAGTATTTCTCAACCCAACTGTATACATATGATGCTTCTGCCAGAGAGGTTATCACCTATGACAAGAAGTCAGTTACCATAGACAACAGTGCCCAGTGGCATATTACCAATCCTGTTTTGTTCAAGGTAAGTATCGGCAGCGTCAACAACGCCCAGAGCCGTATTGATGACTTGCTGTATTCCAAGATGAATGAGAAGGTTGGTAAGATTACAGCTGCAACCCTCATTTCCGACAGAGAGACATCTGAGGAAATGCTTAAGCAGATTGCAGATGAGAACAACGACACCTTGAACCAGTACGGCATGAACATCACATTTGTGCGCATCAAGAAGGCGGACTATCCCGAGGAGAACTACAAGAATATCTACGACCGCATGATTGCAGAGCGCAACCAGATGGCCACCCTGTACCGTTCTGAGGGTCAGGAGGAGGCTCTTAAGATCAAGTCCGATGCAGACAAACAGGCTGCGGTCATTACAGCTGAGGCAGAGAAGCAGGCTGCAATTACCCGAGGCCAGGCAGATGCCGATGCGGCCAAAATCTACAACGAGGCATATGCTGTAGACAGCGAGTTCTACGAGTTCTACAGGACCCTGTTGGCATACAAGGAGAGTCTGACAGATGCTGACACAACCATCATTATCGACAAGGATTCCCCCTTTGCTAAGTACCTGTACGGAACGGACTGATTGGAGGATATAGATGGATTACATTATCATTGGATTGCTGGTGGTGTTGATACTGGCAGTGCTGTGGCTTGCATTGCAGCTCCGCTCCCTTAAGTCCGCCGGAACTGACCGGGAGGACCGATCTGCAGAGGAACTGCGCAAGATGGAGCAGCAGATCCGACAGCAGCTGACAGATAACCGCCGTGAAATGGTGGAGGGAGTTCAGCGAGTCAACGACCTGGTTGGCAAGGGCCAGATTGACATGATGCGAGCCCAGGCCGAACAGTCCGAGAAGATGTTTTCCCATATGTCCAGCCAGACCAAGGAAATTAACGAGACCTTGTCCAGATCCGTTAAGGACCTCCAGGGCAGCAACGAGAAGAAACTGGATGAGATGCGGGCAGTGGTAGACGAGAAGCTCACTGCCACTCTCAAGGAACGGCTGGATTCCAGCTTCAAGCAGGTGGGAGACCAGCTGCAGAACGTGTACAAATCCATGGGCGAGATGAAGGAATTGGCCGGTGGAGTGTCGGAGCTGCAGAGAGTGCTCACCAATGTAAAGTCCAGGGGGACCTGGGCAGAGGTACAGCTGGGGAATATTCTGGAACAGACATTGACGGAGAACCAATTCCTCCGGAATGCTTCCATCAAGAACAATCGGGAGCGGGTGGAATTTGCTGTGAAGATCCCCTCCAGAGACGAGGATGGCAAGTATGTATTGCTGCCCATCGACTCCAAGTTCCCCCAGGATGACTATGTGAGACTTCAGGAAGCTGCAGACAAGGCAGACAGGGAAGCAGTGGAATACTACGGAAAATCCCTGGAGCAGTCCATCAAGAGGTTCGCATCCACCATTGCAGACCTGTACATAGATGTACCCAAGACAACGGATTTTGCAATTATGTTCCTGCCCACTGAGGGCCTGTATGCAGAAGTTCTGCGCCGCCCGGGTCTGTCGGAGGAGCTGCAGAACAAGTACAGGATCATGGTTGCCGGCCCCACCACCATTACAGCCTTTCTGAACACATTGAATGTGGGATTCAAGACAATTGCCCTGGACAAGAAGGCCTCTGAGGTGTGGAAGATTCTGGGAGCTGCCAAGCAGCAGTACGAGAACTTTTCTGTGGCGCTGGAGAAGGCCAAGCGCAAAATCGGCGAGGCTGACAAGGCCCTGGACGATGCCACCAAGCGCAACTCCATTATCCAGAATAAGCTCAAGACCGTTGAGGTTCTGGACGGTGAGGAGGCCAACGAACTGCTGGGTACAGCAGGAGTGGAGCCCTACACCTTGGAGGATGCAGGAGATCGGTAACCCTTCCGGACACGGCGATTCAGAACAGCATCTGCTCCGTGAAAAACGGAGCCTGCAGCCAATGCGCTTCCCGGACCCAGCAGGGCCAGGGCGCATAGAGATACAGCTGCCACAGGTGTGGAACCGGGACCGGTTCCGGGCTTGAGGAATCTGCCCAGAGTTGTCTCAGACAGCAGGCAGCACAGCAGCGCAATCAGACAATATCTGAGAGCCCTGATGGAGCTGTATACAGCCGACAACACTGGGAATATGGTGCCCACCAGCGCCACCCAGCCTATAGAAGGCACACACGTGCAGCACAGTATAGTGAAGGCACATCCTGCTGCGGAGGGCTCACCAAGGGCTGTCAACACCAGGAACCCAAGGAGCCCGGAGGCTGCAGCCACAGACAATCTGTATAAACCATAGCGACCCATGGCGTACATGCCCTCGGTCGCTTTTTTTAATGCCTTGTACACGGGTTTGCGGCCGGAAAGCACCGTCAGCAGGCTGATGCGCCGGGAGTTCCTTGCATGGCAGAGAACCCCGGCCACAAGAGGCAGGATGATGCTCAGCCGCAGGATCCGCCCCCTGTCAGACAGGGCGCGGACCAGGTGCTCTGCCAGCCGGTCTATTCCAATGTAGGAGGCGATATCGGATGGGGAGGCAGACAGCATAGCTCCGGCTCCAAGGGCCAATACCCGGAGCCCCGTCAGGCACAGATACAGGAGTACTCCCAGGACACAGCATATTACAGGCAGGTTCGGGGCAAAATGGCTGCAAAACCTGCACAGCACATAGCAGAGCACTGCTGCAAGTACAATCAGCAGGGCTATTTCGGATATGGTTTCCCCCACACCCCGGCCGGAAAGGACACTGCGAAAAATCACCCAGGACAGTCCTGCATATATCAGCAGCAGAGGGGAAGAAAACCTGGGGGTGGACTTGAAATCAGCTTTTGTATTCTCCATTATTTACCTCCAATCAGGCTATATACTGGATATTTTTCCCAGAAACCGGAACCTGCATACAACAAACAAATGTTCTATTAATATGGCCGAACCCTTGATATAGTGGTTTCTATATGCTAAAATGCACAATATTGATGATAATCGGGGGGTTATGCCTGATGGCTAAGAAGCAATACGACAACGAAAGTATCAAGTCCCTTAAGGGCCCTGACAAGGTTCGACTCCGTCCCGGAGTTATTTTCGGATCTGACAGTCTGGAGGGATGCCAGCACTCATTTTTCGAAATATTGTCCAACTCCATTGACGAGGCCAGAGAGGGCTATGGAGATCTGATTTCCGTCACCAGACACAGGGACAAGTCCATCACTGTTGTGGACAATGGACGAGGCATTCCCCTGGATTGGAACCCTCGGGAGGAGAGGTTCAACTGGGAGCTGGTTTTCTGCGAGATGTATGCCGGAGGCAAGTACGACAACAACGCAGGCTCCGATTACGAGTACAGCCTGGGACTCAACGGCCTGGGCAGCTGCGCCACCCAGTTCAGCTCCGAGTTCTTTGACGTTACAGTATATAGAGACGGATTCAAATACGACCTGCATTTCGAGAAGGGATACAACATCGGCGGCCTGCACAAGGAGCCGGTTACCCGTCGCCGCACCGGCACTACCCAGCATTGGAAGCCGGATATTGAGGTGTTTACAGACATAGACATTCCTCTGGAGTATTTCTGCGACGTGCTCAAGAAGCAGGCTGTTGTCAACAGCGGCGTCACGTTTGAGCTGTACGACGAGCAGTCCAAGCAGTCCTTCTCATACACATACAAGGACGGTATTGCAGACTATATCAGGGAGCTGGTGGGAGAGACCGCATTTACGGAGATTCAGTTCTGCGAGGGCAATGCCAAGGGCCGTGACAGAGCGGACAAGCCGGAGTACAAGGTCAAGATGCAGGCTGCGTTCTGCTTCTCCAATTCGGTAAACGTTATCGAATACTACCACAACTCCAGCTATTTGGAGTACGGAGGAGCCCCGGACAAGGCTCTCAAGGCCGCCTTCGTCTCCGCAGTGGACAAATACCTGACATCCAAGGGCAAGTATACCAAGGACGAGTCCAAGATTACTTTTGCTGACATTCAGGACTCCCTGGTGTTTATAATGAACTCTTTCTCCACTGTTACCAGTTACGAGAACCAGACCAAGAAGGCCATTACCAACAAGTTCATCCAGGATGCTATGACCCGATTCCTCAGGGAGAAGATGGAGGTATTCTTCATTGAGAACACTATCGAGGGCGACAGAGTCCTGGACCAGATCCTGGTGAACAAGCGCAGCAGAGAGAATGCGGAGCGGGCCAGAGTTGCTTCCAAGAAGAAGATGACCGAGAAAATGGACCTGGCCAACAAGGTCAAGAAGTTCGTAGACTGCCGCTCCAAGGAGCCGGAGGAGCGGGAGCTGTACATCGTAGAGGGTGACTCCGCTCTGGGTTCGGTGAAGATGGCCAGAGATTCTGAGTTCCAGGCAGTTATGCCCATCCGAGGCAAGATTCTCAATTGTATGAAGGCTCCCCTGGACACTATTTTCAAGAGCGACATTATTACCGACCTGCTGCGAATCCTGGGCTGCGGAGTGGAGGTTACATCCAAGTACAACAAGGACATTCCCTCCTTTGATCTGGATAACCTGCGCTGGTCCAAGATTATAATCTGCACAGATGCGGACGTGGACGGATATCAGATCAGGACTCTGTGTCTGGCCATGTTCTACAGGCTGACACCTACCCTGATCCGTGCAGGCAAGATTTTCATTGCCGAATCTCCCCTGTTTGAGATAACACAGAAGGACGACACCTATTTCGCCTACACCGACAAGGAGAAGAACGACATTGTGGCAGGACTCACCGGCAAGGTTACAATCCAGCGGTCCAAGGGACTTGGCGAGAACGAGCCTGATATGATGAAGCTTACCACCATGGATCCCTCCACACGGAAGCTGATCCAGATAACCCCGGCAGATGTGGACGAGACACAGGAGACATTCTCTGTATTATTGGGAGACGACCTGCCTGCACGTAAGAAGCACATTGAGGAATTCGGACATCTGTATCTGGATTCCCTGGATGTTATGTAAAGGAGCACACCAATGGCCAAGAAGTCAAAGGACAAGCCTGTTGAGAAGCGCCAGCCGGCGCCCATACAGTATCAATATATAACCGATACCCTTGAGACCAATTTTATGCCCTACGCCATGAGCGTAATTCTATCCCGTGCTATTCCGGAGATAGATGGATTCAAGCCATCCCACCGCAAGCTGCTCTATACCATGTACAAGATGGGATTGCTCAGCGGCAGCAGAACCAAGTCCGCCAATGTGGTAGGACAGACCATGAAGCTGAACCCCCATGGCGACCAGGCCATATACGAGACCATGGTCAGATTGTCCCGGGGCAACGAGGCCCTGCTCCATCCCTTTGTGGACTCCAAGGGCAACTTTGGTAAGCAGTATTCCAGAGACATGAAATTTGCCGCCTCCAGATATACAGAGGTCAGGCTGGACAAGATATGCAATGAGATTTTCGCAGACATGGACAAGGACGCCGTAGACTTTATCGACAACTACGACGGCACCCTCAAGGAGCCGGCACTGCTCCCTGCCACCTTCCCCAACATCCTGTGCAATCCCACTGTAGGTATTGCAGTAGGTTTGGCGTCCAACATCTGCAGCTTTAACCTCAAGGAAATATGCGAGGCAACTATTGCATACCTGGAGGACAGCGACGCCGACATGATGAACTACATCAAGGGCCCGGACTTCTCCACAGGCGGGTACTACGTCTTCGACGAGGGCGTGCTGCGCAGCGTTATTGACACAGGACGGGGCTCCTTCAGATTGCGGGCCAAATACCGCTACGACAAGTCCAACAGCTGCATTGAGATTACCCAGATTCCCTACACCACCTCCGTTGAGGCCATAATGGACAACATTATCGACCAGTTTAAGGAGAACAAGATCAAGGAAATCAACGATATGCGGGACGAGACCGATATTAACGGCCTCAAGATCACCATTGACATAAAGCGCAACGTGGATCCGGATGCCCTGATGCTCAAATTGTTCAAGTCCACCCCTCTGGAGGATACATTCGGATGCAACTTTAACGTGCTGGTGGACGGAAAGCCCATGGTGCTGGGTGTCAAGGGAATAATCGCCGAATGGGTTCGGTTCCGTATGAACTGCGTTCGCAGAGTGCTTACCTACGAGATTCAGCGCAAGGAGAAGCTGCTGCACCTGTTGGAGGGCCTGCAGCAAATATTGCTGGACATCGACAAGGCCATAGCCGTTATCCGGGGCACCGAGGAGGATGCCAAGGTAGTGCCCAACCTGATGGAGGCCTTCGGTATCGACAGGGAGCAGGCCGAGTACGTAGCCGACATCAAGCTCCGCAACCTGAACAAAAAGTACATCCTGGACAGGTTGGCAGACATTGACGACCTGCGCAAGTCCATTGGGGATATGACTGCCCTGAGAGGCAGCGACCGCAAGATCCGCAAGCACATTGCATCCCAGCTGGCCGATATTTCCAAGAAATACGGACAGCCCAGGCGCACAGAGATTCTGTACGAGGTAGAGGAATTCCAGCAGGCTCCGGAGGAGCTGATCGATGACTATAATTGCCACGTGCTGCTGACCAACGACGGCTATTTCAAGAAGGTCCCCGCCTCATCCCTCAGAGGCAATCCGGAACAGAAGATCAAGGAGGGAGATACAATAGTCCAGGAGGGGGATTACACCAACGGCAACGAGATTCTGTTCTTCACCAACAAGCAGAACGTCTACAAGTGCAAGCTCTACGACATGCCGGAGAGCAAGGCATCCATGCTGGGCAATTTCCTGTCCAACGAGCTGAATATGGACCCGGGAGAGCGCCCCATCAACTATGTGGTGCTGTCCAAGTATCAGGGGCACATGCTGTTTGTGTTCGAGAACGGCAAGGTGTCCAAGGTGCCTATGTCTGCCTACGAGACCAAGACCAACCGCAAGAAGCTGCAGAACGCCTACAGCGACGCGTCCCCATTGGTTACAGCCCTGTATATCACAGAGGACATTGACCTGGTGCTGTTCAGCAACATCAGCAAAATAATGATATTCAATACCTCCCTGGTGGCAGCCAAGTCTACCAAGAACAACCAGGGCGTCCAGGTTATGACCCCCAAAAAAGGCAGTGTTGTCACAAAAGCTGTGCCTCAGACTATTGCAAATATTGGCAATGAGAAGTACTATCGTGCAAGACATATTCCTGCAGTAGGCAGCTTCCTCAAAAATGAGGATCGTCCCGAAGAGCAGATGACACTGGGAGATATCTGATTTAGTGCTGAGCACCCTTAAGTCCATTTGGCATTTCATTTGCAAGAACCCGGTTTTTGCAATAGCTATTGTTGCGGCCACAATTACCACTCTTATTGTCCCACCGGATAGACAGTATCTGGATTATATAGATTACAGGACGCTCACATGCCTATTCTGTGTTCTTGCAGTGGTCTGTGCCCTGAAAAACGTGAACTTCTTCTATATATTGGCCCGTCGGATAGTCACCGGCTTTAATACGGCCCGTCGCTGTGTCGCCGCCCTGCTGGTCATCACCTTTGCAGGCTCCATGCTGATCGCCAACGACATGGCACTGCTCACATTCCTGCCTCTGGGATATTTTGTGTTAAGCGCCACAGGCATGGAGAAGTACATGGCCTTCACCTTTGTGCTGCAGAACATTGCAGCCAACCTGGGAGGTATGCTGACCCCCTTTGGAAACCCCCAGAACCTATACATATACAGCCATTACAACATACCGGGCACGGAGTTTTTAGGCATTATGCTGCCTCCTTTTCTGCTGTCCATGGCACTGCTGGGCATATGCTGTCTGTTTATTGGCAACGAACCTCTGAAGCTGCCCCATGCAGAGCCCCAGGTGGTCCGCAGGAGGACCATAACCTATCTGGCCTTGATGTGTCTGGCCATAGCAATTGTGTTCAGGAGCATTCCCTATTGGGTGGGTCTGCTGGTTATACCGCCTGTGATCCGGATGCTGGACAAAAAGGCACTGAAAATGGTGGACTACCCTCTGCTGCTGACATTTGTGGCATTTTTTATCTTCGCAGGCAACATGTCCCGGATTGAGCCGGTTCGCCGGTTGATGTCTTACCTGATGGAACAGAATACCCTGGTGTACAGTACATTGTCCTGCCAATTTATCAGCAACGTGCCCTCGGCCATATTGCTGTCCCAGTTTACCCGAAACTATAGGGAGCTGCTGTGGGGAGTAAATATCGGCGGAGTAGGCACACTAATATCGTCTTTGGCCAGCCTTATTACCTTCAGGGAATACGGCCGCCACTATCCAGAGAAGCGAGGCAGATATGTATGCCTGTTTTTCTTGGTTAACTTCGCATTCCTGGCAGTGCTGTTGGTGTTCTGCCTGTGCCTGTAGAACATAATTTCTGCCGGGAATTGTCTGCAAAGAGGCCCTTGACAGGGCAGACATGATTGACAATAATAAAGTTGTACTTTGGATTAGTCGTACAGGGAGAGGATTATGTATTCGATTAACAGACATATTGAGGATGTGGTCCGGAGAAGGGCAAATAACAGCAAGGCAATTCTGTTGACCGGCCCCAGACAGGTAGGCAAATCCACCTTGTTCAGGCACCTGTTCAATAATGTGAATCAGGTTACCTTTGACGACGATCTCCTGTTGGCCCAGGCAGAGGAGGATATGAACCTGTTTTTGCTCAACAATCCGGCCCCCCTGATGATTGATGAGGTGCAGAGGTGTCCCTCTGTGTTCAATAAGCTCAAAATCCTGCTGGACAATACGGAAAGCTATGGAAATTACTATATGACCGGCTCTCAAAAGCTTCAGTTAATGGAGGGAGTGAGTGAGTCTCTGGCAGGCCGAGTATCTATTGTAGAACTGGAGGGTCTTTCCCTGCGGGAAATATTCAATGTGCCTTTTACAGGACACTTTGTGCCCACCCAGGAATATATTAGCCGGCGGGAAGGTGCCCTCAGGGACTATGGCAGGAATCTGTGGAAGATAATCCATCGTGGCAGCTATCCTGAACTATACTCCAATTCCCAAAGAGAATGGCAGGATTTCTATCAGTCCTATGTCAAGACCTATTTGGAACGGGATGTGAATAAGCTGATAAAGGCCAAAAACCATCTAGCCTTTGTGCGGTTCTTAACCAGTGTTGCGGCACGTACCGGACAGATGATCAATTATTCCAACTTGTCCTCTGAAATAGGTGTTTCCGAGATTACGGTAAAGGAATGGGTCTCCATTCTGGAAAAGAGTGGGATAATTTATATCCTGAAGCCCTACACCTCAAGTGCCCTTAACCGGGCCATCAGGACACCAAAACTGTATTTTCGGGATACGGGGCTATGCTGTTATCTCACTAGATGGTTAACCCCGGAAACATTGAAAAACGGTGCTATGTCCGGAGCTATGTTTGAAACCTTTGTCATCAACGAGATCCTCAAGTCCTATTCAAATGAGGGCATGGAGTATGACTTCAACGTGTTCTATTACAATGGCAAGGATAGAAAGAAGAGGAGAGAAAGCGGACAGGAGGTAGAGGTTGACGGAGAGATTGACCTGATTATTCAGGAGGACGGCATTTTGTATCCTATTGAGATTAAAATGTCTGCATCCCCCAGGGTGGATATGGCCTCCGAGTTTGATGTACTGGATGGAGTCCCGGACAAGAAGAGAGGCATGGGAACTATCATTTGCCTTTACGACAGGAAGTTGTATTTAAGGGATAATCTGGTTGCTCTTCCATTGGAATATATATAGCCCCTCTCCGGAGGAAAACCTTATTCTGCCTGTGCCTGTAGAACACACATAGTCTTTACGCCGGGAATGCAGAATGGTATAATAGAACAAATGTTCAACTAATTCAGAGGGAGGTGCCCATGGACAAGTTCAGATTAGTCAGTTCCTTTCAGCCTACAGGGGATCAGCCCCATGCTATAGACATGCTGACAGAGGGCATTCTCAGGGGAGACCGATGTCAGACCCTCAAGGGCGTCACCGGCTCCGGCAAGACCTACACCATGGCCAATGTTATACAGAGAGTCCAGCGCCCCACCTTGGTACTGGCCCACAACAAGACTTTGGCAGCCCAGCTCTGGGCGGAGTTTCGGGACTTCTTCCCGGACAATGCGGTGGAGTACTTTGTGTCCTATTACGATTACTACCAGCCCGAGTCCTATTTGCCTATGTCGGACCTGTATATTGAGAAGGACTGCGACATCAACGACGAGATAGACAGATTGAGACATTCCGCCACCACATCCCTGTTCGAGAGAGACGACGTTATCATAGTCTCCTCGGTCAGCTGCATATACGGCCTGGGAGACCCTGAGGACTACAGGGAGCTGATGCTGTCCCTGAGGCCGGGCATGGAGAAACCTATGGACCAGGTAATGCACGACTTGGTGGACATGCAATACCAGCGCAACGATTTTGCCCGGGTGAGAGGCACCTTTGGAGTCAAGGGCGACACTTTGGAGATATTCCCGGCATACTCCTCCGGCACCATTATCAGAGTAGAGTACTTTGGAGACGAGATAGAGCGCATCCGGGAGATCAACAGCCTGACAGGAGAGGTGCTGGCCACCCGCAGCTACATCAGCATCACCCCTGCATCCCACCATGCGGTCATGCGGAGCAAGATGCAGTCTGCCATTGCCGGCATAGTGGAGGAGATGGAGGACAGGGCCCGGGAGTTCAAGGACATGGGACGCTATGTGGAGGCCCAGAGAATAGAGGAGCGCACCCTCAACGATATGGAGATGCTTACCGAGACCGGCTCCTGCAAGGGTATTGAGAACTACTCCCGCCATCTGTCCGGGAGGGCCCCCGGTTCACCTCCATATACATTGCTGGACTTTATGCCGGACAATTTTATAATGTTTGTGGACGAGTCCCATGTGACCATACCCCAGGTAGGCGCCATGTACAATGGTGACCGTGCCCGCAAGGACAACCTGATCAAATACGGCTGGAGACTGCCCTCCGCATACGACAACAGACCACTCAGGTTTGAGGAGTTCTGCAGCAGAGTGCCCCAGATGATCTGCGTCAGTGCCACCCCATCCAAGTACGAGAAGGCCAACTCCACCCAGGTGGTGGAGCAGCTTATCCGACCTACAGGGCTGCTGGATCCCCAGATTATAGTTCGGCCTGTCACAGGACAGATCGACGACCTGCTGGACGAGATTGGCATCATTACTGCCCAGGGTGACCGGGTGCTGGTTACCACTTTGACCAAGAAAATGGCGGAGGACCTGACGGACTACCTGGACAAAATGGGAGTCAGAGTCAGATATCTCCATAGCGATATTGTCACCATAGAGAGGACGGAGATTATTCAGGACCTGCGCAAGGGCAAGTTCGACGTATTGGTGGGTATCAACCTGCTGCGGGAGGGTTTGGATATTCCTGAGGTGGGTTTGGTGGCCATACTGGATGCGGACAAGGAGGGATTCCTTCGCAGCGAGACCAGTCTGGTACAGACCATAGGCCGAGCCGCCCGTAACGTGAACGGCCGGGTAATTATGTACGCAGATGAGATTACAGACTCTATGCGCCAGGCCATTGATGAGACAAATCATAGGAGAGAGATACAGGAGCAGTACAATATTGACCACGGCATCACACCCACCAGTATAGTCAAGGAGGTCAAGACCATCATCGAGACCACCAAGGTGGAGGATGTGGATGAGGAGACAGGCGAAGTTGTCGGCTTACCCAGTATCAAGACATTAGAAGACATGATTACACAGCTTACGGCGGAGATGAAGGCCGCAGCAGCTGATGAGAGATATGAGGCAGCAGCTATGATCAGAGATAGAATATACGAGCTTAAGGCCCAGCTCCAGGTGGCTGCTCTGGGAATCAAGGGGGACTATGAGTCATGAGTGACATGTATCGCCCCATAACTGATTCGGACAGAGAGTATTCCAACGGGGCAGCGGACAAGGACTACATTGTAATTCGGGGAGCCAGGGAGAATAACCTCAAGGACATTAATCTCAGGATTCCCAGAGACAAACTGGTGGTATTTACCGGCCTTTCCGGCAGCGGCAAGACCAGTCTGGCTTTTGATACCATATATGCGGAGGGACAGCGGAGGTATATGGAGTCCCTGTCTTCCTATGCCCGCCAGTTCCTGGGCCAGATGGACAAGCCGGATGTGGATTATATCGGCGGACTGTCTCCGGCCATTTCCATTGACCAGAAGACTACTTCCCGGAATCCTCGTTCCACGGTGGGTACGGTTACGGAGATACACGACTACCTGAGACTTCTCTACGCCAGGGTGGGCCATCCCCATTGCCCCAAGTGCGGCAAGCCTATTATCCAGCAGACTGTGGACCAGATGGTGGACAGGATTATGTCCAGGCCCCAGGGCACACGATTGCAGCTGCTGTCTCCTGTGGTCAGAGGTCGCAAGGGCGAGTACGTCAAGATGATATCCGACTTTGGACGTCAGGGATATGTGCGGGTCAGAGTGGATGGACAGATTGTGGACGTAGATCAGGAGCTCAACCTGGACAAGAATAAGAAGCACAACATAGAGGTTGTGGTGGATCGTCTGGTGGTCAAGGACTCCATCAAGAGGCGATTGGCAGACTCTATCGAGCAGTGTCTCAAGCTGTCAGAGGGTCTGGTGGTGGTTGACTATGTGGGAGACACAGAGGAGACCATGAGCCTGCACCTTGCCTGCCCAGACTGCGGGATCAGCATTGAGGAACTGGAGCCTCGCATGTTTTCATTTAATGCACCCCAGGGAGCCTGCAGCCATTGCAGTGGCCTGGGAGAGATTACCCGCATAGATCCGGATTTGGTTATACCCAACAAAGACCTGTCCCTGAGAGAGGGTGCCATAGCAGTATCCGGCTGGAATTCCGAGAATGAGGATGGATGGATAGCTCAGGTGTTCACAGGTCTGGCCAAGGCCTACGGCTTCAGCGTGGATGTGCCTGTCAGGGAACTGCCCAAGAAAGCCCTGGATGTGATTCTCCATGGCACCAACAAGGAGAAGTTCCTCATCGTAACCCCCAGCGGCAACAAGTACTATATGTCCTTTGAGGGAGTCATGAACGGCATGATGCGCCGGTACAGCAACACAGAGTCCGAACCTATGAAGAGATACTATGAGGGCTATATGAGCTCCCACCCCTGTTCCGAATGTCACGGCACCAGGTACAAGGCCGAGACTCTGGCAGTGACCTTCTGTGGCAAGAACATCCACCAGGTAAGCGAGATGCCTGTTTCAGAGGCCAGGGAGTTTTTCAGCAACTGCGATATTACAGAGAGGGAGCAGCTGATTGCCGGCAAGATTCTCAAGGAAATACGGGCCAGATTGGACTTCCTGTGCAATGTGGGTCTGGGGTACCTGACATTGTCCCGCAGCGCTTCCACCCTGTCAGGAGGAGAGGCCCAGCGCATCAGATTGGCCACTCAGATAGGATCCGGCCTCATGGGAGTTCTGTACATCCTGGACGAGCCCTCTATAGGACTGCATCAGAGGGACAACGCCAAGCTGCTCAGGACCCTGGAGAAGCTCCGGGATTTGGGCAATTCCCTGATAGTTGTGGAGCACGACCAGGAGACCATGATGGCTGCTGATCACATTGTAGACGTGGGCCCGGGAGCCGGAGAGAACGGCGGCCGCATAGTTGCCCAGGGAACTGCTCAGGAATTGATGATTAACCCAGACTCCCTTACCGGCAAGTACCTGAGCGGCCAGCTGTCAGTGCCTATGCCCCAGGTGAGACGCAGCTGCGATGGCAAATGGATCCATATCAAGGGGGCAGCAGAGAATAACCTTAAGGACGTGGATGTGGACATCCCTCTGGGAGTATTTACCTGCGTTACAGGAGTTTCGGGCTCCGGCAAGAGTTCTCTCATAAATGAGGTGCTGTGTAAGCGACTGCTTCACGACCTGAACAAGGCCAGGATCAAGGGAGGTAAGTGCCGCGGCATTACAGGAATAGAGCATCTGGACAAGGTTATTGACATCGACCAGACCCCCATCGGGCGTACTCCCAGGTCCAACCCGGCTACCTATACCGGTATGTTTGACATGATCCGGGAACTGTTTGCAGCCACTCCCGACGCCAAGATGCAGGGATACGGCCCGGGCAGATTCAGCTTTAATGTAAAAGGAGGCCGGTGCGAGGCCTGCCAGGGAGGCGGCATTATCAAGATCGAAATGAACTTCCTGTCCGATGTCTACGTCCCTTGTGAAGTATGCAGAGGCAAGCGCTACAACAGGGAGACCCTTAACGTCAGGTACAAGGGGAAGAATATCTCCGAGGTGCTGGACATGACTGTGGATGAGGCACTGGACTTTTTCAAGTCCATTCCCTCCCTATACCGCAAGGTTCAGGCTCTGTACGATGTGGGCCTGGGCTATATCAGGCTGGGACAGCCGGCCACTACCCTGTCAGGAGGCGAGGCCCAGCGGGTCAAGCTGGCCACAGAACTGTCCAAGAGGAGCACAGGCAAGACCATGTACATCCTGGACGAGCCTACAACCGGTCTCCACATGGATGACGTAAAGAGATTGATAGAAATACTGCAGCGATTGACCGATTCAGGGAATACTATATTGGTTATCGAACATAATCTTGATGTGATCAAAAATGCAGATTATATCATCGATATGGGCCCCGAGGGGGGAGACAAGGGCGGTACCGTTATCGCCAAGGGAACCCCGGAGCAGGTTGCCGGGGAGCCCAACTCCTATACAGGACAGTATCTTGCCAAGCTGCTGACCAAGGGAGTATAATTTTTAATTACTATTGTTAGCGAGGTGACACATATGCAATTATGTTCAAAGTGCAAAAAGAATGTCGCCATGATTCAGATCATGAGGACAGAGGGGACTGCGGTTAAGCAGGAGTTTCTCTGCCTATCCTGTGCCAAGAAGATGAACCTTGGCATGGTTGATTCTGTCATTAAGCAGTTGGGTCTTGAGCCCGATCAGGTAGATGAGTTTTGTGAGCAGATGACTGAAAATATGAAGGACGCAGACCCGGAATTGTTGGAGAAGATTCAGGATCCCAACATGCTCAAGGAAATCCTCAACAGCGCTATGCAGCAGGGGGATAGCGAGAGCCTGTCCGAGGAGTCCCAGGACAGACAGGATCGCAGGGAGGAGTCCGGTCAGGCCGAACCAAGAGAGACCAAGAAGGTCAAGCACAAATATTTGGAAACCTACGGCACCAATTTGACAAACAAGGCCGCTGCAGGAGAAATTGACAAAATAGTGGGCAGAGAAAAGGAATTGGCCCGTGTAATCCAGATTCTCAACCGGCGACAGAAGAACAACCCGGTCCTTATCGGTGAGCCAGGCGTGGGCAAGACAGCCATTGCCGAGGGTCTGGCTGTTGCCATTGTGGAAGGCAGAGTTCCGGAGAGACTCAAGAACTACGAGATTATCCAGCTTGACATGACCGGCATGGTGGCCGGGACCCAATTCAGAGGACAGTTCGAATCCAGAATCAAAGGCGTAGTAGACGAGGCTATCAAATGCGGCAACATTATTCTGGTTATTGATGAGCTCCACAACATAGTAGGAGCCGGTAATGCAGAGGGTGCCATGAATGCGGCTAATATTCTCAAACCTGTATTGGCCAGAGGAGAGCTGCGCATTATCGGAGCCACCACTGTAGATGAGTATCGCAAGCATATTGAGAAGGACAGCGCTCTGGAGCGCAGGTTCCAGCCGGTTATGGTCAACGAACCCAGCCTTCAGGACACCATTGAGATTATGAAGGGCGTGCGCCCATACTACGAGAAGTACCACGGCGTGTCCATTTCCGACTATATACTGGAGCGCATGGTCAGCCTGTCCGAGAGATACGTGACAGACAGATTCCTGCCTGATAAGGCCATAGACATTATGGACGAGGCAGCATCCAGAGCCAATCTCAAGAACCTTAAGCTGGTGGAGCTGGACAAGTTGTCGGATAAGCTGGCAGACGCTGAGGCGGCAGTTTCAGTAGAGGAGGCCAGAACACAGCCGGATTATGAGAAGCTGGCCCAGATGCGCCAGGAGGTGTGCATGCTCTCGGATCGGGTCAAGACTCTGGCCCAGGAGGCATATGACTTTCCCGTAACCTTTGACGACGTTGCAGAGGTCATCGAGATGTGGACCGGTATCCCGGTCAACAAGGTCACTGCAGAGGAGGGGGCCAAGCTGCTGCAGTTGGAGGACAATCTCCACAGGCGGGTAGTGGGCCAGCACAGGGCCATTCAGGCGGTTGCATCCACCATTCGCAGATGCAGAGCAGGACTGAGAGCTAAGAAGCGCCCGGCGTCCTTTATATTTGTGGGACCTACAGGCGTGGGCAAGACAGAGCTGGTTAAGGCCCTTACCCAGGAGCTGTTTGGCACAGAAGAGGCCATGATTAGGCTGGACATGTCTGAGTTTATGGAAAAGCATACAGTCTCCAAGCTGATCGGTTCTCCTCCCGGATATGTGGGATATGACGAGGCCGGCCAGCTGACTGAGAAGATTCGCCGCAGGCCATATTCGGTTATTCTGTTGGACGAGATTGAGAAGGCCCACCAGGACGTTTTCAATCTGCTGCTGCAGATTCTGGATGACGGCCGTCTCACTGACAGCCAGGGCAGACTGGTGAACTTTGAGAATACAGTTATCATCATGACATCCAACGCCGGTACCACCCTCAAGGTAGGTGATGTGGGATTTGGATCGGACAATACAGACAGGTCCGAGGCTCGCATCAAATCGGCTCTCAAGAACATGTTCAGGCCCGAGTTCCTCAACAGAGTTGACGACATCGTGGTGTTTGACAAGCTGACAGAGCCGGAGCTCAGGCAGATTCTGGATTTGCAGATTAATCTGCTGCAGGAGGACCTGAGAGACAAGAATATTACCATTTCTGCAACGGATGCCCTCAAGGAGTTCCTGCTGAACTACGAGCGCAATGATGCCTTTGGAGCCAGGCCGATCAAGAGGAGCATTCAGCGCAATATCGAGGAGCGCATGGCCAGAATGTACCTGGAGGGGGACATCAGGGACGGCGACACACTGCTGCTGGACTACGATGGGACAGAGCCTCTGGTTATCAAGGTCTCTGCCAATGCTCCCAAGGCAAAGTCCAAGGCCTAATAGCCCCGGCCTCAGAAGTATTTCATCATTTAAACAAGGTGCAGTATCCCAATCGATGCTGCACCATTTTTATGCCGTAAACACCCGGCCTATAGCTCTATGTGGGTAAGTGGCTGCTGGAGAATAAATGCTATGTTATTGGATGTGCAATATTCTGCTAACAGACGGATAGATTCGCCGGTGTTTTCCATACCCCTGGGCATGGCCCGGATTTCGCTATACAGTGGACTGAAGAAATTGTCCCAATGTATGGGAATTGCAGTGTGTGGACTGACTTTGCGGATAGTCTCGGAGAAGAACTTTTCTCTGCTCTCGTCAGTGTCCTGGGATAGACCGCTGATCCCTAGGAACATCACATCCGCACGGATCCCGTCCAGCTGTCCCTCCAGATAGTTGTAGCTGGGACGAATCAAAACCGACATATTTCCATGTGAAATGAGAAAATCAAAGGAGCCGCCCTCCTTGAACTCCCTCTTTCTTGCAGGTTGTTTCAGGGACTTATCGATGGTTTTTCCCAGATTATTATTGTACCAATGTGCCTTGGAATGTATGGAGGGGATGACCGTCACCTGATAGGCGCCCACGTTATAAACAGTATCTTGGGAAAAGGAATGCAGGTGTTGTTCCGCCACTCCTCCGCCACGGGCCACATTGAGCACAGACTCAGATCCGTATATACCTGCGTTACACCTATTGGCAAAGTAGGGTGCATCCATAACGTGATCATGGTGGGAATGGGAGACAAAAATTCCCCGCAGCCTATCAAAACCGAACTGGGATATAACCCTGTCAGCAACCGCTGTGTCGGTGGAGAGACGGCCGAAAAATACCCTGCCCAGGGATGGCCTGGTCACATGGCAGTCAAAGAGCACCTGATCCTCTCCATCGTCAAACAGAAGAGTAGTGGTTCCCAGAAATGTAACTCGCATATAATATATAGACCCCTTTCTCAGGAGGCAATTCTACCACGGCCTCCGGAGAAGTGCCATACACGGCCCTCGTCACAGACTGGGGGAACTGGCTGATAAACCGGCAGACTTTAGCAAACCAAAGTTGGGCCGTTTATCTATTGAGGTATTATGGAGATTATGGTAGACTTTATATAGTATTTTTTGCAACTTTTTGCGAGAGGCAGAAGATAGAAAGGAGCTAAGCTATGAAAAAATGCAATGTTTGCGGCGTAGACCTGGCAGATGAGGATTGCTTTTGCACTAATTGCGGTTCCCCTGTAGGCGAGACTTCACCTTCCGCTCCTGCGGAACCGGACACGGGCGACACCACTGTTTTGGAACAGCCTCCGGTTGATACAACTGCTTTGGAGCAGCCCCCGGTTGATAATCCTGACTCTGAAACTGTTTTGGAGACACCGAAGAAGAAATCCAAGTTATTACTCCTGATTCCCATTGTTGGAGTTGTTGCCATAGTGGCCTTGGTGGCTGTACTGGTTACCACTGCATTTGCCGGCGGCCCTGTGTCGAAGGTGGCCAATGCCTTTGCTAAGACCTTTGAGTCCGTCTCCCAAAATGACACCAGTGAAATGCTTACCAAAATCATGGAGCAGGGATCTGTAGAGATAAAGGGAGACCTGTCCAAGTGGGACATTGGCGCCGAATTGAATGGTTCTTTTAACCTCAAGATCTACAGCAATTCTAAGGAACAGATGGGAGCCTGCGATTTCTCCATGACCATGGCCGAAACCACCATTGATGGTGGAGTGTATTACACCGGGGACGAAATGGCGATTAAGAGCAGCGCCCTGCTGGGTGAGAATAAGGTGTATGGCGTTTCTCTGAAATCCGCATTGGAAAATTTGCCCAAGTCAGTTTTTGCACCGGGTAAGTCCGAATTTTCCATGGACCAGGAGTCCTACGACCAGTTCATGAATTACCTGGAATCTATAAAGAAATCCAAGGAACTGGATAAGGAAATGGAGAAGGTTCTGAACCGCTACATAGGGTACTTGGAGGATCTGTTAGAGGAAAACGCTGTGATTAAAAAGGCATCCGGCTCTGTCTCCGTGGGAGACAAAGAGATTAAGACCAATGACATTACCATCCGTATTGATGAGAAGGCCGTGTCAGAGGTGCTGAAGGGCCTGTGGGCAAAGGCAGAGAAGGATGATGAACTCAAGGATGTGCTGGCCAGGTATTTGGATAATAATTATGGCTTATCCGGAATTATTCAGGATTCCACCCAGGAGGGAATCCCGGTGCATGGCTATGAGAACAAAACCGGCAAGGAGCTGGTGGACGATCTCTGGGATGAAATCGACGACAATATCGATGTCACCATTGACGAGATAGAGGGCACCGACACAGTGGTGGAATGCAAATTCCAGATTGGCAGTCGAAGCAAGACCATGGTTGCCTTTAACCTGAAGGTAGAGACCGAAGGGGAAACCGAGATTGAAATCGATGCCACATTGGGCGAGGACATCTGCACCTCTGAGCTGGTTGAGCTGGAGATTACCGATGCTAATGGAAAAGAGACAGCCATCAAATACACTGTCAGCGAGAACAACGACCAGGAGTATGACGCAAAACTCACTGTGGAAGGCCAGGAAACACTCACAATTAACCTGGATAAGGAGGATAACAGCTACAAGGTATCCTTCGGTGAAGACGGAGAAATCCGTGGAACATTTAAGCAGGATGGTGAGACCATCACCTTGACTGTGAATCAGATTCCTATGGCAGAGACAGTCTGGGACGATGATGTAGGAGACTTCGTTGTGGTATCGAATCTTCACGACGTGGACCTGCAGATTGTCTTCAAGTCTAATGACACCTTCACTATGCCGGAGTACACAGAGGTTCTGACTATGAGCGAGGGTGAAGTAAAGGCCATGATCGAACAGGTTCAGCAAAATGTTGGAGAACTGGGCCTTGGTGGCATGGGAACCATACCACCCGGAGGCTGGGAGGACGACGGTTCAGATTGGTAAAAGATTTTAATTAATCCTATGCAATAAAATATGAGGGAGATGAATTATATAAGTGTTCATCTCCTTTTTTTGTGGGATAAAGCCACATTTGGAAGCCAAAAATCGGGATATGATAATGAAACTTCTGCAGCGGGAACACGAAAAGAGCAGAGGAATTATCCTCATTACCCACGATATGGAGATTGCCAAAGAATCGGATGAGACATTTCTGTTGGAAAATGGGGTGTTAAGGGCTGCCTTTGCGGAGAAATAATTTTGTAGAGCACATACTTACAGTTGACATTTTGGTAAATAATTATGTTGAGAAACTTGTCAAGTTCTTGACCCCTCGACCGAAACTCTTCACTCATCACTCATCACTATTCACTGAACGATAGTGTTTACTTGTCCACCACAATAAAGTACAATTTGATAGATAGAATCGACTGAGGAAGTGACTATGAGATTACGCAGAATGATAGCGGTCTGGGCCGCCAAATGTGCCATGCAGGCCAGCGTTCATATTTTTCACAGGCAGGGCGTCACTTGGGCAGGCAAGATTGCCCTTAAGATATGTCCCAATATTCTGTCTGAGCTGGCAGCCCAGGTCAGAGAAAACATATTTGTGGTATGCGGAACCAACGGTAAGACCACCACTAATAACATGCTGTGCGCAGCCCTGGAGGCTGAGGGCAAGAAGGTTGTGTGCAATCATACCGGTTCCAATATGCTCAACGGCGTGGCGGCGGCT
Organism: uncultured Clostridia bacterium; assembly: GCA_964500525.1. Classification (GTDB taxonomy): domain Bacteria; phylum Bacillota; class Clostridia; order RGIG7378; family RGIG7378; genus RGIG7378. The sequence continues at coordinate 12,929 of CAZCOE010000008.1, read as the reverse complement.
TTCGCCCTGGCAGCTGGATGGAACGGCAATCTGGATGCGGACTGTGCCAGTATTGAGGTGGATGAGGCATCTACCAGACGGGTATTCCCGTTTTTCAAGCCGGATTATATGATTCTTACCAACCTGTTCCGGGACCAGCTTGACCGCTATGGGGAGATCGATATTAACATGAACCTGCTGAAGCAGGTTATGCAGACTGCACCGGATATGAAGGTAATTGTCAATGGAGACGATGCCCTGTCCACATTTCTTGCTATGGATGCCGGGAACCAATATATAACCTACGGAATCAGCCGGCAGGTCCTGGACGACAAGGACTCCCATGAGATCAGAGAGGGGCGCTTTTGCAAAAAATGCGGTGCTCTGCTTCACTACAACTTCTACCACTACAGCCAGCTTGGAGATTATGCGTGTACAAGCTGTGACTTCAAGCGCCCGGAGATTCAATATGACGGATCCGATGTGGATGTGGGAGATCAACTTTCATTTACCGTGGAGGGCCGGAGGATAACAGCCAACTACAAGGGCTTCTACAATGTATATAATATTCTGGCAGCCTACGCAGCTATTCGCACTGCAGGACTTGAGGGGCAGCACTTCAACGATATGCTGGCGGAGTTTAACCCGGAAAATGGCCGCATGGAGGAGTTCCATATCAAGAACACCAAGATTATCCTGAACCTGGCCAAGAATCCTGCCGGGTTCAACCAGAATATTTCTGCGGTGATGCAGGACGAAACCCTTAAGGACGTGATTATCGTAATCAACGACAATGCCCAGGATGGGACAGACATTTCCTGGCTCTGGGATGTGGATTTCGATCGATTCAGGGACGCAAACGTCAATTCCATCACTGTGGGTGGCATTCGCTGCCAGGACATGGGATTGAGACTGAAATATGTGGATATTTCCTCTAAGATTGAGGCGGATGTGGAAAAGGCCATCTGCGACCGGGTGGAAAACGGATGCGGCAACCTGTACGTTCTGGTAAACTATACGGCCCTTTTCGGCACCCGGGGAGTTCTGAAGCGATTGGAGGGACAGAAGTAATGGAAGAGAACAGAAAGATTACAATTGGCCATTTATATCCGGACCTTCTGAACTTGTATGGAGACAGAGGCAACATTGCCTGCATGATGCAGCGGTGTATCTGGCGGGGCATTGATGCAGATACTATTGAGTTTAACCTGGGGGATTCCATCGATTTTACCAAGCTGGACATTGTGCTGCTGGGCGGCGGCTCCGACCGGGAGCAGATGATTGTCTGCCAGAAGCTCCAGGAGATCCAGGCGGATTTCAAGGCATATGTAGAGGATGGCGGCGTGGTTATCGCAGTTTGCGGCGGCTATCAATTGCTGGGCAAGTATTACAAGACCAGTGAGGGGATGATTCAGGGTCTGGATTTGGTAGATCTGTACACAGAGCAGGGCGAAGGTCGACTGATCCACAATATCGTGCTCCAGAGTGACCTGGTATCCATGCCGGTGGTGGGATTTGAGAATCATGGGGGACGCACCTGCATCAATGGTAACAAACCCTTCGGCAAGGTGCTGTACGGTTCCGGAAACGATGGGGAAAGCGGCTACGAGGGCGTTGTTTACAAAAATGTAATTGGCACCTATCTTCACGGACCTCTGCTTCCCAAGAATCCTGAGGTCTGCGACTGGCTGATTGCCAGAGCATTGGAGCGCAAATACGGCGACAGCAACCTGGCGCCCCTGGACGATAGTCTGGAAAGAGAAGCGAATGCATATGTGTATGACAGGTTTGTAGGCCACCATACAAGTTGATACTTTGACAATTGCTGCCGGCATCTCCCAGGAGGGCCGGTTTTTTACTGCGTCAAAGGCTGCTTGTACTATTTCGTGGACAATTTCAGTACAGGAGCCAGTCGTCGGGCCAGAAACAGAGCCAGCCCAAGTTTAAATAAGTCTGGAACGATAAAGGGTGCAACGCACCATAGGAGGGCCGTGACAAATCCCACGGCCTCGTTTGCCCGGGCATATACCACCATGAACCACAGTGTTCCGAAGGAGTAAAGCACCACAATGCCTATAGACATTGCCAGGATTTCTGACCAAAGCTTTTTCCCCAGGAGCTTTACAACCAGCCAATAGGTTAGTCCCATGAGGATAAAACCAATTATGTATCCGCCGGTATTTCCCAGGAGAATGCCAACGCCTGAAGTGAATTGAGCAAATACCGGAACGCCGACTGTTCCCAGCAATATATACACAATAATGGCCATGGAGCCTCGCTTGCCGCCCAGAGCTGACAACACGAAAAACACAGCGAAAGTCTGCATTGTAAAGGGTACAGTAGTGGGTATGCTTATCCAGGAGCAAACCGCTATAAGCACGGCTCCCAACGCCATATGTACCAAATCAATGGTCTTGAGTTTTCTGCTTGCGCTATTCATTATGGTTCTCCGTATTCCTGCAAAGGTCATACCATTGGCAGTTGCTGCATATTTCGTGGAATTTGTCTGTTTCGAAAATCCCTTTCCGTGCCTTGAAAGCAAGATCTGCCCAGGGAATACTTTCACCGTAGGCAAGGCCGCAAATATTGAGAACAGCTCTGTCCATTGCTGCCACCTTATCCCGGGAGATGCAGGTGCCCCGCACATTATTAGGACACTTTGTGCAGAGAAGGTCACATCCCGCCGTAATATTAATCTGAGTCATGGGCCTGTTTGCCAGCTCCGATACTATGGAATTCATATTTGCAGTGAAGGGTGCATCATATCCATGACCTGTATATTTCTGGATGCACAGCAGGTGGTGGGGCCTTAAATTCATCTTATAACCTCTAAACATGTCAAGTTTTTTGGACAGACAGAAGAGTGAAAACTATATAACCGTCCATAGGAACATGCTCACCGCTTCGGGTTCTTAGGGCACCGCTTCGCCATTCGACCTCTGGAACATAGGGGCCACAACTTTTCACGAAACACCATTCACTATTCACTGATATAGTCGAGCAAAGGAACATGGGGACCAGAACTCTTCACTCATCACCATTCACTATTCACTGACATAGTCGAGCATGGGAGCATGGCGTCCTCAACTCTTCACTCATCACTCTTCACTATTCACTGGGTATAGTCGAGCAAAGGAACATGGGGACCAGAACTCTTCACTCATCACTCTTCACTATTCACTGAACTACGGGGTTGAGGTGACATTCTCCACATGCTGTAAAATAGCACAAAAAAAGCCTATTGTAAACCCATAGCAGCTTACAGGTTGACAATAGGCTGGGTGTAAGCACCTTTTCTTACTTCTGAATGCGGATTTCGCCGGATGAAAGTGCAATGAGTTTACCGTTTTCGCCTCTGACAATCAGATGTCCAAGTGAATCTACGTCTATAGCTGTCGCCTTATATTCTGTATGACCTTGGACGACGGTTATTTTCTGCCCTAACATCATTAGTCTCTGTCTATACTTCTCAAAAATCTCTTTTTCCTTTGGTGGAGTCTCAAATCCCATGATCCTGTTTATTATCTCGGCGCATAGTCTGTTTCTCATGCCGGACATCTTTTCATGGGGATAGATGGAGGTGGCCAGGGATTGCAGCTCCTCTGGAAAAGCCTCCAGGGGTGTATACACATTTATTCCAATGCCCACAACAATCCAGTCCAGATGGCCGCTTTCAAAGTCGGATACGGCCTCAGTCAGTATTCCGCATACTTTTTTACCATTGATAAAGATGTCGTTGACCCATTTGATTTTCGGCGCTGTCTGGGAGGTTTTCTCTATTGCCTGGCACACAGCGACTGCAGCAAAGGCGGTTACGGAGGTTGGATTTTCAAAGTGCAGCACATCGGGGCTTAATATAATACTCATATATAAGCCGCTGCCGGGTGGGGAGAAGAAACTTCTGGAATACCTGCCCCTGCCTCCTGTCTGACAATCCGAGATAATGACTGTTCCATGCTCTGCACCTGCAATGGCAGCCTCTTTAGCTGTTTTGTTTGTGGATTCCAGGGACTTGTATATGTGAATTCTATCGGCAAAATGCAGACTGTTTTCAGATAGATATGGCTTCATCCCCTGTGTGGATATAATGTCATTTTTGTGGGAGAGGGAATACCCCTTGTTGGTTGCCGCAAGCACGTCATAGCCTTCCTTCTTAAGCTCATTTATAGCTTTCCACACAGCATTTCTGGATATGCCCAATATCCCTGCAATGTGTTGGCCTGATATGCTTTCTCCCCGATGTTGCTCAAGCAGCTCTAATATGCGATTCTTTGTGTCCATTTTGTGTTCACCGCCCTGATTATTAATGTTATAACATGATTTGGACTGATTGTCTCCATCCCTTTGCGATTGAATCACATTTACTGCAAACAAAAAGCGTGACATTTAGGTCACGCTTTCGCTAAATACTATGGTCTAAACTGTATCAATACAGGCTGGCCAAGACCTTGTCTGTGCATGTGCCAGTTGAAACGCACACTGTCAGGCTTATCTCGTTCTTGGACAGCAGTGCATTTAATGCATCTGCATCCCAGTCTGCAATGCTGCCGGCTCTCAGAATCTGCACATCTCCCAGGAAGACATCCAGCATGGACTCAGTCAGAGCAACACCGCTGCCGTTCAATGCGTTGACAATGCTGCTCACATCGCAGATGCCCTCTGCCAGGTCATCCCTGAATGCGGAGGAAGAGGCAACAGCGTTGGCCAAAGCCAGTGCATCCTCCGTGGAAGCTGCATTCTTGACACACACATCCACGAACTTGGAGCTCTCGCAGTCCCTGACCAGATCCTTGCACAGGTTGGAGCACAGGTATTGGAGAACGTTGGTAAAGCTGTCATATGCATTGTCCTGAGTGACAATGCCGGAGTTGTCTGCCTGTCCGTTGGCCAGTGCAACTGCAGCCTCACAGCCTGCCAGGCGGCCGTCCACAGAGATCTTGGCAAAGGTCTTGGCGACAACGGTTTCCAGAGACTTCTGCAGCAGAGCCTTGGAGATGTTAACGTCTGTAGTGATAATAACTGTAATACCACCCATAAGAGGATAGTAAATGCCGGAGCCCTTGACCATAACGCCTATGCGCACAGTCTCGTCCTGAAGCCTGAACTCTGCGGCGTACTCCTTGCGACGGGTATCACAGGTCATAATTGCATCGATTGCATCCAGGTTGCCACTGTCGGACATGTTGCCCACAAGGGTCTCAACTGAAGGAACCAGCTTGTCCATAGGGAGAGGCTTGCCCATAATACCGGTGGAAAGGAAGAGCACGTCCTCTGTCTGGCAGCCAAGCTGCTCAGCTACCAGAGCACAGATCTGTTTTGCATCTGAAACGCCCTGCTGACCGTTGCAGGCATTTGCATTGCCGCTGTTGACCACGATAGCATTGGCATATCCGTTGGCAATGTGGTCCATCACCACCTTGATGGAGTTGCTGCGAACGTTAGTGCCGGAAAATACACCTGCGGCAGCTGCTGTATCGTCAGAACAGATCAATGCGAAATCATTTACATCATTGGGCTTAATGCCTGTTGCAATACCGGAGGCGAAAAATCCCTCAGGAGCAACAACACCGCCATCTATTAGCTTAATTTGCATAAACATCCACCTCATTTTCTATTTCTATCCACCTATTATAGCAGAACTTTTGTACATTATCATCTCAAATTTTATTTGAGGATTATTTCATTTTTGTGTTGACATTCATCGGAGGGGGATGTAATATGTACACGGTGATTAGCACTCGACTCAATTGAGTGCTAACAAAACAAGACAGTATTCAACAGAGGAGAACAGACCGACCATCCTGGGAGGATTAAATGGACGACAGAAAGCTAAAAATATTGGAAGCCACCATAGATGAGTACATTCAGACAGGTGAACCGGTGGGCTCCAGAAATATTTCCAAGAAATTGGATCTCAAGCTGTCTCCCGCCACTATACGCAATGAAATGGCGGATCTGGAGGAGATGGGTTATCTGGAGCAGCCCCATACATCTGCAGGACGTGTCCCCTCGGACAGGGGCTACAGACTGTATGTGGACACCATGCTCAGCCCCAGGGAAGTGGATGACAGGGAGAGCCTGGCGGCCATGACCGAGATATTGGAGTCACGCATCGACGAGCTCAGCTACATGCTTCAGCGGGCCACCAGACTGCTGTCCAAGATCACCGGATACCCAATTGTGGCCACAGCCCAGACCGACGAGGACAGAGAGGTTATCAAGAACGTACAGCTGTTCCCGGTGGATGTGGAGAAGGTTATGGTGGTGGTTACCACCGAGGCGGGCAGCATCCACAACAGGATCATTCTGGTACCCGAGGATGCCTCTGCTGAGGAGATAGGTGTGATTGCCAAGGTGCTCTCATCCAAGCTTCACGGATTGGAAATTTCCGCCATAGACGTTACATTGGCCAATACCCTCAGCAAACACGAGGGAGTCAGGACTGACATCCTCCTGCCGGTACTCCAGGGCATAGTAGAGTCCAGGCGTCGGAACGAGGAGCACAGGACATACACCGACGGAGCCAAGAACGTTCTGGAGTATCCCGAGTTCAGCGATTCTGCCAGAGCCAAGGAGATTATAGGCATGCTGGAGGAGAAGGGCTTTATCCGGGATGTGGTTACTCATCTGGAGGATGGAGAGGGCGACGACCTGTATGTAAGCATCGGCAGCGAGAACCGGGATGAGAAAATGCAGGATTGTTCCATTGTCGCCGGCACCTACGATGTGGATTCTACCCACAGAGTTCTCATCGGAGTCATCGGCCCCAAGCGCATGGACTATGCCAGGGTGGTTACGGTGCTCAGGGATATGAAATCGGTTATGAACCGCAAGGGCCGCAGGGGGCTGAACCCCGGCAAGCAGGGCCTGACGGAAGGAGATAGAGAATGAACGACGATGTAATCAAGAACAATGAGGACTCTGAGGAGCCTCAGCCTACAGAGGAGGCAGCCCAGGACAAGGCACCCAAGGGTAAGCAGGACAAGGTAGACCGTAAGCTGGCCAAGCAGGTGGCAGAGCTCTCGGAGAAGCTGGAGGCTAAGGAAAAGGAACTGGTCGAGGCAAACGACAAGTTCATCCGTCTGGCAGCAGAATACGACAATTACCGCAGACGCTCCACCAAGGAAAAGGAGACATCCTTTGGAGATGGCAAGGCAGATGCCATAGAGAGAATTCTGCCGGTGCTGGACAATCTGGACAGAGCCATGGCGGCAGTTCCGGAATCCGAGGAGGCCAAGAAATACCACGAGGGAGTCAAGATGGTCATCAGGCAGTTCAAGGAGGTTCTGACCAAGGCCGGAGTTTCCGAGATTGAGGCAGTTGGACAGCCCTTTAATCCCAACATTCACAATGCGGTAATGCACGTTGATGATGAATCCCTGGGAGAGAATGTGGTGGTAGAGGAATTCCAGAAGGGATACATGCTGGGAGACAGAGTAATCAGACATAGTATGGTTAAGGTTGCAAACTAGTCCATATATTATTAACAAACAGGCTGCGGTTTCGCGGCAGACAATAAACGAATTTAATCCAGGAGGATATTTAAAATGGCAAAAGTTATTGGTATTGATTTGGGTACAACAAATTCATGCGTAGCAGTTATGGAAGGCGGCGAGCCTGTAGTTATCGCAAATCCCGAGGGAAGCAGAACAACACCCTCTGTAGTAGCATTTTCTAAGACAGGCGACAGATTGGTAGGTCAGGTTGCAAAGCGTCAGGCAATTACTAACCCCGACGGAACCATTATCTCCATCAAGAGAAAGATGGGCACAGCCGAGAAGGTTAACGCAAACGGCAAGCAGTATACTCCCCAGGAGATTTCTGCCATGATTCTGCAGAAGATCAAGTCTGACGCAGAGGCATATCTGGGAGAGACAGTTTCTCAGGCTGTTATCACAGTCCCTGCCTACTTCTCCGATTCCCAGAGACAGGCAACCAAGGACGCAGGCAAGATTGCAGGACTTGAGGTTCTGAGAATTATCAACGAGCCTACAGCAGCTGCTCTGGCATATGGCCTGGACAAGGAGCACGACCAGAAGATCCTTGTATACGACCTGGGCGGTGGAACATTTGATGTATCCATCATGGAAATCGGCGACGGCGTATGCGAGGTTCTGGCAACAGGCGGCGACACAAGACTGGGCGGCGACGACTTTGACCAGAGGATTATGGACTACATGGTTGCACAGTTCAAGGCCGAATCCGGCATCGATCTGACAGGCGACAAGATGGCCATGCAGAGAATCAAAGAGGCAGCAGAGAAGACCAAGATCGAGCTGTCCGGCATGACCACATCCAACATCAACCTGCCCTTCATTACAGCAGACGCCACAGGCCCCAAGCACTTGGATATGACACTGTCCAGAGCCAAGTTTGACGAGTTGACAGCTGACCTGGTAGAGAGAACAATGAAGCCTCTGAGACAGGCACTGACAGATGCAGGCGTTTCTGCAAGCCAGGTTGACAAGGTTCTGTTGGTTGGAGGTTCCACCAGAATCCCTGCAGTTCAGGAGGCAGTCAAGAAGTTTATGGGCAAGGAACCCTTCAAGGGCATCAACCCCGACGAGTGCGTAGCTGTTGGCGCAGCTATTCAGGCCGGAGTTCTCACAGGTGATGTAACAGGCCTGCTGCTGTTGGATGTAACTCCTCTGTCACTGGGCATTGAAACTCTGGGCGGAGTATGCACTAAGCTCATTGAGAAGAACACCACAATTCCCACCAAGAAGAGTCAGGTATTCTCCACAGCCGCAGATGGACAGACCTCCGTTGAGATTCACGTTCTCCAGGGCGAGAGAGAAATGGCCGCAGGCAACAAGACTCTGGGTCGCTTCAGTCTGACAGGTATTGCTCCTGCACCCAGAGGAATTCCTCAGATCGAGGTAACCTTCGATATCGACGCAAACGGCATTGTTAACGTGTCTGCCAAGGACCTGGGCACAGGCAACGAGCAGAAGGTTACAATCACCGCATCCACAAATCTGTCCAAGGAGGACATCGACAAGGCTGTTAAGGAGGCCGAGAAGTTCGCCGAGGAGGATAAGAAGAAGAAGGAAGACATCGACACCAGGAACCAGGCCGACGCAACTGTCTACCAGGCAGAGAAGATGGTAAAGGAAATGGGCGACAAGATGGACGCCGGCGACAAGTCCTCCATCGAGAACGGCTGCAACGGCGTTAAGGAGGCCCTCAAGGGCACTGATACCCAGGCTATCAAGTCTGCAATGGAGACTCTGACTCAGGCTGTATATGCAGTATCCGAGAAGGTCTACAAGCAGGCAGGTCCTCAGCCCGGAGCTGATGCAGCAGGTGCAGGTACAGGTACAGGCACAACAGCCGACGGTCAGACATATTATGATGCTGACTATACCGAGGTAGACAACAACAAATAATTGCAGCAAAATCAACAGATATCACAGTCCCGCGGAGAGAATTCCTCCCGCGGGATGTGACCTGTAATCAGGAAGTTTGTATTCACTGCCCAGATGTACATAGGATAGAGTGGCGGCAGTGTTTCGAGGAAGGCAATAATGGCGGAAAAGAGAGATTATTATGAGGTTCTGGGAATAACCAAGGGGGCCTCAGAAGACGAAATAAAGAAGGCCTTTAGGACCAAAGCCAAGATGTACCATCCCGATATCCATCCGGGAGACAAGGATGCAGAGGTGAAGTTCAAGGAGGTCAACGAGGCATACAGCGTGCTCAGCGATCCCCAGAAGAGGGCAAAGTACGACCAGTTTGGACATGCGGCCTTTGATCCTGCAGCCGGCGGTGCCGGTGGCGGCTTTAGCGGCTTTGGTGGTTTTGGCGGCGCAGGCTTTGACTTTGGCGATATATTTGACTCCTTCTTTGGAGGTGGTGCCAGAACAGCTAATCCCAACGCTCCTCGCAGAGGACAGGATGTGGAGGTCAATGTAACCATCAGCTTTGAGGAGGCTGCATCCGGAGTTGAAAAGGAAATCAGCTACTACAGGACGGAGAAGTGCGATACCTGTCAGGGCAGCGGAGCCAAGGACCCCAATTCAGTAACAAAGTGTTCTATGTGCGGCGGCAGCGGCAGAATCAACGTTCGCCAGAATATGGGCTTTGCCCAGTACACAACCGTTAAGGAGTGCGACGCCTGCCACGGTACGGGAAAAATCGTCAAGGAACCCTGCACCAAGTGTGGCGGCAAAGGCACAAACAGGAAGCAGCATAGGATATCTGTGAAGATTCCCGCAGGCATAGATGACGGCCAGGCAATTTCTGTAGGTGGAGCCGGCAACGCAGGCAGCAATGGCGGCCCCAACGGCAACGTTATCGTCAATATCTCTGTTCAGCACCACGAGCTGTTTGAACGCCAGGGCAATGACGTTATATGCAAACTGCCTCTCACATTTGCTCAGGCAGCACTGGGAGCGGAGATTGAGATTCCCACCATCGACGGCAGAGTAAAATATAATGTTCCGGCAGGCACACAGACCGATACTGTGATAAGATTAAAGGGCAAGGGAATGCCCATTATCCGCAGCAGCGGCAGAGGCGACCAGTACGTCAAGTTCTACATCGACGTTCCCCGCCACCTGAACGAGAAGCAAAAGGATTTGCTCAGGAAGTTCGGCGAGATCAGCGGGGATTCCTTTGAGAACAGCAAGAACTTCTTCGATAGAGTTAAAAAGAAATTCAAGTAGGTGACCACATGAGACTTATTGAACTGACAGCCAGAACAATATCCGAATTGACAGACATCGTATGCGCTGAGATATACGAGTTTGGTGTAACAGGAGTGTCCATTGAGGACAAGAACGACATCCGGGAATTCCTGGAGAACAACAGGCAGTTCTGGGACTATGTGGACGATGAGCTGCTAAGCGGCAGCGACGACTTTGTCTACATCAAGACCTATATGAATGACGACCAGGCAGGGAACCAGCTGTACAGCGACATTGCAGCCAAGCTGTCCGGCATGGAAAACGTAACTGTGTCCAAGGCATATGTGGACGACCAGGACTGGGCAAACAACTGGAAGAAGTACTTTAAGCCCTTTACCGTAGGAGACACATTTATTGTCAGTCCCACCTGGGAGCATGTGGAGGATCCGGGCAACAGGACAATTGTTCGCATAGATCCGGGCATGGCATTTGGAACAGGCCAGCACCACACCACTAAGCTGTGTCTGGAGTATATCGAGGAAAACATCCGCCACGGGGATAAGGTGTTGGATATGGGCTGTGGCAGCGGAATCCTGGCCATTGCTTCCCTGTATTCCGGCGCAGAACATGCAACTCTGGTAGATATCGACAGCATTGCCACAGAGACAGCTGCTGAGAACATGAAGGTCAACGGATTTGCAGAGAATCGCTACAACGTATTGACCGGAAATGTGCTGGGCAATGGTGCATTTGCAAACAAGATTCCCGATAGGGAGTATGACATGATAACCGCAAATATTGTGGCAGATATTATTAAGGCCATGAAGGACCTGTTCAAGTCCTACATTAAGCCCGGGGGACTCTTGCTGTGCTCCGGTATTATTACCGAGAGGGCAGAGGAGGTGCTGGAATCCTTGGAATCAGTGGGCTTTAGCAAGATTTCTGCCAAGACCAGCGGTGACTGGACAGCCCTGCTTATGAGAGCACCCAAGTAAGATGCAATACAGTATTTGCTCCCATGGTGATGTGCAATTTGTGGCATATGACTCCCTGTCACAGGTGAGGCATGGCTTCTCCCTGCGGAATGGCGGCGTAAGTACAGACCATTGTGAATCCCTTAACTTCACATTGAATACCGGGGACAGCAGTGAGAATGTAGTCGAAAACTATAGATTATTGTCTGAGGCCATCGGGGTAGAACCCGGTAGCCTCTGTCTGTCCAGACAGGTCCACGGTACTGTTATTGAGCAGGTTGACAGAAGCTTGGCAGGCAACGGCCTCAGCCGGGAACAGGCATTCAGCGAATGCGATGGACTGATAACCAAGGACCCGGCAGTTACATTGGTGACATTCTATGCGGACTGTTGTCCTGTTATGGTATATGACCCGGTGCATCAGGCAGTGGGAGCGGCCCATGCAGGATGGAAGGGGACTGCTGCAAACATAGGAACCCGATTGGTTGAGGCTATGGCGGAGCGGTTCAGCTCCGATCCAGGGCAAATCAGGGCATCAGTAGGACCATGCATCGGCCAGTGCTGCTTTGAGACTCATGCAGACGTGCCGGATGCCATGAGGGAGCAGCTGGGCCACATGGTGGATGGGTATATTCGGCCTCTGGAGGGCGATAAGTACAAGGTGGACCTGGCAGGCATTAACAGACAAGTTCTGCTGGGGGCAGGACTGAATCCGGATAATATATCGGTATGCGATTTGTGCACCTGCTGCGAAGAGGACAAATTCTACTCCCACAGGCGAAATGGACTAAAGAGAGGCAGCATGGTTGCAATGATTTCATGCCGCAAGGCCTAGAACCCGCTTGTGTTGTTGACAACCGCAGTTTTGTCGAGTAAACTTCACTTTGGTTTTGCTACTGTGGCTCAGTTGGCAGAGCAGCTGATTCGTAATCAGCAGGTCGCCGGTTCGATCCCGGCCAGTAGCTCCAAAAAAGTGCCTGATTTCCTTGGAAATGGGCACTTTTTTGCGAAGCGGAGCTTGTGCCCAGTGAATAGTGAATAGTGATGAAGAGTTGAGGACACCATGCTCCCATACTCGAATAGCGAAACTTTGCGACCCAGTGAAGAGTGTAGAGTGATGAGTGAAAAGTCGGTACTTTTGACCGCCCAAAAGTACCGGGAAAAGGCGCCACCCCCGGCGAAGCTTTGCTTCGCAGTGAAGAGTGTAGAGTGATGTGTGAAGAGTTGAGGACGCCATGCTCCCATGCTCGATTTGGAAGCGGAGCACGACTTAGGGCGATGCCCTAAGAACCCGAAGCGGTAGCTATGCTCCCATGGGCGGTTATATCGTTTTCACTCTTCGGTCGGG
>CAZCOE010000007.1:0-24265 GCA_964500525.1 uncultured Clostridia bacterium | reverse complement strand
CCAGCCGGCCAGGGCTGTATCCTCTATTCCACTCTCGGCAATAGCAGCCATCACCTCAGCATAGTCGCTGCCATCGGGTACCAGGATTGTTGTATCGTATGTATTCAGGCTAATAGTATCAGGGGTATCAATGGATGCTGCATCTACAACTGTGGCCTTGACCTGAACAGTCACCTGGTGACGGTTTACGTTGCTGCGGACTGTGGCCTTCTCCACTGTAAGCTCGGTACCGGCCAGCACATCACTGCCGTAGGGGCCTCCGGTCACGTCGTCCAGTGTCACGTTGGAATATGTACATGCTCTTACCAATGTGTCCAGAACCTCATAGTTAGCATCAGGGGCCAGAATTGTCTTAACTCCTGCAATGCCGTATTCCTGTCCGACACGCAGACCATTTGACAGGGTCTTGATAGCCTTCTCCAATTCCGAGGCGATGCCCTCCACGGCGTTCATAGCAGCGGAGAATTCACCTTTCGTTCCGCCGAAAATTCCAATGAAATCTTCATCAGTAAATGAGGTTGCGAACTGATAGATGTTGCGCATATTGACAGCGATGGCGTCAACGTCCTCATAGGTGGAATTAGCATGGTTGAGAACTGTCTCACCATTGGCAAACAGGAACTGGGTATGGGGTGCCACATAGCCCTCCATATCTGTCTCCAGATACAGCTTGTTACCGTTGGCGTTTAACTCATTCAACAGGTCTTGGGCATTTTCCCTGCAGTCGAACTTATACCTGTCCCGGTTCTCGTCTGCCACGACCTCAAGCATATGCTTGTTATCGGTCAAAGTCTTCAGTTGGTCCCGGACTTCCTTTGCCATGGCGTCCAGACCGGCCAGACCTTGAGCCATATAGTATGGCGCATTCATAGCCATCAGCTGGGTCTTCTCGTCTACAGTGCGAGTCAACTTGTACTCCACTGATACGGAGTAGGACTTGTGATCGCCCTTATATTCAGCGAAGTCGCTCTTGCCGTTATCTATGGCAAATTCTTCGCTGACATTCTTGTCATCTGTCACTGTTATTGCACCGGCAGCCGTCCAGGTGTTGCCCTGAGGGTCCTGATAGCTGGGGCTCACTGTGGCAGTCATGGTTTCCGTATCCACAGCCACCAGCTCTGAATTGTCATTGCTGGGTACTGTGTATGTAACCGTGGTGGGTGCCAGCAGGCCGAACAACAGCAGTGCCTTCTCTTCCTTAGTCAGAACATCGCTATAGTTATCTGCGATAATCTGACCTACAGTTACAGTAGTTCCCGCAGGATCGCTTGGTGCAGCAAACACTCCCAGATGGCACACTGAGAGCAGCATAGACAGCACAAGCATCATGGCAACACTGCGACTGAATAAGTGTTTTCCTGATTTCATGGATAATCCCCCCTACTGAAATAATACATAGAATGTTGCTGTACATCCGCTCCAGTCCTACTATCCATTTGGCTCCGCCATGTCATCCACGCAGACTACAAAAGAATCCTGACTGCGGGTTATGCAGTGGGCGAACCATCACAATATATTCGTAGAGACTGTAGCTTATGAAACGGTGATATGAATCTTGTAATAGCCGTCCTCTGAATCGGACATGCGCCTGAAAAACGGGCAGACTACTCCGACAATATTCATAAATGTTTCCATTAGATTTATATGACAAATCTTATGGAAAGTCAAGATTATATTACATGGAATGAACCATCTTGTATTGCCAAATATGAACAATCTTTCCGGGTAGTAAAAAAAATGTGTTAGCATTTTCGAAAATGTATTGACAGTTATACTTCTTTAGAAGTACAACAAGGGTGGAGTAACTCTAAAGAAGTATGGAAGGTAAAATCATGAGCAAACTAATTCTATATCACGGCTCACCCGAAATAATTCAAACGCCCGCGTTTGGAAAAGGCAAATCATATAACGACTACGGGAAAGGTTTTTACTGCACTGAGCACTTGGAACTTGCAAAAGAATGGGCTTGTACCGAAAACACAGACGGTTATGTCAACAAATATGAAACTGATACTGCTAATCTTTCGATTCTCAATCTCTCTTCCGATGAATACACGATACTGCATTGGCTGGCTCTATTGATGAAATACCGCAGATTCCGTGTTTCTACTCCAGTTATGAAGCGCGGTGCGGATTGGTTGAAAGAACACTTCCTAATCGATCTGACACCGTATGATGCAGTTGTAGGCTACCGTGCTGACGATTCTTACTTCTCTTTTGCCAAAGCGTTTATAAATAACGGGATTTCCCTCAAACAGCTTTCCTATGCTATGCGACTCGGCAAGCCGGGCGAGCAGTTCGTTTTGAAAAGTCCCGCTGCCTTTGAGAATATTCAGTTTGTTTCTTATGAGTTTGCTGATAATACTGTGTATTACCCGAAAAGAAAAGCCCGTGATGATGAAGCAAGAGCTGCTTTCCGTGCAGAGCTTGAAAAGGATGATATGGACGGCCTGTATATGAGAGACATTATCCGTGAAGAGGTGCAAGCAAATGATCCACGCTTACGATAATCAATATCTTGATGATGCCATGAGCTGCCTGGGCGAAGCTATGGACTACGCAGCCAATAGCTGTCAGATGAATATGGATAGTTTTCTTGAACTGTTTATTGGTACAGGTTATGCAGAACAATTTGCTTCAGGTGTTCCCAAATATGTATCCGGCATTTCCGGTACAGAGCTTGTAATGGACGTGCTCACAAAGTCCGGAACTAATATGGACTTCCCCCAGGCACAAATTGACTATGACTATTCACCCCAGTATTGGTGTGGATGGATTCTCGCTTACTATCAATGGTATACCGGGCGGAGCTTTAAGGAGATTCGGAAGCATATCACTATGCAGGAGATTGAAAGGCTCTATTCCCCTCTGCACGAAGCATCCGAGAATAAATTTGTGGATATCGTCAACCGCATGATACGCAAGAAGAATCCACCCACTCGCCTGCAGACGCAGCGCAAGATCAGCGGTTATTCACAGAGGGAACTTGCAGAAAAGGTTGGAGTCAATCTGCGCACTCTGCAACAGTATGAAATTCGTGCCAAGGATATTAACAAGGCTGCAGGCGCGACACTCCTGGCTTTGGCAAAAGTACTAGGCTGCCGCATAGAAGATCTGTTGGAGTACGATAGCAGCGAGGTTGAAGATAGCGAAGATTGACACAATCCTCATCTGAAGCAAAACACCCTACGACATTTTGTTCATAGGGTGTCTATTATACCTTATCTAAATAGCGGGCTAGTCTCCCAGGATACTGCCCAGCACCTCATACATCACCTTCACGTCCAGGGGCTTGGGTATGTGGGCGTTCATTCCGCTGGACAGCGCCTGTATCTTGTCTTCGTCAAAGGCATTGGCAGTCAATGCGATAATCGGGATCCCAGCCAGGTCCTGTCTCTCCAGGCTGCGGATCTGCCGGGCCGCCTGGTATCCATCCAGCACAGGCATCTGGATATCCATCAGGATACCGTCATAGTAACCCTCCGGGGAGTTTTGAAGCATTTCCAGAGCAATCTGACCGTTTTGAGCAATTTCTACAGAGAAGCCCACCTCCCGCAGCAGGGCCCCGGCAATCTCTGCGTTCAGCTCATTATCCTCTGCAAGCAGCAATCGCTTGCCTGAGAAATCATATGTTCTCGGGGTGTCCTCACTGCTTTGCACCTCCGGCTGGAATATTTTGAATGTAAACCGGAGGACGAATTCCGTCCCCTTATCAGGCTCACTGGTCACTTGGATGGTGCCCCCCATCAGGTCAACCAGATTTTTGGTGATGGCCATTCCCAGACCCACTCCCTGGGTCCGGCTCATTGTGGAGGTGCGTTCCCGCTCAAAGGGTTCAAAGATATGGGACATAAACTCCCGGGTCATGCCGATGCCGGTATCCTGTACACTGATCCTGTAGGTGGCATATTCCCTGATATTGCTGTCCTCCTGAGTCAGAGTTACCAGGATACTGCCCCCCTGCTTGTTGAACTTAACCGCGTTGCTGAACAAATTGTAAAAGACCAAATGAATGCGGTTTTTATCACAATAGACCCATTTGTTCCTCACCTGTGACAACTCCGTGCGGAATGTTACCTGCTTCTTATCCAGCTCCGGCTGCAAAATGTTCCATGCCGCCTCCATGGATTCCTCCAGATTGCAGCTATCCTCTGTAAGGGTGATAGTATCGCTTTTCAGCTTGGACATATTCAGAACATTATCGATCAGGTGCAGCAGGCCCTTGCCGGACTCCTGAATCTTGTCAATGCAATCTGCAGTTTTCTCGGCATTGTCCGGATTCCGCTTGGCGATTTCCGCAAATCCCAGGATTGCATTCATAGGGGTACGGATATCGTGGGACATATTCAGCAGGAATGTGGACTTGGTCCTGCTGCCCTCCTCCGCCTGCTTCAGTGAATCTATCAGGAGCAGCTGCTGCTCCCTCATGCGCTCGTTGATAGCTGCCAATTCTCTGGCCCGCTCCTGGGTGGCCAACTGTTCCGCCCGCTTCTGGCGAAGCTGATAATTCTTCAGCAAGAGAACGACAATCACTATCACACTGGTTACCAGTGCGATGATGGCAAAGCGGTATCGGTACAGGGTGTCCCACAGTGTAAAATGGTAGGCATTTTCCGCAGCCCCTTTGATGGTAACGAAGGAGACCTGTTCCGGATCCAGGCTGGCAATGCCCTTGTTGATGACGGACAAGAGAAGAGCCGTGTCGTCTGAGATCATATTCTGTCTGTTCTCGTCGATGGGCACAATACAGGCAAGGCACTGGGTGTCACCGATGGAGGCCGTGGCCACCACCCGCAAATCCTCGTAGATTGGCTTGCCAAGTATCCTTTCCGTCATGTATTGATTTTGCAAAACCGCATCTGCCTTGCCGGACAGAAGGGCGGACAGGGCTTTATCTGCGGTATCATAGAATACCACCTGAAACTGGGGGTACTTCTGGTGTATCACTTTCTCGATGGTCTGGGATCCGGATGCTATGGCAATCACCATGGGACTGTCCGGCTGGAATACCACGCCCTTCTTACACACAAATACCTTCTCCGTTTGTACGTAGGGCTCGGTCATGACTATGCCGATGGATTGCTTGTTCACTCCGTTGTATTCCACCCCTGCCACCATATCTATGTCATTTTCATGGAGAAATTTATATGTAATATTGCCGGGGGGCAGGGCCAGATAGCGGAACGTGAGACCGGTCTTCTCCGAGATCATGTTCAGTATGTCTATGGAGATTCCATCCGGGAGGCCTGTCTCTTCGTTTACGAACAGGATGGGGCAATTATCCACCGGGCATCCGATGGTGATCTCCCCTGTCCGGCGGCAGAATTCCTGCTCCTCCTCTGTCAGATGAATCTCTGTACGCCGGGCATCTGAGGACGATGCCCATATCTCCATGGGAGTTAGCAATAGGCAGCACAATGCCAGGCATATGATGAAAAGTCTTCCCTTTTTCATAGCGTATCACTTCCTCCCACTTTGTTTCTTGCATTTCAATGTATCATGGATTCCGCCAAACTGCAAATTGAACTGGTAAAAATGCCGGGAATGGGCCTTTATCCCAGACTATTTCAGCTAATCAATTCTGTGGGCGGTCTATGATGTAGAGGGATTATCTCTAATGGCTGTTGACTGACTATCGCCGCAGCGATATAATTTCAGTAAATAGTAAACTATCGCTGGAGCGATACTAATAGGAGGTGCTTGCCATGAGCAAACTAACTATATACCACGGCTCGCAGGTTATTGTGGAAAAGCCCCGGTTTGGCGTAGGCAATCCCAACAACGATTACGGTCTGGGTTTCTACTGTACCGAAACACCGGACCTGGCAAAGGAATGGGCCTGTTCCCCGGAGACAGACGGCTATGCCAACAAATATGCTCTGGATATGTCCGGTCTGAGGATTCTGAGCCTGACCGGCGGAGACTATAACATTCTCAATTGGCTGGCCATTTTGCTGGAGAACCGACAGTTCCGCATTGGAGGCGATGTGGCCAGGCAGGCCCGGGACTACATTATCGGGCACTTTGGCATAGAATATAGGAGCTGCGATGTAATCAAGGGTTATCGGGCTGACGACTCCTACTTCTCCTTCGCATCCGCCTTCCTCAACAATACCATCAGTATCAGTCAGTTGGAGCGGTCTATGAAGCTGGGCAATCTTGGCCAGCAGGTTGTGGTTGTTTCCCAAAGGGCCTTTGATGCTATCTCCTTTGAGGAGGCAATTGCTGCTCCCAAGGAAATATTCTATCCCAGGAAATTGGCTCGGGATACTGCAGCCCGGCAGGAGTTCCGGAGAGAAAAGGGCCAGGGTTCTGTCCTGACAGAAACATACATTCTCGATATTATCAGACAGGAGTGGAAAAACGACGATGAACGCCTACAGCGAATTATACTTGGATGATGCCATGCAGAACCTGGGGGATATGGTGGAGTACGCAGTATGCAACTGGGGATATGATCCGGACGAATTCTTCGGATGGTTTATTTCCTCCGGTGTGGCATCCAAGTTTGAAAAAGGCAATCCGAAATACATCACCGGTATGTCCGGTTTTGAGCTGGCAGAAGCCGTCCTGAGGGCTACCAACATTCCGCTTCCCGGCATTGCTCCCTCCCAGCCGGATTTCAAAGGGCGTGAATACTGGGCCGGCTGGATTCTCGCCTACTACCAGTGGCAGAGTGGCAGACGGTTTGAGGACATTGTAGCGGATGGGCTGACCCTCTCCACCGTTTTCGGTATGTATATCCTCCATGAGGCTGACAACAGCAAGTTCGTAGAGTCCGCCGATGCCATCATCCTGCGCAGCAAGGCATCCCGCAGGTCCAGACTGCACACCATCCGAAAGGCCCGGGGCTTTACTCAGCAGCAGCTCAGCGACGCCTCCGGTGTGTCGCTGCGCATGGTGCAGCTCTACGAGCAGAAGCAAAATGACCTGAGCAAGGCCCAGGTCAATGTGGCAATCAGCTTGGCCAAGGTCCTGGGCTGCGAAGTAGAAGACCTGCTGGAGTGATGGCTCCCTCCACGGCACCAGCGCCGAGGGTATGCTCCTCAACTGTCAAACTACCGAACTGCGAAAATCTACTTCATACACGGAAGCGGCACAGGTTTTCTCCGGGAACTGCTTCACGCTAAGCGTTCTATTCGTGTTCGAGTTCTATCTCCTGCTTATATTCGGCAATCTTCTGCTGCCAGCCTTGGATTTTATCAAGTATCTTGACGTCTGAGAATTGCTGCAGCTTAGTCAGGATCGCCTGCTCTACAAACTCGATGGTCTCAATCTCTTCCCCGTCCATTGCATAGAAAATCACATTCCACATCAATTGATTAACCAGCTTCCACTTGCCCTGGGAGCGATAGAGTCCATCGTCGAACATTGCCTTTGCCGCCTCGGTGTAGCCGTCCCGTATCATATTGACTATCAACTCTCCAAGGCTGTCCGGCATTTCATCGGCCTCCCGAACCAGCTTCGCCCTGAAGTCGGCATGTTGATTGAGGTGTTCTCTGAACGCCTTGCGGAACTTGTCCGGGAAGCCGTCCAACTCGTCCAGCAGGCCGTTTGTCATGGCCTCCCTGCCATAAAAAGTATAATCCCCATAGGGCAGGAATTGCTCCATGCACCATTCCCACACCTTCAATGTCAATGCCACATCTTTCTTCTGCAGCTTTTGCAATATATCCCCCAGGGAAATTTCGCTGGTCTCGTCCTCATCGGGCAGTGTAATGGGAAGTTGAAAATGGTCCTTGATCGCCTGGGAGAACAGGAAATCCCCATCCGCCGTCAGGTAGTTCGCCGCAATAACTTTGTGGCTTTGCTCCAAAATAAAGCGGCAGCGGTTCTTGTCCTTCCTTTCTTTCTCCTTGTCCAGGTAAATTACGTGGTGTTCCGCAAGGGCAGCGGCTGCCATATATTGCCGTTTGTTGGGGTAGTCAGACTCCTTGACCAGGTCGTCCTCATCCTCTGAGTCATCCGTTGCTACAGTCATCGGGCTGTACTCAGCTCCAATCGAACGGGCAGAGTCCAGGGCCTCCAGGTATTCCACCTCGGTTTCGTAATTCTCAGGGTTAATTCCGTACTGTGAACCGTCCTGGCAAAACAGCCGCCAACTGTGGTACAAGTCGTCTTCGAAAATGGGATCACTGTCATCATCATCTGCCTTAGTGATATCCTCAAACATCATATAGGCTAACCATTGTTCGCCCAGATCTTCTTTCCCATCGCCGTTTATATCGAAAAATCCACCAAATGGATTATCCCAAAAGCTATCTTTCTCTGACATTGGGTACCCTCCTTCCCTGTTGTGATTCACTGAGGAATTTACAGTTCATTAAAATGATATACCGAATACCCGGGGAACTTCAAGTTATCAAAGTAACTCCCGCTCCTCCTCCGGGTGAAAATCTGCCATAAACCGTTTCATGAGGAATGCGCAGAAATACGGGAATGTATAGATGTTATCTTCATATCCGATATTATTCTTTGACAGCTTAAAGCCGTATTTTATATCCGGATAATGATTTGACGTAATCAATGCCCTCATGGATTTTGACCTTCCACTTTTCGCTTTCACCTCAACAGGGATCAAACATGAAGCGGAGCGGATAAAGAAGTCGACTTCCAAAGTGGAGTCATCCTTCTTATAATAGTAGATCCTATATCCCTGCTTCACAAACGCTTCCCCAATCATGTTCTCATATAGAGCGCCTTTGTACACGCCAAGATTTTTATTTGCTCTCAGATCCTCTTGTGATTCGTCATCAAGCATGGATACCAAAAGACCTGTATCTGCAAAATACAACTTGAATGCGTCAGGATTATAATTGCCGCCGAGGGGCAGCTCCGGAAACTCCATGCAGTAACAAATATTAACCATGCCAGCATCTACAAGCCATTCGACACATCCACGATAATCACGAAATCTGGCGCCGGATGCCACCTTGGATATTTGGAACTTTTTGTTCTCTCTGGCAAGCTGCGGGACAATCCGATTGAATACATTTATAATCCTTGTCTGATCGATCCCGTAAGCATATTTACGAATATCCTCTTTATAATCTGCAATCAATTGTTTTTGAGTATCAAGTGACCCCTCAAAAGTATTCTTCTCGATATACTCCGCCACAATAGCCGGCATTCCTCCAAGGATATTGAAGTCCAGGAACAGGGAATGATAAACGTTCATCTCCAAATCATTGAAAGGCGTAAAACTCCTCATGTGGGACAGCATTGTTTCCACAATGTCTTCCCCATATCCCTTAGCCCAGAGATATTCCTCAAAATCCATAGAAAACATCTCATAGTCCTTTTTGTATCCTACGCTGTTGCTTTCGATTCTCTTATAGTTGACTCCAAGCATGGAACCGCTGCAGATTACATCAAACCGTTTATCAATACAAAAGAATTTGAGAGACGTTGCGATTTCGGGGAATTCGGTGATTTCGTCAAAGAAAATCAGAGTTTTCCCCGGAATAAACTTCTTGGAGGGATCCAGCAAGGAGATATTCTTTATGATGCTCCCGGCTTCGTATCCATCCGCCGTAATGCTCTTGTACTTTTCATTTCGAGCAAAGTTGATCTCAATGATACTTTCATAGTTAGCAGAAGCAAAATGCAAAATGGATTCTGTTTTCCCAATTTGACGGCTTCCCTTAATAATAAGAGGCTTTCTGTTTTTATCGGCCTTCCAATTGGCTAAGAAAGCATCCACTTTCCTCCTCAAATACATATGCATATCCCCCAATATGGTCTTTCAATAGTATTATGCACAAAAACAGTGGGATTATCAACCGAATCTGCACATTTCATGAGGGATTTTTTTGTGCTATTACACATTTTCTGATTTTCTTGTAAAAAAGATAGCCCCAGGCCTTGTGTCCTGCAGCTATCACATTCACTAAGTTCGTATTGCCAGCAAAGCTGTACAACCTCCAACTGTGACCCGGTTGCTCCCATCGCCTTTTTGCAGAGTGCTTATCCCACAATCAGAAAGTCTTGATAGCCAAGCTGCGCAAGCTCTCTGTCCAGTCTCCGAATGTTCTTCTTCAGTTCTCTTCCTTCTCTTGCATTTCTGAGGAGCAGCTGGTAAAGCTCATCAGAATAGTCGCCCACGTAAGTCGAAGCTAACCTGCTCCCAACCCGCTTACGGATATAGAGGTACTTCTTGAGGTCACGCTGTTTGATTTCAGGATTTCCATCGTAGGGCATCAGATTAAGTCGTGCTTGAAAGTCTGCTCTCTGGTGAAGCAGTTCTTGTATTTAGGATAGTTATTGTTCATAGCGTCCTCCTTGTAGGGAACTATTTTGTTTCAAAGTTTCCATATTGTTCCCTATATTTCAGGAGTTATTCGTAGACAAGAGTGGGGGAACTGTTAAAATGCCGGAAATTCGCCGGCATTGTTTCACACTTACTTGATAAGTTTCGTTTCTTGCGGTATAATACAAAAATAAATGAAACTTTGAAGGGTGAGGATATCCATGCTGGATTTTTTGAAAACCTTATTTGGAGACAACATCTCAGTTGCCCCATATGATTGTCCGGAGATACTGCCTTATTATATCCTAGATAATTACAAACTGCAGCGCTTATCATGGAAGAGCAACGAATGCGTTTTACTATCCCCCAGCTCATCTTCCTGGAGATTGCCAACTCTCAAAAAGCATTTAAAGAATCTCCAGGAGATATGTCAGGAGTCTTGCGCCCTTTCTCTGGAGAATCTGACTTCCATGCAGCGAAGAAATCTGCTGGAAAACAACGTTCCATTTATCTCTGCGTCTCAACAGGTCTATCTGCCATTTTGGGGCTGCTCGTTTATAGAGAAATTCAAGTTCGATACGCCTATTCCAGATAAAATGGCGCCTGGCACCCAGCTTGTTTTCTTATATCTCTATTACCTGAGAGAAGCAGTAGACGTCAACTTGACAAAGATATCAAAAGAGCTGCAGCTCTCCAAGGCGACCTGCACTCGTGCAATCAACGATTTGGCTACGTCCGGTCTGTTGGTTCAGAAAATTGAGGGAACCAGCAAATGGATTACTCCGGCATTTGGGAAAACCGAGTTTTTGAAAAAGGGTTACGCCAGACTCAGGTCTCCCGTTGAACGTCTTGTATATTTCAAGGATTTACCTGAAAATTTACTGTATATTCAAAGTGGCGTAAAAGCCCTTTCAGCAATTACAACGGTCGGGGCTAAAGAGCAAGATGCCGGACTGGCTGTTTCAAAGAAAAACTGTTCCAGTTTTTCTTCAGGCAGTATTATATCGAAGCAGGAATTCGAAGATTTTGGTGGAACAATTCTTGAAGTATGGAACTACGATCCTTCGCTGTTCTCGAAAAACGGTCGGGTCGATGACATCTCTCTTCTACTGAGTTTGGATTCAGAGCCGGATGAGCGGATACAGATGGGGCTGGATGAAATCCGAGAAAAACATGGGCTTCCTGTAAAACAGGATGAATAGGAGGACACGATGGTAAACGGAATTGTATGCCTTTACATATAGATGATGAGATATCCAGCCTTTCCGCAATCCTGCTGAATGATGACTACTATCACTTTTTACTGGCTGGAAGAATCGTAACAAACGGCATATCCATTTTGGACGCAGAACATATCATACCGCTCAAAATGAAAGCGTGGCTGGACCTGACAGATAAAAAGGCCCAGGGTATTCGCGTAAACTCCAGAGATATCCGGAAACATCGTTTGGATGTATTTCGTCTGTTTCAGTTGGTGCGGGAAGACCAACGGATTATTGTGCCTGCATCTGTTGGTGCTGATATTCACTGCTTCATTTCCCAAATCCAGGAGGCTGAAATTCGATTGAGTGACATTGGTATATCACGTTCCCAAGAGTCGATTCTTAATATCTACCGGAATATGTACATAACGGAATAATTCAGCAAGTTTTTCTTGTCCGATTGGCCACCGGTGACTGATAGGAGACCACTCAAAAATATTCTTCTCGATATACTCCGCCACAATAGCCGGCATTCCTCCAAGAGTATTGAAGTCCAGGAACAGGAAATGATAAACGCTCATCTCCAAATCATTGAAATGCGTAAAATTCCTCATGTGGGACAGCATTGTTTCCACAATGTCTTGTACTTTTCATTTCGAGCAAAGTTGATCTCAATGATACTTTCATAGTTAGCAGAAGCAAAATGCAAAATGGATTCTGTTTTTCCCAATTTGACGGCTTCCCTTAATAATAAGAGGCTTTCTGTTTTTATCGGCCTTCCAATTGGCTAAGAAAGCATCCACTTTCCATCTATAATACATATGCATATCCCCAATCCAATCACTTGGGATGTTTGAATCATTCCACGATTGGAAATAATCAAATTCTTAATCTGCTCATTCTGCGTCATGGTTTTTCTTCCTTTCTTGCTAATATTGTATTCTAAATTAGCAAGAAGGTAGATATGCCGATAATACGGTATTTTCTATCATAATTCGAATATCCTATATAACAATATTGCGATGAAAACAACATTCGTCTGTTGATTTAATCGCTGAATTGTGTTATGCTTCAGTCACCGATAAAGGAGTGCTGAATCTATGTACATTAACAGAACTGTAGAAAATGCAATACTGGCTGCGGGGGAATCCTTCCCCTGCCTGGTGGTTTACGGTCCTAGACAGGTTGGCAAATCCACCACCATTGACCGGTTATTTGGGGATAAATTCAAAATGGTTACGCTTGATGACGGTGAGGACCGGGCATTGGCACTCAGCAATCCGAAACTGTTTTTAGAGAGTTACGGATGGCCCCTCGTTATTGACGAGATTCAAAAGGTTCCAAAGCTTCTGGATGAGATAAAAAAATCTATTGACCAGCAACGTCTTACCTGGATGAAAACCGGTGAAGAGCGAAAACTGATGTACATCCTGACCGGTTCCAACCGCTTTGAGCTTCAGGAAGGCATTTCCGATTCTTTGGCAGGACGCTGCGGTGTAATCCATATGGCATCCTTTACCTTTGCGGAAAAGAATGGATACAATGCGCCGCTTTTTAATCCTGAAATCAGCGAGATAAGGAAAAGAGAAAATGACGGCAGAAAATATATCAGTAAAAAGGAAGTCTTTGAAGAGATATTCAAAGGCGGTATCCCGGATATTTGTACCGGCATTTCCCAGCGTGAGATCTATTTCAAATCTTACGTAAATACCTATATCGAGCGAGACGTTATGAAGCTAATCGAAGCACCCAGCGAGCTGCAGTTCCGCAACTTTATTAATGCGGTTGCTTTGCGCACAGCACAGGGGCTTCATTATGACCAGATTGCAAATACGGTGGGTATCGACGTGCGCACCTGTAAGCGTTGGATCTCTATCTTGCAGACATCCGGCATCATCTATCTCTTGCAGCCGTATATGTCAAACATTTCAAACAGGATTATTAAGGCGCCTAAGCTTTATTTTATGGATACCGGCCTTTGTGCTTACCTTTGTAAGTGGCCCAACGCCGAAATGCTGGAGTCCTGTGCAATGAGCGGCGCCTTCTTCGAAACCTACGTGGTAAGCGAAATCATTAAAAACTTCTATGCGTATAATAAGGATCCGAAGGAATCTCTTTTCTACTACCGTGATATTGATCAAAAAGAGATTGACCTGATCTATGTGAACGCCGGAGACATCTATCCAATGGAAGTTAAGAAGGGCGTTGCCCCCACAAGGCCCACCAAGAACTTTGATGTGCTGAGCAAATACAAGTTGAACATCAAGCCCGGTCTTATCATCGATAACTGTGACCGCATTCGCCCAATCAACGAAAAGGCATACACTTTCCCGATTTATCTTTTGTAATTCAAAACTGTATGCGCTGCTGGGACAGTATGTGACTACTCTTTATCGCAAAAAGACTCTGCCATCATGACAGAGTCTCAAATGTCTATATATGCCCTGTTAATCCAAGGGCCACCCTCCGGTTGCTTTGCTCGTGCCCCGCTTTATCCTTCGATCTCTGGAACATGGGGACCAGAACTCTTCACTCATCACCATTCACTATTCACTGGTATAGTGGAGCATGGGAGCATGGTGTCCTCAACTCTTCACACATCACTCTACACTCTTCACTGGGTCGCAAAGCTTCGCCCATTCGATCTCTGGAACATGGGGACCAGAACTTTTCACTCATCACCATTCACTATTCACTGGTATAGTGGAGCAAAGGAACGTGGGGACCAGAACTCTTCACTCATCACCATTCACTATTCACTGCGAAGCTCTGCTTCGCAAAGCAATCAGTACAGCTTCGCTCCTGCAGGAATGTGGTTATCCACCATCAGCAGATGGAGTTTCTCCTCCTCTCCCTCCTTGTGAACGGCACTGAGCAGCATACCGCAGGACTCGATTCCCATCATGGCTCTGGGAGGCAGGTTGGTAATGGCAATGCATGTCTTGCCGATCAGCTCCTCCGGTTCATAATATGCATGGATTCCGGATAGAATGGTGCGCTCTGTGCCGGTTCCGTCGTCCAAAGTGAACTTCAACAGTTTCTTGGACTTGGGCACTGCCTGGCAGGCAAGCACCTTCACCGCCCGGAAATCGCTCTTGGAGAATGTCTCAAAATCGACCTGATCCTGGAACAAGGGCTCTACCACCACGTTGGAAAAGTCGATCTTCTCCTCGACTACAGGAGCCGCATCAACAGGCTTTTCTTCTGCCTTGGGTTCGGCCTTTTCAGCCTTGTCCTTGTCCAAAGGCTTCATTGTGGGGAACAGCAAAACGTCCCTGATGCTGTAGGAGTCTGTGAGGAACATTACCAGTCTGTCTACCCCCAATCCCATTCCGCCTGTGGGAGGCATACCTACCTCCATGGCATTGATGAAGTCGTCGTCCATCATATTGGCCTCTTCGTCCCCTGCCTCACGCTTGCGAACCTGGTCCAGGAAGCGTTCCTTCTGGTCTATGGGGTCATTCAGCTCAGAATATGCATTGCACAGCTCGCGACCAAACACAAACCCCTCAAAGCGCTCGGTCAGATCCGGGCGTGTATTGCTGCGCTTGGTCAGGGGAGATACCTCTACAGGATAGTCGCACAGGAATGTGGGTGCAATCAGCTTGTCCTCCACATATGCCTCAAAGAATGCAACCAGAATATCTCCTCTGGACATTCCCTCCTTGTATGTGGGCAGGTTCTTGGCCTTGGCAGCTGCGTCCGCCTCCTGGTTGGTGTGTATGTTGGAGAAATCCACCCCTGTATACTCCAGAACGGCCTGCTCCATTGTGAGTCTGCGCCATGGAGGCTTAAAGTCAATCTCTGTGCCCTGGTAGTTCACCTTGGTAGTGCCCAGAACCTTCTCTGCAATGGATGCCACCATATTCTCGGTCAGCTCCATCATTCCCTTGTAATCCGTATATGCCTGGTAGAGCTCGATGGATGTGAACTCGGGGTTGTGCTTAATGTCCATGCCCTCATTGCGGAAGATACGACCTATCTCGTACACCTTGTCCATACCGCCTACAATGAGCCTCTTGAGATACAGTTCTGTGGCTATACGCATGTACATGTCGATATCCAGAGTGTTGTGGTGGGTGATAAAGGGTCTGGCAGCAGCGCCTCCGGGAATGGTGTTGAGCACAGGAGTCTCCACCTCGATGAATCCTCTGTCATCCAGGAATCTGCGCATCTCTGTTATAACCCGGCTGCGGGTGATGAATGTCTTCTTTACCTCGGGATTGACAATAAGGTCAATATACCTCTGTCTGTAACGCAGGTCGTTGTCCTTGAGGCCGTGCCACTTCTCAGGCAGGGGCTGCAGTGACTTGCACAACAATGTGACCTCTGTGGTGTGGACTGAGATCTCCCCTGTGCGGGTCTTGAAAACCTTGCCAACTACACCCACAATGTCCCCCAGGTCTGTCTTCTTGAAATCGTCATAGGCATCCTTGCCAATGTCGTTGATGCTCACATACAGCTGCATGCGGCCCTGGGTGTCCTGGATATTTGCAAAGGAAGCCTTGCCCATGATTCTCTTGGACATAATGCGTCCGGCCATGCGAACCTCTCTGTCCTCGAACTCCTCATATGCATCCCTGATTTCCTGGCTATATGCGGTAATCTGGTAGGACATTATTTTAAATGGGTCCTTGCCCGCCTCCTGCAGGTCCTTGAGCTTCTGTCTGCGAACCCTCAAGATCTCGTTTAACTCCTCCTGGGTCTGCTCCGGGGCGGTATCATTCTCTGCCGGTACCTTTGCTCTCATATCTTCGCTCATTTAATCTCTCCTGGTCTATAGATTGAGCATGGCGGCAGTCAGTCCGACTCCGCCAAGCACGTTTAGCTAATGTATCGTGGTAATAGTTGGATTATTTCGTAATCTCCAAGATCTTGAAGACAACCTTGCCTCCGGGAGTGAGAATCTCTACGATATCTCCTACCTTCTTGCCCATGAGAGCTGCGCCTACGGGAGACTCCATAGAAATGTTGTTGTCGCCGGTTTCCTCCGAGCCCACAATCTTGTATGTGATCTCCTCCTCAAACTCCTGGTCATATACCTTAACATAGGAATACATGCCTACCACATCGTCGGGGAAATCCTCCTCGCTGACAATCTCCACATTGCGGAGAGTAGCCTCAATCTCCAGAATACGGCCCTCCACATGGGACTGCTCATTCTTGGCATCCTCATACTCGGAGTTCTCCGACAGGTCGCCAAAGGATCTGGCAACCTCGATACGCTCTGCCATCTCTCTGCGCTTGGGACCCTTGAGATACTCCAGCTCCTCCTC
This sequence comes from uncultured Clostridia bacterium, assembly GCA_964500525.1. GTDB lineage: Bacteria > Bacillota > Clostridia > RGIG7378 > RGIG7378 > RGIG7378. The sequence goes on along the minus strand of CAZCOE010000007.1, from coordinate 7,538 downwards.
CATCTTCTTAACACCATTAACTGTCATTTTCTTCGGTTTCATAGAACTCATAATAACCTCCAAAATAGTGAGATACCTGTCTACCCACAGTGGTTGCTTATTATATTATAACGACGTGCTTCCGTCAACAAGTCCGGGCTGCCCTGTCAATCCTCCAGCTTGTCCTCATAATCCTCATCACGGAAGGTACTTACCATAAGCTGGTCTCCCGGCCTGAGGGTCAGCTTCCTGCCCATATACTTCTGACACACTGCCAGCATTTCATGGGAGGGCTGGAACAACACCAATGTTCTCTTCCCCTTATATGCACCGATGAAGTAATATATGTCTTCTGCCTTCAGGTCAGATACAGCCTCGACTCTGTCGGGAATGCTGTCCCATGCAGACATATTGGCATTGGCATTGTATGGGGCCATTTCCTCCAGCTGGGACAAAGCGCCGCTATACACCCGGACCCGCTTCTTCTGGCCGCGGATGCTGTCGATATCCATATCTCCCAGAGTGATTTCGTACTCATATTCCACATATATCATCTTGATTGCGTAGTACATGGCATAGCCTATTACCACAACCATTGCTGCGGCCAATGCCAGGAATCGCATGGGGAGAAATTTCAAAATGGCGAAGATCACCAAGGCTGCAGCAAAAGGCAATGCGGCCATCATGGCATAATCCCTTTTGTCCTTGCGCTTAATGACCATTTTCTCTATATATTGTGACGGATTCATTGCGTCCTCCTGTGTTCCGTAATGGGAGTATTATAACCCAAAATGTGTAAAGTTTCTATTAAGTCCCGGGAAAGTGCCTTATTTTGGGCACTTTAGCTGTGGATTACACTGTGAATCAGCTGAATGGTCATCTGTATCCGTTCCTCGCTTTGCTCCGGTATCAGCAGCCTGGCGGCGCCTCCAATGGCAAATATGATCTTCATCTCCTGCTGTGGAGAAATGCCCCGGCCCAGATAATGCTTTAACAGCGCAGCCTCCACTCCATTTATCTGACCCACCAGATCATTATAAAACAGCCCATCCATAACCGAGGAGCCGTTCCGGATAGCGGAGACCAAGGATTTAACAAAACTGCCTGTGTCGGTAAAGGCGGAGTCAATATCTGGGCAGTTTTCCACAATGCGCCCCACCTCCTTCTCACATACATGGGCATGCAGGGCCTCCATTGTTTCATAATGGGTATAAAACGTGGTTTTGTTGATCAAGGCCATGTCACACAGCTCGCATACCTTAATTGGACGGTGATACCTGATGCGAAGGTTCAGATATGTGTCCTCAATTAATCTCTCTGTCTTGATAAAGCGCAAATCCTTCCTGTTTGCCATAATAAGCACCTCTTTCTGAAATGTGTTGCATAACCCTCGTTTGATAAAAACCGATGAATGAATAAACAACTTTAGTCGGTTATAATTTAACATGGAAGGTGAGAATTCACAAGTCTGAACCACCCCTATTGTTCAGTGAAGAGTGAATAGTGAAGAGTGAAGAACTCTGGTCCCCACGTTCCTTTGCTCGACTATGCCGGTGAAAAGTGAAGAGTGACAAGTTTCGAAGAGTTCTGGTTCCCATGCTCCCATGCTCGACTATGCCGGTGAAAAGTGAAAAAACTTGGAAGGAGGTTAGGAATTGAACAGCGTCATGTATATCATTACCGGAGCGGCAGGGCATCTTGCCGGGGCAATTCTGCGATTATTGAGAGACACAGACTGCACTGTCCGGGGGCTGCTTCTCCCGGGAGAAACAGGCATATACGGGGATCGTTATACCTATTTCACCGGGGACGTGACTAGGCCCGAGACCTTGGATCCACTATTTGAAAACACAGGCAGCGCAAAGGTCACGGTGATCCACTGTGCCGGCCTGGTCAGTATTCAGAGGAAGGTATCCCCTGCCCTCTACCGTGTCAATGTAACAGGCACCCGGAACATCATCGACAAATGCCTGGAACATAGGGTTCACCGCCTGGTCTACGTCAGTTCCGTCCACGCCCTGCCGGAGATAAAAGGCGCTCTGATTCGGGAGGCGGATATGTTTTCCCCGGACACCGTGGAGGGAGCCTATGCAAAGACAAAGGCCCAGGCAACCCAGGCAGTGCTGGATGCTGCAGAGCGAGGCCTGAATGGAGTGGTTGTCCATCCCTCCGGAATAATCGGACCCTACGACCGCACCGGGAACAATCACATAGTGCAAATGATGAGCCTATATCTGCAGCATCGGCTTCCGGCAGGTTTGCGCGGTGGATATGATTTTGTAGATGTGCGGGATGTGGCTGAGGGCACCCTGCTGGCGGCGGAGCGGGGGCTCCCGGGCTCCTGTTATATTCTGTCAAACCGATATGTTTCCATGGAGGAAATCTTCCATGAAATGAGGACATTCACCGGCAGAAATCACCGGATTCCCATGATGCCCTGCTCTGCTGCCCGGCTGTTCGCCCCAATATATCAATGGTATGCCCGGATAACCCATACCCGTTCCCTGTATACTGCCTATTCTATCAAGACCCTATCCAGCCGGGTTCGTTTCAGCCATGATAAGGCCTCACAGGAGCTGGGGTATCATACGCGGTGTTTCAAAGACACTGTATATGATACTCTTACCTATCTCCAGCAGAATATGGAGAGGCAATGCATGTAGGATAACGGCCGGATACGGCACATTGAAAGAGTTCCCCGGCCATATGGACCTGAGCGCTCCTGTTATTTGCCCCGGTTGACTGCTGTGGTCGAACAATTTTAACGCAAAAAAAACAGCACCCACAGGATCTCCCTTGAATGCTGTCTCAGGCCTAAAATAAGGGAGCCATTTCCAATGAAGCAGCTCCCTATCTACCTAATTATTCAGTGGACTTAGCTTATCTGACAGAAAGATCTGCAGCCTTGCCTTCGCTGCCCAGAACGTTCTTAATCTTGTGAGTAACAACGTCCTTAACATTGGCGCGGCCAACCTTGATATACTCTCTGGGGTCGAACTTGGAAGGATCTGCGCAGAATACTGAACGAATACCTGCTGTCATACCCAGTCTCAGGTCGGAATCGATGTTGATCTTACATACAGCATTGCGTGCTGCCTGACGGAGCTGCTCCTCGGGAACGCCGATAGCATCTGCCAGCTTGCCGCCGTTCTCGTTGATAATCTTAACATACTCCTGAGGAACGGAGGATGCACCGTGGAGAACGATGGGGAACTGAGGAAGTCTCTTGGCAACCTCATCCAGAATGTCGAAACGGAGCTGAGGCTTAGTTCCGGGCTTGAACTTGTATGCGCCGTGGCTTGTACCAATAGCAATAGCCAGGGAGTCAACACCTGTGCTCTTAACGAACTCTTCTACCTGATCGGGGTTGGTGTAGCTGGAATTCTCTGCGCTGACGTTAACATCATCCTCAACACCTGCCAGTGTGCCCAGCTCAGCCTCTACAACCACGCCGTGGTCATGGGCATACTCAACAACAGCCTTGGTAATAGCGATGTTCTCCTGGAAAGGCTTGGAGGAAGCATCGATCATAACGGAAGTGAAACCGCCCTTGATGCAGGATACGCAGGTCTCATAGTCAGGTCCGTGATCCAGGTGGAGAGCGATGGGGAGATCGGGATAGATCTCGTTAGCTGCCAGTACCAGGTGTCTCAGGTACTCAGGCTTAGCGTACTTACGTGCGCCGGCAGAGGCCTGAAGGATAACCGGTGAATTCAGCTCAGCAGCTGCCTCGGTAATGCCCTGAACAATCTCCATGTTGTTAACGTTAAAAGCGCCGATGGCGTAGCCGCCCTCATATGCCTTCTGAAACATTTCTTTTGTAGTAATAAGTGACATATGTGTATCTCCTATCATTGAATACTATGGTGATGCAGATTCGCACTACCACCGCATATTGTACATTAGTGCCTTGGGTTTGTCCACCCCTAGCTTCTAGCTTCGCAGTGAATAGTGAATAGTGATGAGTGAATAACTCTGGTCCCCATGCTCCCATGGTCTTTTGGCGAAGCAAGCTGTGCTTTGCTTCGCAGTGAAGAGTGTAGAGTGATGTGTGAAGAGTTGAGGACGCCATGCTCCCATGCTCGATTTGGAAGCGGGGCACGACTTAGGGCGGTGCCCTAAGAACTCAAAACGGTAGTGAGTTCCAGAGATCGAGTGGCGAAGCCAAGCTTCTTGCCCCTAAATGAAATAAGGGAACCAACGCTTTCACGTTGGTTCCCTCATAAATATCCGGCATGTATCTATCTTCCCGGGCCGTCGCCAGCCGAGTATTGTCGACGTATGGAGCCTTAACTACTGTGTTCGGTATGGGAACAGGTGTTGCCCTCCCTCTATTCACACCGGATTGGCTCAGTTGCTTTCTCGCAACCTCAAAATTGCATAATCAAATCTATATTGGTTTAACCACTTGCTTTGTACTAACTTGTACTCAAGCCCTCGGTCGATTAGTATTGGTCAGCTACAAGCCTCACAGCTCTTCCACCTCCAACCTATCAAACACATAATCTTTGTGTGACCTTACTCCTTGCGGAAGGGATATCTCATCTCAGGGCATGTTTCACGCTTAGATGCTTTCAGCGCTTATCACTTCCGAACTCAGCTTTCCAGCTATGCCCTTGACAGAACAACTGGCGTACTGTCGGTTCGTCAACTCCGGTCCTCTCGTACTAGGAGCCGCCCCCTTCAAATATCCTACGCCCACGACAGATAGGGACCGAACTGTCTCACGACGTTCTGAACCCAGCTCGCGTACCGCTTTAATTGGCGAACAGCCAAACCCTTGGAACCTGCTCCAGCTCCAGGATGCGATGAGCCGACATCGAGGTGCCAAACCTCCCCGTCGATGTGTACTCTTGGGGGAGATCAGCCTGTTATCCCCAGGGTAACTTTTATCCGTTGAGCGATGGCAATCCCATTCTCATGCCACCGGATCACTAAGCCCTGCTTTCGCACCTGCTCGACATGTACGTCTCGCAGTTAAGCCACCTTATACCTTTACACTCGCCGCGCGATTTCCAACCGCGCTGAGGTGACCTTTGGGCGCCTCCGTTACTCTTTTGGAGGCGACCGCCCCAGTCAAACTGCCCGCCTGGCATTGTCCCTGCGCCGGATAACGGCTACAGGTTAGAATCCCAGCATATTCAGAGTGGTATCCCAAGGTCGACTCCGTAACAACCAAAATCGTTACTTCAACGTCTCCCACCTATCCTGTGCAGAACATGCCGGAACCCAGTACCAAGCTGCAGTGAAGCTCCAGGGGGTCTTTCCGTCTAGTCGCGGGTAACTTGCATCTTCACAAGTACTACAATTTCACCGGGTGTGCCGCTGAGACAGCGTCCAAATCATTACGCCATTCGTGCGGGTCAGAACTTACCTGACAAGGAATTTCGCTACCTTAGGACCGTTATAGTTACGGCCGCCGTTTACTGGGGCTTAAGTTCTCTACTTTGGATTGCTCCTAATAGATCCCCTTGACCTTCCAGCACCGGGCAGGCGTCAGCCCCTATACGTCGTCTTACGACTTCGCAGAGACCTGTGTTTTTGTTAAACAGTTGCTTGGACCGTTTCACTGCGACCCATTTCTGGGCACCCCTTATTGCGAACTTACGGGGTCATTTTGCCGAGTTCCTTGGCGACACTTCTCCCGATCATCTTAGGATCCTCTCCTCGCCTACCTGTGTCGGTTTGCGGTACGGGTGCCGATATATACTATGCAGCTTTTCTCGGCAGCTACTTCGACCACTTCGGTACTAAATTTCCCTCCCCATCATACTCGCGCGTCCTGTCTGTATTTCCCCAGACCCTCACAAGTATTTAGCCACACTTCCAGCAGCATGGTTGGTCTATCTCTCTGCGTCCCTGCCTAGCTGATTATCTGCAGTACAGGAATATCAACCTGTTGTCCATCATCTACGCCTCTCGGCCTCGACTTAGGTCCCGACTAACCCTGGGCGGACGAACCTTCCCCAGGAAACCTTAGGCTTTCGACGGCAAAGATTTTCACTTTGCTTTCGCTACTCATTCCGGCATTCTCACCTGTATTTCGTCCACCAGACCTTACAGCCTGACTTCTACCTACGATACAGAGCTCCTCTACCAATTGTTAAACAATTCCGCTGCTTCGGTATCCAATTTTAGCCCCGTACATTTTCGGCGCAACTCCACTCGACTAGTGAGCTGTTACGCACTCTTTGAATGAGTGGCTGCTTCTAAGCCAACGTCCTAGCTGTCTTAGCAGAATCACATCCTTTACCACTTAATTGGAATTTGGGGACCTTAGCAGACGATCTGGGATTTTTCCCTTTTGACTACGGAACTTATCTCTCGCAGTCTGACTCCCTGTACACTTTCTATGGCATTCGGAGTTTGATAGAAGTTGGTAAGCCGGTAAGCCCCCGCGTCCATTCAGTGCTCTACCTCCATGAAAGTTTGTACAAAGGCTAGCCCTAAAGCTATTTCGAGGAGAACCAGCTATCTCCGGGTTCGATTGGAATTTCTCCGCTACGCTCAGCTCATCCCAGCCCTTTTCAGCGGACATGAGTGCGGTCCTCCACCGGATTTTACTCCGGCTTCAACCTGGCCAAGCGTAGATCACCCGGTTTCGGGTCTACAGCATATGACTAAAGCGCCCTGTTAAGACTCGCTTTCGCTTCGGCTCCGTACCTGAGGTACTTAACCTCGCCATATACCGTAACTCGCCGGACCGTTCTACAAAAAGTACGCCATCGGGGTCAAGCCCCTCTGACTGCTTGTAAGCACAAGGTTTCAGAATCTATTTCACTCCCCTCCCGGGGTTCTTTTCACCTTTCCCTCACGGTACTATTGCGCTATCGGTCATCAGTTAGTATTTAGCCTTATGGGATGGTTCCCACACATTCACACCCAATTTCACGTGCTGGGTGCTACTCCGGATACGACTGGCTGTAGTTGGTTTTCGGCTACGGGACTTTCACCCTCTGCGGCGCTCGCTTTCCATCGAAGCTTCGCCTAACCTCGTACATACCGTATGTCGTCCATACCCCGATTGGATTGCTCCTCACGGTTTGGGCTCTTCCGCTTTCGCTCGCCACTACTGACGGAATCACTATTGTTTTCTCTTCCTATGGGTACTTAGATGTTTCAGTTCCCCACGTATCCCCCGTATAACCTATGAATTCAGTTATACGTAGCCAGACTTTTACTCTGGCTGAGTTCCCTCATTCGGAAATCTGCGCTTTAACGCCTATTTGCGGCTACACGCAGCTTATCGCAGCTTGTCACGTCCTTCATCGGCTTCTGATGCCAAGGCATTCCCCTTGTGCTCTTAATAGCTTGAATACTGTTAGTATTCCTATTTGACTACCTCTGAGTAATCAAATCGCCTTTGGTTATTAATATAGAGTTTCCTGAAAATGATCATTGTTACTTTCAAATCTTGTTGGATTCTTAGTTACCTGATCTTAGACTTGCTTAGTTAATAAATAATTTCTTATCCCTTAACAAAACTTATCTCTCGTAGACTTTGTATTCAAAGTCTATGTCTTTTCAGTATTTGATTATGCAATTTTCAAGTTACGAGT
>CAZCOE010000006.1:0-7737 GCA_964500525.1 uncultured Clostridia bacterium | reverse complement strand
AGAGTGGAAAGCGAATCGAGTCCCCGCTTCGCCAATCGAGCATAGGAACATGGAGACCAGAACTCTTCACTCATCACTCATCACTCTTCACTCTTCACTGCGAAGCACCGCTTCGCCAATCGAGCATAGGAACATGGAGACCAGAACTCATCACTCATCACTCTTCACTGGCGAAGCAAAGCGAAGCACCGCTTCTCCAATCGAGCATAGGAACATGGGGACCAGAACTCATCACTCATCACTCATCACTCTTCACTGGCGAAGCACCGCTTCGCCTAAGTCATGTTCCTCTTTATGGTGGATATTGCGCTCTTCTCCAATCTGCTGACCTGGGCCTGAGAAATACCGATTTCCTCAGCCACCTCCACCTGGGTTTTGCCCGAATAGTACCTCCTGTTGATAACCATCCGTTCCCTGTCTGTCAATTTCTTCATAGCCTCTGTAAGTGCCATGTTGTTTGTCCACTTTTCCACAGTTTCATTCTCATCCTTAATCTGATCCATGACGTACAGTGTATCCTCGTCGTCGTGATACACCGAATCAAACAGAGAAACCGGCTCCATTATTGCGTCCAGAGCCACCGTCACATCGGAAATTGGCAGTTCCAATTCCTTGGCTATCTGTTCTATAGTGGGCTCCCGGTCCAACTCATCTCTCAGCCGATCCCGAACCTGCAGGGCCTTATATGCAATATCCCTGAGAGAACGGGAAACCCGGATAGAATTGTTGTCCCTGAGGTATCTGCGTATCTCACCGATAATCATGGGCACTGCGTAGGTTGAGAACTTGACATTTTGTCCCCTGTCAAAGTGGTCGATGGATTTAATCAGCCCTACGCATCCCACCTGAAACAGGTCGTCAATATTCTCTCCCCTGTTGCTGAACCGCTGAACTACGCTGAGCACCAGTTTCAGATTGCCATATATCAAATCCTCCCGGGCCGACTTGTCTCCCGCTTCGACTCTGGTAAAGAGGGCTTCTTTCTCCTCTTCACTGAGCAGAGGCAGATTGGATGTGTTTACACCGCAGATTTCCACTTTATTTACAAACATGTTTTCACCAAAGTGTGGGATTTCGATTTATTTATTTCCCACCCATTGGCCATAAATACAGTGTGTTTTTATGAAAATGTTGCCAAAAAAGTGCTAGGCCCTTTGCTGTAGTTCCTTTCTCAATCGTGTGAAAATTCTCTTCTCAAGGCGCGAAATGTAGCTCTGGGAAATGCCCAGGGCATCAGCCACTTCCTTTTGAGTCAGCTCCTTGCATCCTCCCAGTCCAAATCTCATTTCCACAATTTGCCTTTCCCTATGGGACAATTCCGATACTGCATCCCTGAGCACCTTGCGATCGCATTCCTCCTCCATATCCCTGGCCAGAGTATCGTCATCCGTCCCTATGATGTCAGACAGCAGCAGCTCGTTTCCCTCGCTGTCCACGTTGAGAGGTTCATCCAGGGATATGTCATTTCTGGACCGCTGACTCCGCCTCAGGTACATCAAAATTTCGTTTTCTATGCATTTTGATGCATAGGTGGCTATCTTTATGTTCTTATCTACTTTGTAGGTGTTAATGGCCTTTATCAGGCCTATAGAGCCAATTGAAATCAGGTCATCCATACATGAGCCCGTATTGTCGAATTTTTTGGCAATATAGACCACCAGCCTCAGGTTGTGCTCGATCAACAGGCGACGGCTGTCTCCATCCGGGTCCTCCAATCTGCTGAGAATCTCTGCCTCTGCCTCAGGGCTGAGAGGCTCCGGCAGCACTTCGGTTCCTCCAATATAGTGAATATCATTGGTGTCCAGCAGCCCTTCCACAGCCCTTATTACCTTCTCTAAAATCTTGTTCAAGTTCATATGTATTCCTCCTATTTGCACGCTTCTGCGCTAATTATTGCCTCGTATTTTCCATTGCCCAGGGACTTATTTACCGGACACACCACAGGTTCCCGGATTTCTTTCACTCCATCAGAGGTATGTATCAGTGCTCGCTGGCAGCGGAATCCCCGGAGAACGCCACTGTCTGTGGCTGTGGAGTATGGAATCAATCTCATTGCTGTCTCCTCAAACACCTCCGATTTCCCTCCCAGAACAATGGCGTAGTTGCCGGATATGGGATCAACCAGCGAACACCCCGTATCCGCCAGGGCCTTAACCCGAATTGGTTCCCGGCCATTGCGAACTATCTCCAGTTCCACCAGGTCCCGGGCACAGGCTCCGGAACGGGAATACCTTACCCAGCACAATACCAGCAGAGCTGCAACTCCGATGGTAGGTATGATGAATTTGAACTGTTCTCCGGTGGCGTATACAGCTCCCGCAAAGATAAATGAACAAATGTAAAATGCTATAATTCCCCGAATGCACACCCGCAGATTCTCCGGAGCATAGGCTATAGTTACCATGGCAATGGAAATACACAGCTTAGCCGGCACGCTGAACCACAGGGGAATATTGAAATATACTATAGAAATTACTGAATAGACTCCGCCTATGGCTGCGGATATTGCCATAAAGGTATGCCTGTACTGCACCCCGGCCACCTTGGCACCGATGAACAGTATCAGGTAATTGATTATTGTATTCTCGATAAAAAGCAAATCCGCATAGACGTACATAAAAAGACACCTCACAATCAAATTGTAAGATGTCTCAGTTGTCGGTGTCTGTCACATTTGGTATATGACAAAAATACTAGAAATGAAGTTTGTTTTCGCTGCCTGCAACTAATCTGGAAATATTAGCTCTGTGTTCGTAAATCAGCATACCGGCCAGAATGACAGCAAAGCCAAAATACCACCAGCTGCCATACTGCCATGATGCCAGGGTGGAAACCAATGCACATACAGGGTAGCAGACTGCCGCAGCAATGGAACCCAGAGAAACATACTTGGTTATGGACACGATAATGACAAAAAGCAGAATCAGGATAAGGCCGATTTTCCAGCTGAGAATCAGAACCGTAACTGCGGAGACAAGCACTCCCTTGCCTCCCTTGAAGCCAAAATACACCGGCCAGTTGTGTCCCAGAACTGCTCCAAAGCATGCAGCCATGGCAGCTCCGTTGAGTCCTGCCTCGGCCATAGAGCTATAGGCATTCATAAAGCCCTCACCGCCCAGAATATAGCCGGCAAAATCCGGCGACATGATCAGACTATGTACCAGCACGCCAAGCAATGCTGCAATGACGGCCTTGGCCACATCTCCCAGGAGAACCATAACTGCCGCCCCCTTGCCATATGTCCTGAGGGCATTGGTAAGGCCCGGGTTGCCGGATCCCTTGGTCCTGATATCCTCTCCATAGCGCAGTCTGGATACAGCCAGGGCTGTGTTGATGCTGCCAAGCAGGTAGCCTGCCAACAGAAGAATCAAAATATATTGCATCAGATGTTCTCTCCCTTGCTCTTTTCCCTGACCAGCATGACCAGGTCCGATCCCTCAAAGCCGAAATTCTTACGGAGCTGGTTCTTGATATATCTCTCGTAGGAGAAATGGAACAGCTTCTTGGAATTGACGAAAATTGCGAACTGAGGAGGCTTGACTCCCACCTGGGTTATATAGTACAGCTTCAGCCGGCGTCCCTTGTCTGAAGGGGGCTGCACCATGGCAACCGCATCTGCCAGAATGCTGTTGAGCACGCCGGTAGTAACCCGCAGGGCCGCCTGATCTGCCACATAGTCAATCATCTGATACAGTCTGGGGATTCTTTGACCGGTTAGTGCAGAAATAAACAACACAGGAGCATATTGCATAAAGGGGAATCTCAGATACAGTTCGTCGGTGTACTGCTTCATGGTTCCTGTTTCCTTCTCCACAGCATCCCATTTGTTCACCACAAAAATACATGCCTTGCCCTTTTCGTGGGCGTAGCCTGCAATCTTGGTGTCCTGTTCGCTCTGTTTCTCAACGCCGTCGATCATGATCAACACAACGTCTGCCCTGTCTATAGCGGCCCAGCTGCGAACAGTGCTGTACCATTCGATGTCGTTATCTATTTTGTTTTGCTTGCGAATGCCTGCAGTATCGATAAAGACGTATTCTTTGCCATTGTAAGAGACTCGGCTGTCTATAGCATCCCTGGTGGTTCCGGGGGTGTTGTCCACAATCATCCGGTCCTCCCCCAGTATGCGGTTGATCAGAGAGGATTTGCCCACGTTGGGCTTGCCCACTACGGCCACCTTGATAATAAGGGAATCATCCTCTTCATTTTCACCTTCAGGGAAATACTTGTATATCTCATCCAGCATATCCCCAATGCCCAGGGCCTGTACTGCGGAAATGCACACAATGTCACCAAAGCCCAGATTATAGAACTCGTACATATCATCTGCCATGGTGCTCATGGAATCTACCTTGTTGACACAGACGACCACAGGCTTCTTGCAGCGGCGCAGCATCTGGGCCACCTCCCGGTCGTCGGAGGTCAGGCCGGCCTTGCCGTCTACCACAAACAGAATACAGTCTGCCATATCCATGGCCATCTGGGACTGTCTGCGCATCTGAGCATAAATATAGTCGTCGTTGACAGGTTCGATACCGCCGGTATCTATGAGCGTAAAGCTCCTGCCGCGCCATTCAGACTCGCCGTAGATTCTGTCCCGGGTAACGCCGGGAGTATCGTCAACAATTGCGGTTCTGTTGCCGATTAAATAGTTGAAAATCGTCGACTTGCCCACATTTGGTCTGCCAACAACTGCCACGATGGGTTTTGCCATAGGTGTCTCCTGTTAATTCAAAATTTCGCTAATCAGGGACTCAGGTTCCTGGTCAACGAAGGTAATCTTAATGCCTCCAAGGGATTCTGACAACATATCCGGAGTCCAATCGTCCAGGAATATGTCCTCGTCCGCCTTAAGCATAACCTTGGGAAGAATCAGTTTCCTGCCCAAATCCCTTCCTTTAAGCTGGGCGGAAATGTCCTGCCCTGTCAGCAGGCCTGCTACAGTGATATTGTGACCAAAAAAGTCGTTGCGGATGCCTATGGTGGTGATGTCCATCCCATGGAACACCTGCATAGCCTGGGCCATTGCCCTGTCAAGCTCGGGTGCAAAGGCCAATCCGGTAGCCAATGTAACTTTGCCCGGGGTGTAATCCGCATGGCGATTGTCCTGCAGTGCCTGGGCAAACTCATCCCGGAACAGGGCTATCATGCCTACTCCGTTTTCCAGCTGAGGATAGCCCTCATAGTAATCTGAATCGGGTATATCCCTGTCTGCCATCAGGAAAAACTCGTCGGAAGGGTAAAACAGCCTGGTGCCAAACTTGTCCAGGCACAGTTGCTGGTATTTGCCTATCAGATCCAATGCCTGCTCTGAGGACTGTCTGTTGTGGGGGTCGATGTGGGGCAATCCCTCCCTGTGATCGGTAAGTCCCGCCGGAACAATGGACACGCTGTCAATGCCGGGCCACAGGGTCATCAGATCCCGAATGCTGCGCTCCAGCACTGCCCCGTCGTTGATACCTCTGCACAATACGATTTGACAATTAACGGATATGCCTGCATCAGTCAGATACTTGAGCTTGTCCATAACGTCTCCGGCAAATCTGTTGTGCATCATGGAGCATCTCAGCGCGGGATCTGTGGTATGAACAGACACATTGATAGGCGACAATCTGTATTTGATTATCCTATCCAGCTCATCGTACTTCATATTGGTCATGGTTATGTAGTTGCCGCTGAGAAATGAGAGTCTCGCATCGTCGTCCTTGAAATACAGACTTTCCCGCATACCCTTAGGCATTTGGTTGATGAAACAGAACACACAGTCATTGGTGCAGCTGCGCTGGCTGTCCATGAGATATGTGTCAAAATCCAGTCCAATATCCTCGTATTGGTCCTTCTCTACGTCGAGAATGATCTCCTCAGGGCGGCCGGACTTGTCTCTGGACAGCACCAACCTGAGCTCCTCCTCCATAATGGCAAAGCGATAGTCAAACACATCATGAATACTGTTGCCATTAATGGACAACAGCACATCTCCGGATACAATACCGCCCTCGTCACATATGCTGCCGGGCTCTACTGATTTAATAACGATTCCATCCATAATAATTCACACAGAAAAAGCGGCAGTAACCATAATGCCTGCCGCTTCTAAAGTCTAATGCCTCTAGTTATTTGTCTGCATCCAGATGGAGTACATCTGTGTTCTTATAATAACCACACTCAGGGCAAACTCTGTGAGCCAGCTTATAAGCGTGGCATCTGGGGCATCTTGCCAAAGCCGGAATCTCCAGCTTCCAATTGGCGCGACGTTTTGCACCTCTGGCATGTGAAACTTTTCTCTTAGGTAATGCCATTTCTACACCTCCTGTCAGTGTATAATAAGAATTTACTTATTCTAACAATTTTGCTAACCCTGCTAATCTGGGGTCAATCTCCGAATGACTGCAATCACAGCTCCCGAGATTAAGGTTGATGCCGCACTTAGGACAAATCCCCTTGCAATCATCGACGCAAAGGTCTCTGACCGGAATCGATGTGTATATACCATCTGCAGCCATCTCCGACAGGTCTATCTGATTGCCGGAATATGGGACTGCGTCCGAATCATCAACATCCTCCTCGTCCCATCCGGCAGGTACAAAGCACTGCTCACAATGCTGCTCCACCGTCCGTGACAAGTTGTCCATGCATCTGGCACAAATAGTATCGTACTCGCACCTGATGTCCATGGCGACGTATATTCTGCCGAGAACGTGTCTGGCAATTACCTCTGTAGCAACCCTGCGGATGCGTATATCTGAACTCAGCAAATCCGCCATCTCCGAAGGGATATCGTCAAAGCTATAGGTCAGAGGTGAATCAGAGCTAATTATGGGACCAACGTCAATCAGCATATAACTCCACCGTCAAAACAAATGATTAACAGCACAATTATACAGCAAACGTCTCCCATGTCAACGGTTTTTTTAATCAGGCTGTGCGTAACCGGGGGCGGAATCCGAATCATATCATCTCAAGGAGTTCGGATGGCGTGATAGCAGGAACTGTGCTGTTTCTAAAGCCCCTGATATTCCTGGTCACAATATAGTCTGCCTTGGCTCTTGCTGCAAAGACGGACTGCAAGGCATCCTCATAATCGGCAAATCCCAATATCGCCACATTATCAATATCACTCTGACTGAGAACGGCCACTGAAAAAATGGAATTGAGCGCATCTAATGTCTCCTTTATTTTCTCCCGATCCGGCTCATTACGCATGATATATATCATATCGAGAATAGATAAGGCTGAGATGCACCCGGTAATCTGATTCACTTCACAGCATTTAAACACTTTCAGTGAATCTTCTACATATTCTGAACGGTTGCATAGTACGTCCAGAATGACATTGGTATCAATCAGCACCTTCATGGCGTATCATCCTTTTTTCTCGTACTATTTTATCTATGTCAGAAGAAATAACTCCCACAAGGCTATCTGAAAGGAATGAAACTGCCTTGCTTGGGGAAATCATCCGTGCTACCTCATTTCCCTTCTTTATTATAGCAATCTCCTCCCCCTCCTGAACCATTTTCAGATACTTTTCGAAATTGTTCTGAACCTCTGTTGCTGTTGCAAGTGTCATGGATTCTCTCCTTTCCAGCAATAGGTTTTAGCTAATATTAGTATGGCCCATTTTAGATATTTTGACAATATGCATCACGATTCTTGGCAATCTGTACAAAGTTCTGTACCACTTTTTGCAAATAGCAATAAGACCCCCAGTTTTCCCCGGAAGCCTCAACTTGCAGA
>CAZCOE010000005.1:0-31271 GCA_964500525.1 uncultured Clostridia bacterium | reverse complement strand
TATTCCAACAGGCAATTCTTCGAAAGGGCACACATCACAGATGGCTGGTATATTTGGACTATTTGATTTTACTAAGGAAGGCAAGGGGGTTAATGCCAACGAACCCAAGCGGCCTTGGTACATACGTATCTTCCAGTATTTTGGCCGGAGCTACTCCAAGATACTGCTTACAAATCTGGTATATATGCTGGTTGCCTCGGTTGTGCTCATGCTTATGGTAGGCTTTGTACTGCCCACATTGGTTTCTACAGCAGCAGATGAGGACATCACCGACATATTCCTATATTATTCCAATATCGACAGGAACACCAATGAATGGTATGAGGAGGCTGCCAATGAGATGAGCAAGGAGGAGCTGGACAAGCTGCAACGAGCCATTGCTGTTACTACCATATATAGGTATCTGTCCATAATGACTGTCCTCCTGCCGGTGCTTACCTTTGGCTGTGCATATTCCGGCATGTGTTACAATACCCGCAACGCTGCCAGGGATTCACACATCTTCGTATGGTCAGACTTCTGGGATGCCTTTAAGCGCAACTGGAAGCAGACCCTGCCCATGACATTTATAAACCTTGCAGCCTGTGTTGTATTTTCAATATGCTTCTGGTTCTATTTCTCCTACGACAAGATCAACGGTTTTATAGCCAGCATGGGCGGCGTAGTTCTGGCCATAGTATTCCTGATGTTCCTGATGATGAACATGTACATCTATCCCCAGATTGTCACCTTTGACTTTAAGCTCACTACAATTATCCGCAACTCCTTCGCTCTGTCCATGCTCCGGTTTTTCCCGAACCTGCTGACCTTGGCAGCAGTTGGACTGATTGGATTCGGGCTTTGCTGGCTCAACGATGTATTCGTGGTTATTTTCATGTTGCTGCTGGGCCCTGCATTCTGCAGCTACCTGATGAACTTCACAGTCTGGTGCACTTTGGAGAAGTATGTGGTTGTGGAGGAGAGCAAGACCGTTAATGAGGGAGCCCTGTTCAACGACTGACAACTGCACAATTTGAGAATTATATGACAGCTGTTGAATAATAGTTGTCATATTTTTTTATGTCTGTCCATACATTGTCACAGGCATCAAATGTGGAGATAGGCAATGGCTATATCGGCGACAGAAAACATATACAGCGAATTGGCTGAACGCACAGGTGGCGATATATATATCGGCGTGGTCGGACCGGTGAGGACCGGAAAATCCACCTTTATCAAGAGATTCATGGAACTGGTGGTGCTCCCGAATATCAGGGACCCCTGGGTTAGTCAGCGGACTCAGGATGAACTGCCCCAAAGTGCCGGAGGCAGAACGGTTATGACTGCGGAACCCAAGTTTATTCCCAACGAGGCAGTGCAAATTACCGTTGGAGAGAATATGAACCTGCGGGTCAGGATGGTTGACTGCGTTGGCTACATGGTACGAGGCGCCCTGGGTACCACAGAAAATGAGGAACCCAGAATGGTTTCCACCCCCTGGTCCGAGGAGAAAATGCCCTTTGAGACTGCAGCGGAAATAGGTACTCGCAAGGTAATATGCGATCATTCCACAATTGGTCTGGTTGTAACCACAGATGGATCCGTTACCGAGTTTCCCAGAGAGGCCTATTTGGAGGCAGAGGAGAGGGTTATCAGGGAGATGAAGGAAACCGGCAAGCCCTTTATCGTAGTGCTTAATACGGAAATCCCGGACAGCCTGGAGGCCCAGCGCACCAAGAAGAACCTGGAAAGCCGCTACGACGTAACTGTGGTGCCCTGCAACTGTGCTGCAATGGAATCCGGAGACATTGATGCCATGTTGGAGCGAATTCTCTATGAGTTCCCCATCAAGGAGGTTAAGGTTAACTTCCCAATGTGGATCAATGGGCTGGACCGGGAACACCAGCTGAAAATGGATATCTATAAGAGCATTATCGATGCATTCAGCAAGGCAGACAGATTTGTCAGCCTGGAGGGAGCCGTTGGGGAAATGTCCCAATGTGAAAGCATTGAAAACGTATCTATAGACAGCCTGGAACCGGGCAATGGCACTATTACAGTAACTGTGCAGCCCTATGCCAACGCACTTTACGACGTTATCCGACAGGTTACAGGATTTAATATTGCAGACGAAAGCGACCTGTTCCAGACACTGCGCCAGCTGTCCGCCATCAAGAAGGAGTACGACAGGTTGGAATATGCCCTGTATCAGGCCAGAACTGAGGGCTATGGCATAGTGGAGCCCCTGGCCTCGGAAATGAAGCTGGAGGAGCCCAGGCTGATCAAACAAGGCGGCAAGTACGGTGTGAACATCAAGGCTACAGCCCCCTCGATTCATATGATCAGATGCGATGTGGAGGCAGAGATTGCTCCACTGGTGGGCACAGAGAAACAGTCCGAGGAGCTGGTGACCACATTGCTCAGCAAATACGAAAGCGATTCGGAGACACTATGGCAGTCCAATATATTTGGCAAGTCCCTGTTTGAGCTGGTTCAGGAGGGATTCAGCGGCAAGATGGTTAATCTGCCTGCCAATTCCAGAGAGAAGCTCCAGGAAACCTTGGAGACCATAATAAATGAGGGCAGCGCCGGACTCATATGCATAATCCTATAGCCTTTGGCATAGGTCAGCGGTTCTGATATCTGGACCTGTATCGCCCGCAGCCCTTGTGTCTGCACCCGTCCATTCCCTGTATGCCAAACAGGCGGCATTCCCCTGAGGAACCGGACTCGCCGGAGTAGCAAAAGTAATCGCAGCTGTCGCAGCGGCAGTATTTCAGCTGTCTGTCCCCCCAGGGAGACAACATAAACTTGGAGCAGCTGTAGTCGTATGACACCACACCTCTGTACTTGCACAGCAGGTCGGTGGTTACGGGAATGGTTCTGCCGTACAGACATTTAATACAAGTATTATCCTTCATAAAAACCTCCTGTATGGAAATATACAGGAGGTTCAGCTATTTTTCTGTCGGAATATGGGGATGAGGGAGAATATTTCCGATGCTATTTCCACAGCCGGCTTTCTTGACAAAGACTCCTGCTCTAAACAATAATAGTAGGACCAGGAGGGCAGTTTATGCTTAGAGACAGGTTGCGTAAGATTCCGATATTTGCATATATAGCAGTGGCTGCAGTACTTGTGGCAGCTATTGTGCTGACGGTGGTGCTGTCTACAGGATCAAAGTATATCCAGAGAGACAATACCATCACGCTTTTGTATGACCATGCCTATGACGAGACCGTCATGATGTACAACAATGATGTAATGTGGGACGACAATTGCTACGTGGACGACTTTATTAAGCTGTACGATGTTTGTCTGACAGGCAATGCTGTAGCCGCATTTAACGAAGCCAACAAGGTCCTTTACTATTTCAATCAGCAGGGGCAGAAGGCAGTGGCAGAAGACCTTGCCAATTTTGTGCTGTGCGACGATGGCAGCACCATTGCCTGGGTGTCCAAGGCCGGCAAGGTCCAGCTGTTTAACGGCGTATCTGTCAGGGATATCAGCGACAGCGGCAGCCTGGAGAACTTTGCCATTTCTCCCAACGGCAAGCTGCTGCTGTATGTGGAGACAACAGAGGGCACCAATGTTATGAGGCTCTACGACACATCCTCCCGCAAGTCCGTATCGGTGGCAGAGGGCATGTATCCGCTGTCCATCAACAACGGAGGCTCCATAATATACTGTATGGACAGCTCAGATCGCCTTTGGTGCTGCGATAGAGATGGCAATATGCTGAACAGCTACGAGGTTCTGGGAGAAAAGGCTGTGCATACCAATATAGCCCATGACCAGATTGTTTACTATACCGCCAACAAAGTGACATATGCAGTTATTGGTGCCGGAGAACCCAACAGAATAGGGTTTAACGCCACCCGGATTGTGCTGCCGGATACTACCCCGGTATCCTACAATGTTACCACATCCAAGGCCTACTATGTGTTTGTGGACGGAGTCAAGACCTTCACGGATTGTGTGTTGGTGGACGGAGAGACGGAGCTTAACTATGTGGACAGCAAATTCAATGTCCGCAACATAGCCAGAGATGTTCAGGGCGTGTCCATGAGTGACAACGGCAAGACCATGTTCTATGTGGCCGGAGGCAGCCTGTATCGTGCCACAGGGAAATTCAAGAGTTCCACATATATTGATACAGGAGTTGCTTCTGTCAATGTTACACCTGATGGAAAGTCGGCCTACTTCCTGACTGAGGATAATGAGCTCAGGTGCTTCGGCCACGGAGGTATCCGTTCATTGGCAAAGAAATGCGGATATGTGACCACTACTCCCAAAAACGGAGCAATGTATATGTTGGAGTATGACGAAAAGGCACTTAAGGGCAAGCTGTACTTCACATCAGATGGGGTTACATCACGTCTCTTGTCCGACAAGGCCCATGACTGCTGGATAACCACAGCAGGAGCCTACTATACAGAGGGACGCGTCATGAAGGAGAATGGAGAGGTGGACTTCGATGTAAATCTCTACGGCTCCGACGGCGGCGGAAACTTTAAGACATTGTACCAGGATATCTGGAACATCTATAACTATAACTACTCTTACTAGGCGTGGAAACTGAGCAATGGAATATACAGTAATACGATCCTCCAGGCGCAGTATCAGCATGGAGATCGGTCCGGGAGGCAGGATTATTGTGAGAGCTCCCAGGACCATGGCAGCGGCTGAAATAGAGTCTTTTGTCCTGAGACACAGCAAATGGGCAGAGAAGCATATCCCCAGGGTTATTGAGAGGGAGCGGAACCATCCGCCGGTTACAGCCCGGGACAAGAAGATAATGGCCGGGCAGGTGGCTGAGATAATTGAGCCCCGGGTCAGGTACTACGCATCTCTCATGGGGGTGGAGCCCCAGGGTGTCAAGATAACCGGCGCCGACAAGAGATTTGGCAGCTGCAGTTCCCGGAACAGCCTGTGCTTTTCCTACAGGCTGCTGGAGTATTCACCACGGGCAATAGACTACGTTGTTGTACACGAATTGGCCCACATACGCCACAAGAACCACGGCCCCGCCTTCTATGCCGAGATTGCCAAGGTTATGCCGGATTACAAATTGCGGGAAAAGGAACTTAAAAAATAACACTTTCGGGAGGGAACATGGACAGTATGGCAAAATTGCAGCAAATTATTGATAGTTCCCGGAGAATTGTATTCTTCGGCGGAGCGGGGGTGTCCACAGAGAGCGGGATACCGGACTTTCGCAGCACCGACGGCCTGTATAATATGCATTACAAGTATCCTCCTGAAATGATATTGAGCCATGACTTCTTTATGTCCAATCCTCAGGAGTTCTATAGGTTCTACAGAGACAAGCTTATTGTGCCGGGGATTGAGCCCAATGCCGCCCACCTTAAGCTGGCAGAGCTGGAGAGAGCAGGCAAACTCCAGGCAATAGTTACTCAAAATATCGACGACCTGCACCACCGGGCCGGCAGCAGACGGGTATACGAGCTTCACGGAACCACAACTGCATACACATGCCTCAGATGCGGCAGGCAATATGGCATAGAGTGTCTGGAACAGCAGGACACAGTGCCCCACTGCAGCTGCGGAGGCCTGATCAAGCCCGACGTGGTTTTGTATGGCGAGTCTCTGAAGGGAGATGTGCTGGAGGGAGCAGTTTCGGCCATAGCATCCTCTGACACCATGATTATTGCAGGCACATCCCTTACGGTGTACCCGGCGGCAGGCCTGGTGGAATACTTTGGCGGAGACAATCTGGTGTTGATTAACAGAGATGCCACACCTATGGACAGACGGGCCAATCTGGTTATTCACGATAATGTGGGCCGGGTGTTGGGGCAGATTAAGGTTAATTGACAGGGGATACGGATATGAATTCCACAGTTGCTATAGAACGTTGCCGGGACTACAGCCCGGAGGAGACATCCAGGGCCATGAGTGCAGCTATCCGGTCCATTGACGGTCTGGATTTTGTCAAACCCGGCATGCGGGTGGGCATCAAGCTGAACCTGGTTGCTGCGGCCAAGCCTGAGAAGGCTGCCACCACCCATCCGGAATTGGTATGCCGTCTGGTGGAAATGCTCCGGGAGAAGGGGGCAGAGGTTATCCTGGGAGACAGCCCGGGAGGTCTGTATAACGAGATGACCCTGAACCGTATCTACAGCGTCTGCGGGATGAATGCTGCAGAAGAGAAGGGCGCAATACTCAACAGGGACTTTGCCGTTGGGGATTGCTCCTATCCGGAGGCGACTATTGCCAAGAGCTTTCAATATACTTCCTGGTTGGACAGCTGCGATGCCATAATTAACTTTGCCAAGCTGAAATCCCATGGAATGATGGGCATGTCCTGCGCCGCCAAGAATATGTTTGGAGTTATTCCCGGGGTTACCAAGCCCCAGTATCACTACCGCTTTCCCGATATCAATCAATTCTCGGATATGATCCTGGATCTGGACACATATTTCAAGCCTGTATTATCTCTGGTGGACGCGGTTGTGGGCATGGAGGGAAATGGCCCGACAGCAGGGAAGCCCCGCCCCATTGGGGCAATTCTGGCCTCCAGGGACATGCATGCTATGGATCTGGTGTGCGCCGCCATAATCGGATTGTCAAAGGAGGATGTGCCCACACTGCAGGCCGCATACAGGCGTGGTCTGATACCCGAAAGGGCAGAGGATGTTTCCACCACAAACAGCTTTTCCGACTATATGGTTCCCGGCTTTGAAACACTGGAAACCCACAACAGCCTGCTGTTCTCAGACCAGGTGGGGGGCGGATTATTGGGCAGGCTGGTGGAAAAACTGGGCACCAATGTGCTGCGAGCCCAGCCCAAGGTACATCCCAAGGAATGCGTTGGCTGTCAGCATTGCAAAAACGTATGCCCCGCCAAGGCAATTACCATGAAGAACAACCTTCCCGTTATCGCCAGGGATAAATGCATCAAGTGCTTCTGCTGTCAGGAATTCTGCCCCAAGGGAGCCATCAAGACATCAAAGTCGCTGCTGATGAGGCTGATCAAATAGACTGCTGTCACCTAAAATGTCAGCAGGAGAGAGGCCAGCCCGAAGTAAATCAGCAATGCCATTGCGTCCACAATAGTAGTAATCATTGGTCCGGCCATCAGGGCAGGGTCCAGCTTCAGACGTTTGGCCAGCATAGGCAGGGAACAGCCAATCAGCTTGGCCACAATAACCGCAGCCAGCATGGCCAGGCAGACAACCAGGTAGATCATGTACTGCTGGGGCTCCGAGTGGCTGCCGGTAATGATCCCCACAACGTACATTCTGATAAAGTTAACAGATGCCAGGGAAATGCCGCATATAAGTGCAACCCGCAGCTCCTTCCACAGCACCTTAAAATAATCTCTGAGAGTGATTTCACCCAGGGCAAGGCCACGGATAATCAGGGTGCTGACCTGGTTGCCCGAGTTTCCTCCGGTGTCCATCAACATGGGAATACTGGCGGTCAGACCTGTAATCATGGCCAGCTTATTCTCAAATCCCTCTATAATCATGCCGGTAAACGTGGCAGAAATCATCAAAATCATCAGCCAGACAATACGGTTCTTTGCCAATGTAATAACCGGGGTCTTGAGGTACGTATTATCAGAAGGGGCCAACAGAGCCATCTTCTCGAAGTCCTCTGTGTTCTCCTCTTCGATGATATCCACAATATCGTCAATGGTGACAATGCCCACCAGTCGGTTTTCGCTGTCCACCACGGGGATTGACAGCAAGTCGTACTTCCTGGCCAGGTCTGCAACGTATTCCTGGTCATCGGTGGTGGAGACAGAGACTATGGCGTCCTCGGACTCCATAATTTCCTCAATCAGCATGTCGGGACTGGCAAAAATTATGTCTCGCAGGCCTACAGTGCCCACCAGGTGGCGCTGCTTGTCGATGCAGTAACAGGTGTATACGGTTTCCTTGTCCACACCGGTTTTGCGAATCTGTGTAATGGCCTGCTCCACAGTGTATTCGGAATGAATCTCCACCATTTCGCTGGTCATAATACTGCCGGCGGAGTTCTCCTCGTACTTCAGGAATTTGTTTATGGTCTCTCTGGTCTCTCTGTCGGTAACGGCCAATACACGACGAACGATGTTGGCCGGAACCTCTTCCATAAAGTCCACAGTATCGTCGATAAACAGCTCGTCTACCAGGGAAGTAAGCTCTCGGTCGGTAATGGATATAACGATGTGCTGTTGTAAATCGGTATCAAGGTATGCAAAAACCTCTGCAGCCAGAGTCTTGGGCAGAATGCGGAAGACAAGCAATGTCTGGTCCTTGTCAAGCAGAGTAATAAAGTCTGCGATATCTACTTCGTTAAGCTCTATGAGCTCCGAGCGAAGAGAACTGAAACGGTTTTCCTTAAGCATAAGCTTAAGGTCTTCGAATAATTGATTATCCATGTTTTATCCTTTCCACAACATCGCAAAACCGGAAGGAAAGGGGCCTGCAGGCCTATGGCATAGGGCTGTAAAGTCCGGTTGACTATAGCCTCAGATTCTGAAGAGAAAATCTATGGAGGTCCTATCCGGGATAACGATATCCTTCTTGTAATAATTGCAGCGCCATCGGCTGCCGTCGCCAGCGTCCAAGATGAAACCTCCAATCGTATGTATTTGATTAACCCAATGGGTGCTGAACAGGGCAGAAAGTATTGATAGCCCAGGTTTTCAGCAGACATAATATTAGCACATAAAAGGGGCTGTGAACATAGAAAATAGTGGATTTTTATGGGGTATCAGGCAAATTATTATTTGCTCACAGGTCTGACGCTGACCTCTCCGGAGAACAGGTGAAATTCCTGTCCATGGCAGTCTGCAACTACCAGATTTGCATCTTGGTCGATGCCTTTGACCCGGGCAGAGAAGGCTGCGCTGCCATCGGCAACAGGATATACGTCCACAGTCTGTCCTGTGAGAATGGAGCGGCTGCGGTATTGGTCCAGCCAGCTGCTGTCAGGGCTCAATATGGTATCTGTAATGGAATGGCATATTTCCAGGGCCAGCTGCAGCTTGTCCTCCTTGGTAAACAGGTCTGATCCCAGGGAGCCGGCCCGCTCCTGAATCTCAGTGGGCCATAGGGAGGTGTTTATGTTGACGCCGATGCCGATTACTGCGCAGTGCCCTGTGGAGCCAAATACTCCCTCACAGAGTATGCCTGCCACTTTGCGCCCATGGAGGTATATGTCGTTTACCCACTTGATGCCTGTATCCACCCCAAACCGGGAATCCAATGTGTGGGCCACTGCAACAGCCACTTGAGCCGTAAGCAGGTGTATATCATAGGGAATACAGCTGCGGTGCAGCAACAGGGACATGTACAGGCCTGTGTCCCGGGGAGAATAGAAGCTCCTGCCCAGGCGTCCCCGTCCCGCGTCCTGACTGCCTGCCACGTACAGCGTGCCGCTGGCAGCACCTTGCATAGCGGCCTCCTTAAGCAGGTCGTTGGTGGATGTAACCCTATCAAAATAGTGAGCAGTTATATTTATCATATGAGCAGTGTACATCCCTGTAGAGAATACCGCAACAAGGGCAGGAGAATTTTGCTGCAGATTTTTCACATGGCTGCCTTTGCCCGGCAGGATAGTTTGAAGAAAACGCCGCCAAATGGTATACTGGGGACAGGTGTGGGTTCACACCAATATGGAAGAAAGGAGGTATGTAATGGGATTATTCAGAAAACGGCGCAAGAGAGCGGTCATATTTGTGGACTATGAGCATTGGTACATTTCAATGCGCACCAAATTTGGCCAGCAGACAAACATCAAGAGTTGGGTTGACGACCTGCACAAGAGGGTAGACATAGAGGAGATAGTTTTCTTCGGAGACTTTACCAAGTACGACATGGAGTCGGAGATACAGCGTATCAGATTGTTTACCAGCAAGATTGTGGAGACCAAGAATGCATCCGGCCATTATAAGAAGGATTTTACAGATTTCATCATGCTGGATTACATTTATCAGAAGGCATTTAATTCATCTTCCTTTGACACTGTTATTATTTTCACTGGAGATGGCCACTTCACATCTGTATGTGCATTCCTCAGGAATTGCTGCAAGAAAGAGGTTGGCGTATATGCGGTCAGAGATTGTTTCAGCAAGCAGCTGCGGGAGGTTGCAGACTGGTACGTAGAGATTCCCACCGAGGACGAATTGATCAGGCCCTATTACCATATGATTCTGGAGGGAGTCCTGTCATATGAGGGAGCCCAGGGGAAGAAGCTATATCCCACCTACATGAGAGTAACCAACTACGTGGTGGAGCAGTACAAGGTCCCCGAGGACACGGTTCGCAATGCTCTGGACAGACTGATTTCCGAGGGATATATCGCTAAGCAGGAAAGGTCAGTAGGCTTCCACAAACAGATTACAGCATTGGTTACAGACTGGAAGGCCCTGGTGGAGGCAGATATTTGGGATGCTGCCAGCAGAACGGCCTTTAAGCAGAAAATGTCCGGAAAGAAACCGGACCCCAGTGGCAGAAAGTGACTATAGAGTTCAAGGGTCACACAACTTATGTTTGACGAAAAGGGACGGCGGGGCCGTCTCTTTTTTGATGGTTAGGACATCCTGTCCGAATATCTGCATATAATCCGCAAAAATATATGCAGTATATGTGCCAGTGCTCTAGACTTTCTGCATATAACCCACTATAATTATATTCAGAAACGGAGGATGAACCATGAGAAATTTTGACTACTCTTTTTTGGATAATGGGCTGCTTCCCGCAAGGTTAGTTAACCTGACTGCCAATATCTCGGCGCTTAATACTATGGCAGGCGTCCGTAAGGAGGAATATACACAGATTTTTACAGAGTTGGAAGCCGTGGCGAAAGTCCAGTCCATCAAAAGCTCCAACGCCATGGAAGGAATCGTCAC
This sequence comes from uncultured Clostridia bacterium, assembly GCA_964500525.1. Lineage (GTDB taxonomy): Bacteria > Bacillota > Clostridia > RGIG7378 > RGIG7378 > RGIG7378. The sequence goes on along the minus strand of CAZCOE010000005.1, from coordinate 20,424 downwards.
CAGCGATGAGCGCATCGCCGCAATTGTCAATCAGAATAGCGCTCCCCTAAACCATAACGAGGCGGAGATCGCCGGTTACAGGGACGCACTGAATGCAATACACTCGGACTTTGCCCATATCGACTTTACCCAGCGTGACATTCTGCGACTGCATGAAATGCTGATGTGGGCTGCCGGATATGGATATGGCGGTCAATATAAAACGGATGACAATGTGATTATGGAGATTGATGCAGACGGAAACCGCCGTGTGCGGTTCCGCCCTACTCCCGCAGAAGATACGCCGAAGGCAATGGAACAGTTAGAGTTGGCCTATCTTGCGGCAAGGGATAACGGGAATATCAATCAGCTTCTGTTGATTCCCTGTGTCATTTTGGATTTTCTCTGTATCCACCCCTTCCGGGACGGAAACGGCAGAATGTCCCGGCTGTTATCCCTGTTGCTGCTTTATAAAAACGGATATGACGCCGGAAAATATGTGTCCTTAGAGGAGCAGATCAACAACTACAAAGCCTATTACTATGAAGCGCTCAGACAATCCTCCACAGGCTGGGACACCAATGAAAACAGCTATTTCCCCTTCATTGAGAACTTCCTGTCCACCCTCTATATGTGTTATAAAGAGCTGGATAAACGTTTTGCAGTAGTTAATGGAAAGAAAATCACAAAAAAGGCGCGTGTGGAAGCCACGGTACTGAATAGCCTGACGCCTATTTCCAAAGCAGAGATATGCAAGATTCTCCCAGATGTCAGTCCTACGACTGTGGAAGCCGTGCTGGGTGCAATGGTAAAAAGCGGTTCTATCCAGCGAATCGGAGCTGCAAAATCTGCTCGATATATTAAAGCGTAAAGCTAAGCCGACTGAGCAATCAGCCGGTTTTTTCAACCTTAACGGAGATGGGAAAGAAGATTTGTCGGAACAGTGGTTAGCTTATATGATGTTCGAGGAAGCTTCCAAAAAGGAAGAAGACAATGATGACTTTTTTGACCACAGTGGGCCACTATATTGTGAGGAAAGCAGACAACTGAGCAGAGGCCACTAAGTTTTGCACGAAAAAAACACTTGCGTCGAGGTGTACTATCCGATATAATACACCTATCATACATAAGGAGGTGAATTTGTGTTCATTCTGGATAAGCTGTCCCGGCAACCGATTTACGAACAGATGATTGATCAGGTTGAGAAGATGATTCTCCAGGGCGTGCTTAAGCCCGGGGATCCACTGCCATCAGTCAGACAGTTGTCAATGGAGCTATCAGTTAACCCCAACACATTGCAAAAGGCATACGCAGAGCTGGATCGGCGAGGCATATGCTTCAGCTCCCCCGGCAATGGCAGATTCGTCAGCGAAGGTGCGGATGCTGCCATACAGGACAGTCGCCGGAAAGGTCTCAATCAGCTGGAGACTCTGGTAGGCGAGCTGGCAATGGCGGGAATAGACAAGGAAACGGTAATCGACCTGGTTGTCAGAGCATATAACAATCAGAACATAGGGAAGGAAGGTATGTCACATGATTAAGTGTACGGACGTAGTCAAGACCTTTGATAAATTTGAGGCATTATCCCACCTTAGCTGCACTATTCCGGACGGATCTGTGTATGGTATGGTGGGTTCCAACGGAGCGGGCAAGTCCACTTTGCTCCGACTGTTAACAGGTATTTACAGGGCAGATACCGGTACCATTGAGTATGACGGTGAGCCCATCTATGAAAACACCAAGCTAAAGGACGATATAGCCTTTGTGCCGGATGAGCTTTTCTTTTTATCCCAATCCAATATGGAGCGCATGGCAAAGCTGTACCAGGCCAACTACTCCCACTTTGATATGGATAAGTTCAACGAGTATGCCAAGGCCTTTGGCCTGAATCCCAAGGCAAATATCAACACTTTTTCCAAGGGAATGAAGCGTCAGGCAGCCACGATTCTGGCCCTCTCCTGCAATACCAGGTATATATTCCTGGACGAGACCTTTGACGGACTGGACCCGGTTATGCGCAACCTGGTGAAGAGGCTGATTTACTCACAGGTAGAGGACAGAGGCGCCACAGCCATTATCACCAGCCACTCATTGAGGGAGCTGGAGGACACTTGCGACCAGTTGGCACTGCTCCACAAGGGAGGCATTGTATTCGAGAGCGACATTCAGAACCTGAAGACATCTCTTTTCAAGGTACAGGTGGCATTTAAGGAACCCTACGACAAGTCCAAGTTCGCCAACATTGACATGATGAACTACTCTCAGAAGGGCAGCGTAGCCAATATCATTATCAAAGGTGACAGGGGAGAGACCAAGGCACTCTTTGAGGCCATGAATCCGGTGCTGTTTGAGATATTGCCCCTGTCTTTGGAAGAGGTATTTGTCTATGAGATGGAGGCCCTGGGCTACTCCTTCCACGAAGTGCTTAACTAAGGAGGCTATCTATGAAAAACAAGTTTTTCAGTTCAAGACTATATTTGGAAACCATGCGGGAGCTCAGACTGCCGGCATGGATTCTCACAGGAATTATCTGTGTTATCACAGGCACAGCGGATTTTATCACAGCATATAACACTGAGAATTGGGACGCACTGCCCTCTATCCTGGAGTTCGCTCCGGGACTATGGGTATTTATGTACGTTGCTCCTTTGCTGTTTACAGCTCTGTCCTTTGGATTTCTGAACAGCCGCCGGGACAGCGACTTTTACCATAGTCTGCCAAATACCAGACAATCCCTGTTCTTCTCAAGAATGGCAGCAGTTATGACTATGACCTTCGGCGGAATTGTGGCAACATGTCTGGTGTCATTGATAGGCAGACTGGTGTGGCAGATGCCCATTAATATGATTTCATACTTGTACATCATACTGTTCAACACTGTTGCCTCTATGGTAATTGCCAGCGGCGTGGCATTGGCCATGTCCATTACCGGCACCAAGCTGTCCAACGCAGTTGCCATTTTGCTCATTGTGTTTTTCCCCAGGTTGATTCTGTACATTACCGCCGCATTTATGGAAAGCGTTGCACCGGTTCTGGTAATGTCGGAAATGGGTGTGCTGTTCAGCTTCAGGTACAATCTGGCCTTTGCACCCCTTGGCTTAATTGAAATGAAAGAGGATATAATGACCTTCTGGCCCGGTATCCTGTATTCCTTTGGACTCAGTATTGCATACACTGCATTGGGCCTCTGGGCATTTGTCCGCAGGCGCAGTGAGACCGCCGACAAAGCAGCTCCCAACAGAAAGCTGCACAGAGTATATGCCCTGGCATTGGCAACACCTCTGGCCCTGCTGGCAACAGACTTAATCGCGGACACAAGCCATTGGGACAATAACATATTCTCGTTAATTGTAGTCCTGGCAGTACTGGACTTCCTCATCTATATGGTATATGAGATGGTGACCATCAAGAGCTTCAAGAAGGGGTTCCGGGCGCTGCCGGCCTTGCTGGTGCTGTTCCTTGTCTGCGGTGGAGTCTCTGTGGGTTCCAGGACAATTGCTATAGCCGGCATGAATAGAATTCCCGACGAGGATCAGGTAAAGAGCATCCGTGTATCCAGCGAAACAGACATATTCACCTCTATGTTATCCTCTGAGCCCACTTACAACGAGCTGCTGCAGGAGAAGGCCATGCTTACCAACAGGGACCTGATTGACGTAACCCTCAAGGTCTTGAAAAAGGATGTTAATGCCATCAAGAATGGCACCTATTACGGATATCCGGAGCTGGCTGTCAAGTTTTACCTGAAAAACGGCACAACAGTCACCAGGCAAATCGACATTTCTGACCAGATCGATGAGTATAGGAAATATCTGTTGGCCGACCAGGCATACAAGGATGCCGCATCTGCCTACCCCTCTGAAAAGGAGATAAAGAACTGGGCGATTGAGGGATTTGCGGAGAAGGATCCGGCGAAGGAGCCCTTGCTGCCCACATTCCTGGAGGAGTTGGGAGCCATGACGGATGATGAGCGGGTAGAGTATTTTGGATACATGGGCTACGAGAACTTTGCAAATATGACTGTCTCGGGATATCTGAAAACAGAGACATTTTCCAATCGCTACAGCCTGGATATGCATGTTCCCAGGACATCACAGAAGTATATAGACCTGTGCTATCAAAAGAACAAGGCAGACATAGATAAGCTGCTGAAGGGATATCTGGATGGCACAACTCAGGAGGGCATGGGACTCAATATTGCCTGGTATGAGCTTTCTGACAAGGAAATGAGTAATCTGACTAATATGTACTATTCCAATTATGAGATGGCTTACAGCTCTGAGGATAAGTTCTACGGAAAGCCTACAGAGTATGAACCGGCGGAAATTGAGACCATCAAGTACGCTGCCAATATCCTGCAGAATACGGAATTGCGCAAGGCCGATATTTCCAAGGAAAATATGGTTGTAGTTATTACCATATCCGGATTCGACACATTTGCAGGGGAATACACCTCATACACCATCTGGGCCCAATGCACCGAGGAACTCAAGCAGATGCGGCTGGATCTGGAGGAGCTCTGGAAGGGACATGACATAGTAGAATAAGCTGTATTTTCTGTACATTAGGCAGAAAAAATGATAACATAACAGGCGGAATCCCAGGATTCCGCTTTGTTTATGGAGGGATATATGAATTACGTTATCAAGGGCTATGAGCCGGCTAAGCTTTTTAACTATTTTGAGGATATTACAGCCATTCCCAGAGGTTCATCCAATGAGGCTGCTGTTGCCCGGTACATATTGGATTTTGCTGAGGCCAGAGGCCTGGAGGCATATACGGATGCATACCACAATGTGATTGTGAAGAAGCCTGCCACTGCCGGCAGGTCATCTGCCCAGCCGATTATGCTCCAGGGACATATGGACATGGTGAACGAAACTGCTCCGGGATATGACCACGATTGGGACAAATACGGCCCCTTTATCACTATTGACGACAGGGGCATAATCTCAGCCCGGGGCACAACCCTTGGTGCGGATAACGGAGCTGCGGTAGCAATAATGCTGGCTGTGCTGGATGATGCATCCGCAGTTCATCCCGACCTGGAATGCGTTTTTACTGTGCAGGAGGAGACGGGATTGACAGGGGCCCAGACCATAGATACCAACTTGCTGAAGGCTCGCCGCATGATCAACCTGGATTCCGAGGAGGAGGGCATATTGACAGTCAGCTGCGCCGGCGGCGTCAGGGCAGATGTGACCTTTGACGGTGAGGTTTCTGACACGGTGACTGCAGGTGTTCCCGTTACAATAACTGTTACAGGACTTAGGGGAGGTCACTCCGGAGCTGATATACATCTGGAGAGGGGCAGCGCCAACAAGATTATGGGCAGAGTTCTCCACGCTGCAGCCCAGGCTGTGCCAGGCATGAGGCTGGTCTCCGTTCATGGAGGATCTAAGGATAACGCTATTACCAGAGAATGTACTGCAGAGATTATGCTTCCCTGTGAAAAATGTGCAGCCAAGGCACAGCAGGCAGCTGCAGAGGTTGGCCGTCAGGTTGCTGAGGAATTGGCAGAGACAGATGGGGCAGTCCTGGTGACAACCAATGTTGGTCCCAAGACCGGCAAAAAGGTCCTGAAACAGCAGGTTGCCCAGAGCTTGATTCGTTTTCTTTACATGGTGCCCAATGGCCCCTTGATGAGAAATCCCGGGCTTAATGACTTTGTAATCACATCCTCAAATCTGGGGGTTGTAAATGCAGATTGCAATGCAGTCAAGTGTACCTGCTCCCTGCGCAGCTCCATACTGTCACAATTGGAGAATGCCAAGGCGGTTTTGGCGGAGATGGCAGCTGTTCTCGGTATGAATGTCACATTCAGAGAGCAATATCCGGGATGGGCATATAATCCCAACTCCCAGCTCAGGGACACTGTCTGTGATGCATACAGGGATTTGTTTGGTACAGAAATGATGACAGAGGCCATACATGCCGGTCTGGAATGCGGCCTGTTCTGCGAGAGAATGCCGGGAATGGATCCGGTAGCCCTGGGCCCCCAGCTGACCAATGTACACACACCCGGTGAAACTATGGATGCGGCCTCGTTTGCCAAGACATACAAGCTCATATTGGAGGTTCTGTCCAGATTATGATCCACCTGTATATTATTCGCCACACAGAGACAGAGTGGAACATTCTCAAGAAGATGCAGGGCAGAGGAGACTCGCCTATTACGGAGCGGGGATACCAGCTGGCTCAGGAGCTCCACCACAGAGTTGCTGACATGGAGTTTGCCCAGGTCTACTCCAGCCCTATGATGCGGGCCCGGCGCACTGCAGAAATAGCCTTCGGGGACAGATACCCTATAACAGTGGATGACAGGCTGGCAGAAATGGATTTTGGCGACCTGGATGGAGCCCATATGCCCACAGTCAAGGCTGAGATGCCGGAGCTGGCCGATGCCATATGGGTGCACCCTGAAAACTATGTTCCCCTGGGCGATGGTGAGACATATCCCCAGGTGATGGAACGAGCTCAGGATTTCCTGAACCATATAGCCGCACAATACTCCGGCTATGCAGGCAGGGATGAACCTGACGTCAACATTGCGGCAGTGTCCCATTCTGTGATGCTCCACAGCTTCTGGACTGTAATAGAGGAGCTGCCGGTAAAGCTGTTCAGGGGCAGGGCTCCTGTGAAACAGTGTTCTATCACCCATGCTGTGTACGATGGACGCTGGCATCTGGTCTGTTATGGCGGATAAGAGGCAGATAAGAACAGTCCGCTGTCAGTTGCCTATTTCTACATTTTCACCATATAATAACGATTGAATAACATCCCATCTTATTGGAAGGAGGACTTTCCTATGCCGAGACAACAGGCCGTCGAACAGTATACCAAAGCTATGAAGCTGGGCCTGAAAGAGGTCCGGGAGCGCACTGCAGCCGGACTGCCTGCTGCACCCGCCGTCCTGGATGAACTCATTGAAAACGCCGAGAAGGTCCAGTACGTGGGAGTCGTGGAAATCCCTATGGAACGGGTGGTGGGTACCAAAACCGCCGGCCGCGTCTCCGCCTTTAGCCCCAGCTTCTATCCACTGTTGGGACCTGATACCGAGTTTGCCAATAAGTGGGTCGACCTCTGCCAGGCCCACCTGGAGGATGGTATTCGTGACCCTATCCGATGCTACGAGTATATGGGCTGGTTTTACGTCCAGGAGGGGAATAAACGGGTATCCGTTCTCAAATCCTTCGACGCCATGAAGATCCCGGGAGAAGTCAATCGCATCCAGCCCCGTGGGGATGAGCCAAACCTGAAGGCCTACCAGGAATTTATCGAGTTCTACCGTACAGCAAAACTCTACGATATCCAGTTCAAGGAACCGGGCGGGTATGCCAAGCTATTGAAGGCCGTGGGGAAAGAGCCCGGCCAGGAGTGGACCCAACAGGAACGGCGGACTCTCTCCGCTTACTACCACTACTTCTGCGACGCCTTCCGTACCGCCTCCAAGGTCCTCAAGGTGGGCCCGGAGGAGGCGTTCCTACGCTGGCTCCAGGTGTACAGCTACCGGGACTTGGGGAATCTCAGCGCTGCAGAGCTTAAAAAAACTGTCAACTCCATGTGGCCTGAAATCGCTGCCCTCACCGAGGAAAATCCGGTGGAGGTGCATACCGAAAAAGAGCAGGAGGTCAAGCCGGGACTGATCAGCAACTTCGCAGCTGGAATAACCAAATTGGTCACCGCTCCACCGGAACACCTTAACCTGGCCTTTGTCCACACAAGGAATCCCCAGACCAGCGAATGGGTTCTGTCTCACCAGCGGGGATGTGAGGAAATGCAGGGGCACCTGGGGGAGAAGGTTACCGTCAGGAGCTACTTCGACTGCGATTCCCCTGAAAAATGGGATGAGGCCCTGCAAAAGGCTGTGGACGATGGGGCTGATGTTATTTTTACCACAGCTGTCCAAATGACCAACTCATGCCTGAAGCTGGCAGTAAAATACCCTAAGCTTCGGGTCTATAACTGCTCTGTCAATATGCCATACCCCAGCATCCGCAACTACTACAGCCGCCTCTATGAGGCCAAGTTCCTTGCAGGCGCTGTGGCCGGTGCCATGGCCAAGGATGGGCGCATTGGGTACATCGGCACCTGCCCCATATTTGGAGAGCTGGCGTCAATAAACGCCTTTACACTGGGTGCACAGCTCACTAACCCCAGGGCACGGGTTCAGCTGGAGTGGTCCTGTCTCCCCGGCAACTGTCTGGATGCACTGATGCAGTCAGGCGCACAGGTCATATCCAACCGGGACGCACCGGTGGCAGATGAGCTGCGTCCCTTTTACGGCACATTTTTGCGTAGGGAGGACAACAGTCTGGTGCCTTTGGCCACGCCATGCTGCATGTGGGGCACATTCTACACCAAGATTATGGAATCCATCTTTGCCGGCAAGGAGCCTCCCAGAGGCAAACCCAGGGCCATCAGCTATTGGTGGGGGATGCAGAGCGGTGTTATCACCGTCCAGTTTACAGAGCATCTTCCATTGGGAGTCCGCCACCTGGCCCAGATTTTGCAGGACGGGTTATTGAATGGCACGGTGGATCCGTTCATGCAGCGCATTACCGCCCAGGATGGCAGTGTCAGATCCGATGGAACCCGAGGTCTGACCCCAGACGAACTGCTGCGTATGGACTATCTCGTCCAGGGCGTAGACGGCAGCATCCCAGCGTACAGCGAGATAATGGACGTGACAAAGCCTATGGTACGGCTCCTGGGAGTATTCCGTGACGAAATCCCGGCGGAGGAGACCATATAATGAGAATACTGGCTATAGCAGATGAGGAATGTCAGGCTCTCTGGGACTATTACATGCCCGGAAAGCTGAAGGGCGTAGACCTGATAATATCCTGTGGGGATCTGAAGTCGGACTATCTCCAATTTCTGGTCACCATGGGACGTGCCCCTTTGCTGTATGTCCATGGCAATCACGACACCCACTACAGCACCAATCCTCCCGAGGGCTGTGAGTGCATCGAGGACAAGGTTATTATTGTAGACGGCCTGCGAATCTTGGGACTGGGCGGATGTCGCAGGTATCATCCGGGTGAGCACCAATACACTGAGCGGGAGATGAGGCGCAGGATAAGGAAGCTTCGTTTCCGTCTATGGTGGACCAAGGGAGTAGACATTGTAGTAACCCATGCGCCCCCCAGGGACTTAGGGGACGCACCGGACCCAGCCCACATTGGGTTTGAGGCCTTGGTGGAATTGATAGACAAGTATCATCCCAAGCTTTTGCTCCATGGCCATGTACATAAGAGCTATGGTGCCAAGTTGGAAACAGAGCACCACAGAGGTGACACCAGAATACTCAATGTAGGTGAGAGAACCTATATTGATATATAGAGCCCCGCTATGCAGGTGCCATGTGAATGCTAAAAAACCTTCCCGCTATGGGGAAGGTTTTTGCACTCTTCGCTATTCACTTTTCACTGATATAGTCGAGCATGGGAGCAAGGGGACCAGAACTCTTCACTCTTCACTCTTCACTCTTAACTATTCACTGAATAAAGAATGACTCAATGTAGTCTCTGAATATCTCTGCAGCCAGACCTCTGGACACCTGGTTATCGGCATTCTCGTCCAACTTGTACTCTGGAGGAGTGTAGCTGCTGTTGCCCATATAGTCTGCCAGGGAGTCCATAAGCCTGATCATGTTGTCATATGTGATATTTGAGTCCGGATTTGCTGCAACGCTGTCTTCGGAAGTGATGATTCCCTTGTCTACGGCCCAATTCGCAAATGTCTCATAGTATGTATCCAGATCCACCTGGGGCTGGGGTGTTGCCTCCGAACCCTCCTGAGAGGAATCGGCAGCAGGGAGATATGTCAGGTCCAAATCCAGATCGTAGGCCTCTCCGGTAATACGGCACAGTGCGGCCAGCGCCTCCCGGTTGGTCATAAACTCATCGGGATGGAAGGAACCGTCTCCGGCCAGATCGAACAATCCCCTGGCACAGCAGAATTGAATGTCATCGCAGTGGGCAGTACCCATAATATCGCTAAAGCTGACGTTTACGTAATATGCGGAGAAGAAGCCCTTATCGTACATTACATGATAGTACAGGTTGTTGTCCTCGGTGTCGAAATGGGAAAGTGTAATGGGAATAATATCATCTCCGATAGTGGATACTGCAATAATCAGATCCCGATCGTATTCGCCCAGATCGTTCATGGGGAAGGCGGCCATGTCGCCCTTGACAATAATATTTATGCCATTTTCAAATACGTAGATCATGATGGAAGCCATCTGGCTCACGGCAGTGTCTGAGGAGTAGCCTACAACCCCCAGTCCTCCCAGACCATCTGCATATGCCACAGAGCTGATATCCGCAGCCAGCTGGGAGTTGGCCTCAGAAGCAGAGAGTACCAGGTTCATGCGGTCGGCGGAAAGCCCATAGTCCAGATAATCTGTAAGGGTGGCGGACATAAGCTGTCCTGTGGCCTGAGCTCCGTAGTCAAAGCAGCAGATGTTAAAGTAATCCACATAGGACTTAAGTGTGCCGCAGCTGGTTAGCTCCAGGCTGTTTCCGTCAGAGCCAACAGACACCGACAGAATGTACTTCTCACCGGCAGCTGTAGTCTTGGTTTCAAGGAGGTTCTTGACAGCCTTGCACATATTGGCAAAGTTCACAGATGTGGGCCCGCCTACGTACAGGTCAATGCCGTCCAGGCCGGCTGCATGGGTCAGGGATATAAGCCTGTCCGCAAAGCCGTTGATCCTGGAGACGTAGGCAGAGGATTCCACGTAGGATTCCCATCCTGCAATACCCAGTACACAGAGATTGACCCGCAGGGTAGGATGGTCCAGCTTGAATTGCTTGGCGGAGGCCATTACCTGATCCACTGTTTTGTCTGGTATGGCAGAACTGATGGAACCATCGGAGGACACCTTGAGAATCATAAGATTCACGTCTGTGATGCCCTTGTAGGTGGCCGTTGTGTCGTCAAAGGAATCCACATATGCTATATAGCGGTGCTCGCTGGAGGCCATAATATCTCTGTTGTACAGAAATACGCCAACTACGCATAGGGCGACAACAAGTACAGCGGAAGAAACGATAATGATTGTGTTGCGTACTGATTTCCTCATATCAATTTACCTGATAGAATTGTACAATTCCATATACTTACGGGCAGATACGTCCCAGCCGTAGTCAAACTGCATGGCTCGCTCCTGAAGCTTGGGCCAGGTGCCGTACTGGTCATAATAGAAGCTGATGGCTCTCCATAGGGTATTGAGCATATCGTGGGCATTAAAGTCGTGGAAGGAGAAGCCGTTGCCTGTGTCGGAAATGGGATCGTAGGATTTTACTGTGTCGTTGAGGCCGCCTGTTTCCCGAACCAGAGGAATAGTGCCGTATCTCAGGGCAAACAGCTGGGACAGACCGCAGGGCTCAAACAGTGAGGGCATCATCAATACGTCAGAGCCGGCATATATCTGACGGGAAAGTGCATCGTTGTACATGATGTTTGCAGAAAATCTGCCGGGCCAGCGGCTCTCAGCATAGCGCATAAGGTCCTCGTACTTCTGGTCTCCGGTACCCAGGACGATAAAGCAGAGATTGGTGCTCATAATATCATCCAGAACGCACTCAATCAGATCCAAGCCCTTCTGTGCAGTGAGCCTGGAGATGATAGAGATAATCGGTCTGGGTCTGGTGGCAGGGTCGGCATAGACAGCATTGAACCGCTTGAGAGCAGCCTCGTACTTGGACTTGGCGCCCTTGGGGCCCTTGGCAATAATCAGGGCATCGTCGTACATTTCCTGGGACACGCCGATATCCAGGCCGTGGTTGTATGCCAGGTCGCACTTGTTCAGGAACTTCTTAATAAGTGACGTGTGGTCGTAATTGTACTTGATCTTGGAGTCATTGCCGGGGTCATATGCGTCGTTGTCGATACCGTTGACAATGCCCACCAGGTCCCAACTCCTGCGACGGATAAGACCATCCAGATTCTCGCCAAAGAACTCGGTCTTGATCTCCTCGGCATAGGTGGGGCTGACTGTAGTAATCTTGTCGGCAAAGTTGAGGCCGCCCTTGAGGAAGTTGATGCAGCCGTTGAACTCCACGCCGCCGTCTCTGAACCATTCCCATCCCAGGCCAAGCAGGTTGTGAATGTTTTCCTTGGGGAAAATGCCCTGGAACTTAAGGTTATGGATGGTGAGAACAGAGGATGCGTGGTTACACCATACGTTGTTGCTGGAGGTGGTGCGCATGAACATGGCAGTCATAGCTGTCTGCCAGTCGTTAAGGTGGATAATATCGGGAGCAAACTGAACCACAGGCAGGAAGTCAAGGATTGCCTTGGAGAAGAATGCAAAGCGCTCGCCATCGTCAAAGTAGCCGTACAGGCCGGGACGCTTGAAATATTGCTCATTGTCCAGGAAATAGTACGTAACTCCGTCCTGAACCAGGGAAAAGATACCGCAATACTGGTGTCTCCAGCCTACGTCGCTGTAGGTGAAGCCCACAAAATCCATATTCTCCTGATAGACAAGTGGAATGTCGGAGTATCTGGGAAGCACCACGCGGACATCGTTGCCTGTCTGGGCAAGAGCCTTGGGCAGGGAACCAATCACATCAGCCAAGCCGCCTGTCTTAATAAACGGATAAACCTCAGAAGCTGCAAAGAGTATCTTCATACGTAAAACCTCCCAAAACAAGTGTGCACCAAATGAAAATTGTGCCTTGGTCATAGACAAACTACATGGTATAATACAGAAAACATTATACATTATATTCCGCTGTGAATAAAGCGCATTTTCCACTTCACAGCGAAAAATTTGGGAGGTTCAATATGGCAGAATTTGAGTATAAAACCAGAGGCACATGCGCATCCAGGATTGTGATTGATGTAGAGGGTGGCATTGTCAACAATGTGCGCTTTGTGGGCGGCTGCATGGGTAACACCCAGGGCGTTGCCAAGTTGGTTCAGGGAATGACTGTGGACCAGGTAATTGACAGACTTTCCGGCATTCAGTGCGGCTCCAAGGGCACCTCTTGCCCCGACCAGCTGGCCAAGGCCCTCATTTCCATGAAAGAGTCCTAAAAGTATTGATTTATCTCGGTTCACAGCGCATAAACCTTGGTTGAAATGCAATAATAATTAGTGTACAATCAATCTGTAGATTTCAGGTCACCCATGTATTTTGAAAGGAGTTCGTAATATGTTATTTGATTACTTTGAAGCAAAGAGAATAGAGAGAGAGAGACAGGCCAGGAGAGAGGCCGCAGCCAACGTGGTAGCAGGTGTTGCAGTTGGTGCCGTTATCGGCGCAGCTTTGGGCATTTTGTTTGCACCCCAGTCCGGCGCAGAGACCCGCAATGATATCGCAGAGGCCACCAAGGAGGCTCTTGATGCTGCCAAGGAGTCGGTGAAGAACGCAGCAGACGTGGCTAAGGACAAGGTCAGAGAGGTTTGCCAGTACACATGTGATATCGGCAACCTGGACGATATTTTCGAGGGTATCGACGAGGACGATCTCATCAGCGACCCAGAGGCAGAGTCTGACGCCAAGTAATTGACTCCCACTATATTCGGAGGATTGAGGTTTTTATATGAATAGTTTTATGTTGTCCGCAGGCGTCATTACTATCGACGTCGACAGGTTCATCAGCGGCCTTTGCACAGGCATCTACATTGTTGTTGGCATAGTACTGCTTATCCTGTTGATTAAGCTGATCGGAGTGATTGGCAAAATCAAGAAGATCCTGGATACCAATGAGCCCAACATTAACAGCACTCTGGGGAACATGCCTGCCATTACAGACAATGTCAAGGATATTACAGATACTGTTAAGGACGTCAGCGACTCCGTCAAGGGCGTTACAGATACTGCCTGCACCGCAATTGCGTCTGTGGCAGATACGGTAGGCTCTGTTTCCAATACAGTCAACAAGGCTGCTTCGAAGACAAGCCTTATTTCTTCAATCGTTTCCTTCCTGACAATGGCCAGACCCTATATTGTCAGAGCATTGAAGCGCACTCGCCGTAAGGCCAAGAGGGCAGCAGAAGAGGAATAAGATTCATTTTCAGGAGGCAATTTCAGTATGAATGAGAATACTTCTCTGAGTGTTGTATCGGTTACAGTCAGAGGTTCTGAAAACATAGGACTCAAGGACATTTGCTATATTGACGGCAAGTGCCCGGAGCAATTTGGCAATACCAACTCAGTTATCTATGCCGATAAGTATGGCCCGGGATTTGTGTTCGCCTTCTTTGAGATGAGTGTTGCAGGCAGCTATGCACCTGAGCTCCGCAGCCTGATTGGCATGAGGATGCGCATGCTTCACCGCAGCACTGACTTTGCCCACAGCACAGGAGAGGGCATACTGAATGACATCAACAATACAATCAGCAGAGAGATAGAGAAGTACTGCGAGTACGAGAAATTGCAGCCCGGAGCCATTTCTATTTTTTCCAAGTGCATTATGGTAATTACCGGAGCCAAGGTCTATATCGACCGTTCCGGTGATGCCGGTACATATTATTTCTGCACTTCCGAGCGTCGCATTTTGGCTAAAAACCGAGAGGTAATGGAGCTCCACAGAGGCGATTGCTTCATGATTTGTTCCTCTGCAGTCAAGAAGTCCATGACTCCCGCTGATATGCAAAAGTGCCTGGACAGCAACAAGTCTGCCGAGAACAACGTAAGCATCGTTTTGGGAGAGGCCTCTGCCCGGGACAAGATTCACGATCTGACTGCTATTACCATTAAGATTCTCAACGCCAATGTACCATACAACTCCAACACCGGATTCTATCAGGCAGTAGGTGCTCATTCCGCTGCACAGAAGGGTGCTGTTTCCAGAGTGGTGGGTACAGAGGGAGAGACCCCGCTTACAGACACCAAGGTGGTAGATGTTGAGCCCGAATCATCCGAACCCATATCTATGGATGCCACTAATGTTGTTCCTGAGGTACAGGACAGTTCTGACCCGGATACAGAGCAGGAGGCAGAGCAGGTAACCGAGCCGGAGACTGAGGACGCCGATCCGGAGCAGCCGGAGGAGGATTCAGCTAAGCAGAGCAACGCATTCGGCGATAGGAACACCTTTGTCTTTGACTTCAATGATGTTTCGGATAAGCCCACCACTGAGGTTCCCGAAGTCAGCGACGACAATCTGATCCCGGACATGGACGAATCCGATGATTCCCTATCCGATGACGAATCGGAACCTGCAGATGATACTATTCCGTTCTACGACGACAGCATGCAGGTTCAGCTTACAGATATGGAGAATACCGAGGATGAAACCCCTGGGGACTCCGACAACCTGTTTGAAGAGTCTGACCAGGACGAAAAGGAACAGCGCACGGAGAAGATTATCACAGCAGTTCTGGGCGTGTTGGCTGTGCTTGCCTTCCTGGTATGTTTATTCATTGTGTTGACCAGGGTAGGCGTTTTCAGTCACAAGCCTGAGCCCACACCTAGTGTGACACCCACACCCTATGTGGACAGCTCTACACCCACACCTACGGCAGAGCCTACAGCCACTCCCACACCGGAGCCTACCGCCACTCCTTCACCGGAGCCTACTGCCACTCCCACACCCTCTCCTGAGGAACTGGGATATCGCATGTACACTGTCAAGGAGGGAGATACCTTCTGGGGCATTGCCAACAGAGAGTTGGGCAACGGAGACAGATGGCCTGAGATTGCCAGCCTCAACGGCATGCAGAATCAGGCACTGCAGCCCGGTACACAGCTGAAGCTTCCCCTTCGTTAACAGGGATTCTGCAGCAGATTGCCAATTTTATGTAATTATCAGAAAAATAGAGGGCAACCTCTATTTTTCAATGTTAAGTCTCAAGAATCTTGGAGGAGAACGGGACATAGTAAATGAAAACTATTGCGACACCTGACCGGTTATTGCCGGCAAAGTTTATGGATAAATACCGCTGCCTCATGGGAAATGAGGCTGAGGCCCTTTTTGATTCCCTTTGTCAGGACAGAACCTATGGCGTTCGCAAAAATGACCTTAAGGTGGACACTGAGTCCTTTGAGAAACTGTGGAAGAGGGAATTTGGCACGTCACCTGAGCCTGTTCCATGGGTGCCAGGAGGGTATTACTATGATGGAGATTCCATCCAGCCCGGCCGCAGCATCATGTACGCCCAGGGACTCTACTATATACAGGACCCATCTGCCATGCTGCCCGGTGCAGTTGCAGCTCCTGCTCCGGGTATGAACGTGCTGGACCTATGCAGTGCCCCCGGAGGCAAGGCCATCCAGATGGCGTCATATATGCAGGGCAGGGGAACCCTATACTGCAACGACATCAGCTCCTCCCGCATTAAGGCTCTGATCCGCAATCTGGAACAGTTTGGCGTCCGCAATTCCCTGGTGATCAACGAGGAACCTGCCAAGCTGATTGACATATTCAGAGATTATTTTGACGTAGTTGCAGCAGATGTGCCCTGTTCCGGAGAGGGCATGTTCCGCAAGGATCGGGGCTCAGTTTCTGAGTGGGACAGCCACGGCGGGGATAAGCTGTGCCAGATTCAATACAGCATTCTGTGCAGCGCGGCCCAGATGGTCAGAGGCGGAGGCACCATTGTATATTCCACCTGTACATATGCTCCGGAGGAAAACGAGCAGATAATAGAGCGGTTTTTGCAGGAGCATCCGGAGTTCTGTCTGAGAAATATTCCCAAGTGCTGCGGTCAGGCTCCCGGACGGGGAGAGTGGACCCTAGGCGGCACAGACATGGATGCCTGCGTGCGCATGTGGCCTCATTTGTTGAGAGGCGAGGGCCACTTTACTGCCTGCCTTGTTCGCCGGGGCGACGCATATAGAGAGCCAATTAAGGCAAAGGCCTCTGCCGACAGAGATGTTATTCAGGCCTTCCGGAGGTTCGCATCAGATGTGCTGGCACGTCCCCTGGAGGAATATTGTTTCTATACAGTTGGCAATGGACTGTATGCCATGAGGGAAATGCCTGCCAGGCTGGACAGGATCAAGGTATGCAAATTCGGATGGTACATGGGCTGTCTGGATCATGACAGGTTCGTGCCTTCCCAATCTCTGGCTTCCGCCCTGTCACTGGATGAAATAAGAGAAGAGGCTGTGGTGAAGCTCAGCTCCACAGACCCGGCTGCCCATAGCTACCTCAAATGCGAAACCCCTGACTTTGATATGGACAGAAAAGGCTATGGAGCAGTTGCAATAGATGGTATTCCTGTGGGATGGGTCAGATCCACAGGTTCGATAATTAAGAACATGTATCCCAAGGGATGGCGCATGTTTTAGCTATGGAGCAGAAGATGAACAGCAGTTCGACAATCAAATTCGGAGTCAAATTCAGAGAGGCAATGGGCTTTGTCACAGAGACAGGCTCCTTGGGCAAAGTCACCGGAGGTATGGTGGTTTTGATGTTGCTTTCCAAGATCTTTTACTATATGGAACTGGGCAGATTTATTCAGACCATACTAAGTTATAGCCCAGAGGCCTTTTTTAATGCACTTCTCAGCCCCGGCAGTATAGCCAATATATTTAACAGCTCAGATTTACTCAAACTTAATATCAGCCAAATGATAAACATCCATTTGGGATTTGTCCTGGTAGGAGTATATGCTGTCTTCTATCTGTATCTCAAGAGACACCCGGAGTCCACTCTGCCCAAGGCCAGCGCCGGATACTACGCCTACATGGTATTCGGTATCCTGATGACTACGATTCTGTTCTGGTTGGGATATTATCTCAGCAGCATGGTACCTTTCCTGATGCTGCTTCTCTGGCCGCTAATGGTCTATACCTATTGCAGCAGGGCTGAGTTTGGCGGCTCTGCTTTGATGGCAATGACCAGGGCGCTTGAGGATATGAGGGGGTATATCTGGAAATCCGTGGGATATACTGCACTTCTGATGCTGATTTTCTATGGGTTTGCCTTTGTGCTGTCCGTTTTATTTATTGCGCTGCTGCCGGCTCAGGCCATTAAGCTGTCCGTAGTGGTTTTTCTACTGTCGGATTTGCTGTTTACATTGGTTCTAACCCGTATGTTTGTGGCAATTTATGTGGATAATGTGGAGAAACCCATTGCCACTGAGGAGGAAGAGTAAGCTATGGTGGATGGCAAGGTTATTATTCTGGGCATAGAGTCCTCCTGCGACGAGACGGCAGCATCCATTACTGCCAACGGCAGGGAAATACTGTCTAACATCGTTTCCACACAGATTAAGGACCATGCACCCTTTGGAGGAGTGGTGCCTGAAATCGCCGCCCGCAAACATGTGGAAATGGCCATTCCCGTGGTGGATGAGGCCTTCAAAACCGCCGGTGTCACACCTGATCAGGTGGATGCAATTGCAGTTACATATGGCCCCGGTCTGGCCGGAGCACTGCTGTCGGGCATTGCCATCGCCAAGGGGTTGGCCTATGGCTGGAACAAGCCCTTGATTGGTGTACATCACATTTCCGGCCACATTTCGGCCAATTATCTGGATCATCAGGACCTGGAACCCCCGTTCATCTGCCTGGTTGCATCGGGAGGACACAGCAATATAGTGGCAGTTGATGGCTATGGACGGTACAGATTGCTGGGCCATACCAGAGATGACGCCGCAGGGGAGGCCTTTGACAAGGTGGCCAAGGTTATGGGGCTGCCATATCCCGGAGGCATCAGGATTGACGAATTGGCCATCAAGGGAGATGCCAAGGCATACAAGTTCACTACTCCCAGATTTGAAAAAGGATGTCTGGACTTTTCCTTCAGCGGCATTAAGACTGCAGTTATGAACATAGTCAACAATATACAGGCTTCCGGGCAGGATTTGCCCCTGGAGGACATAGCGGCATCCTTCCAGGCAGCAGTTACGGGAATCCTTTGCCACAACACCTTTGAGGCCGCAGAAAGGGAAGGCTGCAGCACGGTGTGCGTGGCCGGCGGAGTAGGAGCCAACTCAGAGTTAAGGCGCAGAATGGTGGCCGCAGGAGCTGCCCGGGGCATGAGGGTGTGCCTGCCCTCAAAACCTCTATGCGGCGACAATGCAGCCATGATCAGCTGTGCAGGCTACTACAAGTATATTCAAGGAGAGTTTGCCGACATGACTCTGGATGCAGTGACCAGAGATAATTCCATATACCATTAACGTCTACAGGGAGGTCCACATGATATCCAATCACATAAGAGAAAGAATGCAGTCCGGATCCTTAATCAGAGATATGTTCGAAAAGGGTACGGAGCTTAAAAAAATCTACGGAGACACTAACGTTTTTGACCTGACACTGGGCAACCCAGACGTGCCTGCGCCAGAGGAGGTCAACAGGGCCATCATTGCCAGAGCTTCCATGGGCAACAACATTCATGGATACATGTCCAATGCCGGATATTCCGAGATTCGTTCGCTTATTGCCGATTTGGAGACCAAGCGCTCCGGGGTCCCCATTACTATGAAAAATGTAACCATGTGCGTGGGAGCAGCCGGCGGCCTCAACTGCGTATTCAAGGCAATCCTGGATGTGGGAGATGAGGTTTTGGTCCAGGCACCTTATTTTGTTCAATATGGCGGATACGTGGATAACTTTGGGGGAAAGCTGGTTGTGGTTCCAGCCAAGCTGCCGGATTTTGACCTGGATCCCCAGCTTATCGCCAGTTATATTACTCCTCGAACCAAAGCCATAATCATCAACTCCCCCAACAATCCCACAGGTGTTGTTTACAGCAGAGAGACTCTGGAGGCGCTGGAGCAGGTGCTGGTTGAGAAGGAGAAGGAGTTTGGCACAGATATCTATCTGGTTTCCGATGAACCCTACAGGGAGATTGTCTACGATGGTGTGGAGGTGCCTCCTGTAATGAGCATTTTCCACAATGCCATTGTGGTATATTCCTACAGCAAGAGCCTTTCTCTGGCCGGTGAGCGTATAGGATATGTGGCAGTGAGCCCCAACTGCAGTGATGGGGAGGCACTGTGTGAAGCCATTCCCTTTGCAACCAGAGAACTGGGTTATACCAATGCTCCGGCACTATTTCAATACATCCTCAAGGACTGCATCAATTGCCGGACGGATGTGGAGGCATACAGGGTGCGCAGGGATATTCTGATGCAGGGACTGAAGGATCTGGGATATGAGTTCCCGGTGCCTCAAGGTGCATTCTATATATTCATGAAGACTCCTACAGAGGACGAGGATGATTTCCTCAACAATTTCTGCCTGCCGAGAAATGTGCTGGCTGTGCCAGGCAGAGGTTTTGGCTGCCCCGGATATGTGCGTGTGGCCTATTGTGTGGCAGAGGAAACTATACGGGGAGCGATGCAGGCATTGGGCGAAGCATAGCTTCGCTTTGCTTCGCCAGTGAATAGTGAATAGTGATGAGTGAAAAGTTCTGGTCCCCATGTTCCTATGCTCGACTATATCAGTGAATAGTGAATGGTGATGAGTGAAAAACTCTGGTCCCCACGTTCCTTTGCTCGATTTGGAAGCGGAGCACGACTTAGGGC
>CAZCOE010000004.1:0-11748 GCA_964500525.1 uncultured Clostridia bacterium | reverse complement strand
TCCCGTTGAAACCATATCCTAAGCCACACTTCCCGGCCCTCAGGGGATTATTACATGGATTACAGCGAATTCTTGATCCGGTTTGGAATTGCCTTGAAAAGCAGCAGGCCCAGAACGGATGACATCAGCCCCTTGACTAAGTTAAAGGACAGCACGCATGTGAGCACAAAGCTCCACAGGCTGTCTATAGAGGGGAAGATGGCGGTGCCCATGCCCACAATGGCCTCCACACTGGTGCCAAACAGGGTTGCGTACATGGGTATCAGCACAAAGTAGTTCAGCAGGCAGCTGGACACAGCCAAACACACGCAGCCGGTCACAGTCCCTATTATAGCCTCACCTATGGTTCTCTTCCTGCGGTAGATTATGGTTGCCGGGATTACGAAGGAGCAGCCCATGAGCAGGTTGGACAGCTCACCCACTCCGGCAGTGGTGGTCCCGTCCAGCAGGAAGTTGATCAGGATCTTGATAACTTCAATTGCCAAGGCGGCAGGCGCTCCCAGCATGTAACCTCCCACCAGGCAAATAACCTCGGACAGTTCCAACTTATAGAAAGCAGGAGCCCAAGGCACCGGAACCTTGAACGTCATGGTCACAGCCGCCAAGGCCGAAAAAATCCCTATATATGCAATTTGCTTTACACGTTTGTGCCCCAAAAAACTCTTGTGATCCATACAGAACCTCTCATAAAAAAAGCCCGCATATCTAATATACGGGCATAAGAATCGAATATCCTACCTCTTCCATCCAGACTATACTGTCGGTACCGGAATCAAACCGGTTCTGCTGTGTCCTGGGACACGGCTCGCGGACTATACCGCCGGTCGGGAAATCCTCCCTGCCCTGAAGTATTATGTTGTAGTGTGGCACTTACAGTGTGCCGAACAGTCTGTCTCCTGCGTCTCCCAAGCCGGGAACGATGTAGCCGATGTCGTTGAGCTTCTCATCCACAGCGCCAACGTAAATGTCCACGTCGGGGTGCTCCTTCTGTACTCGGGCAATGCCCTCGGGAGCTGCAATAATGTTGACCAGTCGGATGTTGGTGGCTCCGCGCTTCTTGATCATGGTGATAGAGTCGGCTGCGCTGCCGCCTGTGGCCAACATGGGGTCCAGCAGCAAAACCTGTCTCTGCTCCACATCCGGGGGCAGTTTGCAATAATACTCTACCGGCTGCAGGGTGTCATGATCCCTGTAAAGTCCAATGTGTCCAACTCTGGCTGCAGGAACCAATTCCAACATGGCATCCACCATGCCAAGTCCTGCTCTCAGGATGGGAACTATAGCCACCTGCTTGTCAATAACGTGACCTATAGTAGCTCCCATGGGGGTCTCAATGGGATGATCCACCAGTGTCAAATCCCTGGTGCACTCATATCCCATAAGCAAAGAAATCTCGTAGGCCAGCTTGCGAAACTCCTTGGTGTCGGTGTTCTTGTCTCTCAAGATGCTGATCTTGTGCATAATGAGAGGGTGATCCATTACATGAACTGTGCTCATGGCAAAACTCTCCTTTGCTTAGCTTCGATTGATTTTACCACACCTATTTTTATATGGCAATAATCGTTGACAAATGATGGCATTCTTTGTAATATGTCTGTGGAATAAGTCTTTAATTCGGTGCAGAGATGCCGACAAGATTGCCGCATATTTTTCCTTGCTTTTTATAGGTTAAACACGTAATCCTGCCGGTTGGACAGGATTATTTTTTTGTTGAGGTACAGATGTTTTTTAAGTCCGAACTGATGGATGAACAGGCCGTTAATCGAGCCCTTCTCCGTATGGCTCACCAGATTATCGAGCGAAATGACGGCTGCGACAATCTGGTTATGCTGGGCATTATGACCCGGGGTGTTCCCCTGGCTCAGCGTCTGGCGGACCATATTCGCTCTGTGGATGGCACAGAGGTTCCTGTGGGAGATCTGGACATTACACTGTACCGGGATGACCTGTCTCTTGCCTCCCCGGATCCTGTAGTTCGCGGATCCCATTGTTCCGTGGATGTGGTGGGCAAAACCGTGGTGTTGGTGGACGATGTGCTGTACACCGGACGTACCGCCAGGGCTGCCATGGATGCGGTGCTGTCCTCTCTGGGCAGACCTGCCAGGATTCAGCTGGCGGTGCTGGTGGACCGAGGACATAGGGAGCTGCCTATCCGGGCCGATTACGTGGGCAAGAACGTTCCCACCTCCCGCAGCGAGGTAATCTCTGTGAGATTGTCGGAGCAGGATGGAGAAACCCGGGTCTGCCTCATGGACCGCTGATTTACGATAATTCCAGCCCTTGGCTGTGATTATAATCATTTGTTATGGAGGAACATCATGAACCTTATCTATGGCGTCAAGGACAAGCCCCAGTTTAAGCACTTGCTTGTCTTTGCATTTCAGCAGGTTTTGGCCATTATGGCCGCAACCATTGCCGTACCTGCCATCATCGGCAACGGCATGTCCCAAGCAGCCGCTCTTTTCGGAGCCGGCGTAGGTACCATCGTATACCAACTGTTTACCAAGTTCCGCAGCCCTGTTTTCCTGGGCAGCTCCTTTGCATTCCTGGGCTCTATGTTCGCAGCCTTTGCCGGCGGCGTTTCCGTCAGCCTTGGATATATGGGCCTGATTATTGGCGCAGCCATGGCAGGCTTGGTTTACGTAATTATCGCAATTGTCATTCGCATCTGCGGCTCCAACTGGGTTTCCAAGCTGATGCCCGCAGTTGTTATCGGACCCACAGTTGCTATCATCGGTCTGTCTCTGGCAGGCAACGCTGTTAGCGATCTGGTTTCCGGTACACATGATCCAGGTCTTGGCGCATTCGTGTTCGACGCCTCCAGCGGTCTGCACATTCTGTGCGGTCTGGTTACTCTGGCCGTCACCATGCTGTGCTCTACATATGGCAAGAAGATGTCCCGCCTGATTCCCTTTATCCTGGGTATCCTTGCAGGCTATGGCCTGGCCTCCGTGCTGACCCTGATCGGTTCCCTGTGCAACGTAGAGGTTCTCAAGCTGATCGACTTCACTCCCTTCGCAGACCTGTTCCGTGAGGTCAAGCTCTCCAGCTTCGTGTCTGTTCCCGAGTTCACATTCTTCAAGGCCTTTGGCGCATTTGACGAAATCACCGGCCAATACATCGGCACCATCGCAATGGCATACATTCCCGTTGCCTTCGTTGTATTTGCAGAGCACATTGCCGACCACAGAAACCTGTCCACCATTATCGACAAGGACCTGCTCCAGGATCCCGGTCTGGACAAGACCCTGCTGGGCGACGGCGTTGGCTCCATGGTGGGCGCATTCTTCGGCGGCTGCCCCAACACAACATACGGCGAGTCCGTGGGCTGCGTTGCTATTACAAGAAACGCCTCCGTTATCACAATCACAGCAGCTGCTGTTATGTGCATTCTCATCTCCTTCATCAGCCCCTTCGTGGCATTCCTGACCACTATCCCCAAATTTGTAATGGGTGGCGTTTGCATCGCCCTCTATGGATTCATTGCTGTATCCGGTCTTAAGATGCTGCAGAAGGTTGACCTGGGAGACAACAGGAACCTGTTCGTGGCTTCCGTTATCCTGATCACAGGTATCGGCAACCTGGCTATCGCTTTTGGCCAGATCACACTGCGTACAGTTGCTTGCTCCCTGATTCTGGGTATCCTGACCAACCTGATGCTCTCCCGCAAGGCTAAGGATGTTCCTACAGACGAGTCCTACCCCGAGTAATCGGCTCCGCATAAATCGGTAAAGAACGACACACCTCTCAATGGGGTGTGTTGTTCTTTTTTCCGGCGAAAATGACACAGGATAATAATCGTTTATTTCCTTCGGCCTGATTTTGTGATATACCATAAAAGAATTCTTTAGAAGAGGATGGACTATCATATGGCAGACAAAATCAGGATTGGTATATTGGGTTACGGCAATCTGGGCCGAGGCGTAGAGATGGCAGTCAGGCAGAATCCCGACATGGAGCTGGTGGCATTCTTCACCAGGAGGGACCCCCAGACTCTCAAGACCCGCAGTCCCCAGGTTCCCGTATATCACGTGGATCAAGCAGCGGACATGCAGAACGCCATTGACGTGCTCATCCTGTGCGGCGGCAGTGCAACGGACCTGCCTGTGCAGAGCCCCTGCTATGCCAAGCTCTTTAATATCGTTGACAGCTTTGACACCCACGCCAAGATTCCGGAGCATTTCGCAAACTGCGACCGTGCTGCCAGAGAGGGCGGCCATGTGGCATTTATTTCCGTAGGCTGGGATCCCGGCATGTTCAGTCTCCAGCGGCTCCTGGGCAACTGTATTCTCCCTGAGGGCAGCGATTATACCTTCTGGGGCAAGGGAGTCAGCCAGGGCCATTCCGACGCTATTCGACGCATTGACGGGGTCAAGGACGGCAAGCAATACACCGTGCCCGTAGAGAGCGCCATGGATAGAGTCAGGGCCGGGGAGAATCCTACCCTGTCCGTCCGTGAGAAGCACACCAGAGAGTGCTATGTTGTCCCTGAGGAGGGGGCTGACCTGGCTCGCATTGAGCAGGAGATCAAGACCATGCCCAACTACTTCGCCGACTACGACACCACTGTGCACTTTATCACTCAGGAGGAGCTGGACAGAGACCATGCAGGCATTCCCCATGGTGGTTTCGTAATGCGCACCGGAGTCACCGGAGAGAATCGGGACACCAAGCAGATGATCGAATACTCCCTCAAGCTGGGCTCCAACCCGGAGTTTACAGCCAGCGTTATTGCTGCCTATGCCAGAGCCGCCTACAGGATGGCACACCAGGGCATGTCCGGTGCCAAGACTGTATTTGACGTGCCGCCGGCATACCTGTCCCCCAAGACTCCCGAGGAGCTGCGGAAACAGCTGCTGTAACCGGGTTTAGTAAAGTAACAGAGGCCGCGTTCCAAGAATCTTTTTTGCGATTCCGGAACATGGCCTCTTTTTTCTGTGATTGATCTTTCAGTTCACAGTATACTGATATAGTCGAGCATAGGAACGTGGGGACCAGCGTTATTCACTCTTCACTATTCACTATTCACTGCAAAGCGAAGCTTTGCACATCGAGCAAAGGAACGTGGGGACCAGAACTTTTCACTCTTCACTCTTCACTTTTCACTTGGCGAAGCTCCGCTTCGCCAATACTTCCTCCGCATACCTGACAGTTTCCATGGCGTCCTTTGAATAACTATCCGCTCCGATTTTGTCTGCGTATTCCTGGGTGAGCACCGCTCCTCCCACTATCACCTTGGCCCAGGGAGCCTGCTGTCTCAGCAGAGAGATTGTCTCCTCCATAGCCGGCACCGTGGTGGTCATCAATGCTGACAGGCCCACCAATGGAGCCCTGTGCTTAATGGTGGCATCTATAATGTGCTGGGGCTTAACATCCTTGCCCAGGTCTATGACCTTGAATCCGTAGTTCTCCAGCAACAGCTTGACTATGTTCTTGCCTATGTCGTGAATGTCTCCATACACCGTGGCCAGCACAACCGGGCCCCTGCCCGTGGCATTGGAATCTGCTGCCACTGCTGCCTTGGCTTTGATAACTTCAAAGGCACTCTTGGCAGCCTCTGCGCTCATAAGCAGCTGAGGCAGATACACAGTCTTGTCCTCAAATCCCTTGCCCACCACATTGAGGGCAGGGATGATCTCCTGATTCACGATTTCCAGAGGATCCCGGCTGCCAATCAGCTGCCGTGTAATCTCCCCTGCCTTGTCCTTGAGCCCCTTGATTATCACTCGCTGCAATTCCGACGCATATTGCTCAGATGTGCCTGCAGTGGGCACCTGGGCCGTTGCGGTGGCAGTGGCCACGAAGTTCCCGGCCTCAGCAATATATTGGGCACAATTGGGGTCCATTCCTCTGAGGGCCCTGTATGCATAGTAGGTCTTCATCATCTCAGTGGAATACGGGTTCATTATGGCTGCGCTCAGGCCGTTTTCCAATGCCATGGCGAAGAATATACCGTTGACGGCATCCCGATTGGGCAGTCCAAAG
The DNA here is from genome assembly GCA_964500525.1 of uncultured Clostridia bacterium. GTDB lineage: Bacteria > Bacillota > Clostridia > RGIG7378 > RGIG7378 > RGIG7378. Next base: position 5,763 of record CAZCOE010000004.1, on the reverse strand, counting down.
GATATGTTGGAGACCCCCAGTGAGGTGTGGCATCCCATATGTTCCTTGATGTATCTGAGGGCTCCCAGGGTGGTATTGGCCGCTCCGGTGTCTGCGCTGATGGTCATTGCCAATGTGTCAAACACAATGTCCCTCTTGTCTATGCCGTATTCTGCTGCTGTTTCCAGGATTTTTCGGGCTATTGCGGTTCTGCCCTCTATGGTGTCCGGTATTCCGGTCTCGTCCAGAGTCAGTGCAATCACCAATCCGCCGTACTTCTTAACCAGGGGGAATATGGCCTCCATGGTCTCCCTCTTGCCATTGACCGAGTTGATCATGGCCTTGCCGTTATACCTGCGCAGGGCGGCCTCCATGGCCCGGGGGCTGGCAGTGTCAATCTGCAGGGGCAGGTCCGTAACCGTCTGGAGCTCGCAGACCACTCTCCGGAGCATGTCCACCTCGTCTATATCCGGCAGTCCCACGTTTACGTCCAGGACGTGGACACCCTTCTCCTGCTGGCCGATGCCCTCAGACAGGATGTAGTCTATGTCGTTTTCCTGCAAGGCCTGCTTGAATCGCTTTTTGCCGGTAGGGTTAATCCGCTCCCCCACCAAAATGGGTTCCCTATCAAATACAACAGCATGGGTATATGAGGAAATTACCGTTATGTTTTTAGGATCAATGGGCCGGGGCTCTATTGGAGCTGCCAATGCCTGCAGTGCCTCTATGTACCGAGGCGTGGTGCCACAGCAGCCTCCTACCACCCTGAGTCCCTCTTTAACCAAGGCCGTCAGCTCCCGGGCAAACTGATCCGGCAGCACGTCGTAAACCGTCCTGCCGTCTATTACCTTGGGCAGGCCGGCGTTGGGCTTGAGCAATACGGGAACAGATGCACATGCCAGCAACTCCCTGGCCACCCCCGCCAATTTTGCCGGACCGAGAGAGCAGTTTGCTCCGATGGCGTCGGCTCCCATGCCCTCCAACATTGCCACCATTGCAGCAGGAGTTGCACCTGTCATCAGCTTGCCGTCCTCGCCGTAGGCGTTGGACACCAGCACCGGCAGTTGGCTGTTTTCCTTAACCGCCAACAGGGCCGCCTTGGTCTCATAGCTGTCGTTCATTGTCTCGATCAGCACCAAGTCCACGCCGTATTTCACACCCAGCCGAACAGTGTTGGCAAACACATCCACAGCATCCTCGAAATCCAGATCTCCCAACGGCTTCAGCAGCTTGCCGGTGGGGCCTATATCCAGGGCCACAAACTTGGGCTGGACTCCTGTGCTCTCCCGGGCTGCCTGTCTGGCGTTGGCAACCGCCTGTTGGACGATGGCCTCCAGCTCCTCCTGATCAAACTTCAACGAATTGGCGCCAAAGGTATTTGTGCACACCACGTTGGACCCTGCATCGTAGTAGGCCCTATGTATATCCACTATTTCGCCGGAATGGGTCAGATTCCACCTCTCCGGGTATTCCCCCGGCTGCAGACCCCGCTCCTGAAGCAGGGTACCCATGCCTCCGTCCAAAAATACAATATGCGATTTTAAAAATTCTCTGAAATTCATATTTCCCTCTATATGCAGGTTTTACTTTTGCTTTTTGATGCCCATTATGGCGGTAACGGACTTGGTAGGGGACATCAGCAGGCTGTCATTGAGTGTCAAGCCGATGTTCCTGGGACATTGGAGCAGGTAGAATATATCCCGCTGGAATTCCAGTGGCAGGTCCCCATAACCCGGGCTGAACCGGGGCGTCAAAACCAGGCCATCTTCCAACTGGTCCGACATATCTCTACAAAATGCGTCACACAGCGACTCTATCCGCTCCGCTCCCATGGCCTGAAACATTAGTGCCCTGGCCGGGGACACTCTGCTGTATCTGAATATCAGACGGTCAATCTCTACGCCTACAGTTGCTGCAAATATCACGGCTTGACTGCACCCCTTGAGGAGTTCCGCCAGATTGCGGGAGGATGCGGTCATGGGGCCCAATTGGCACCAATCCCCATCCACCAATACATCCACCCGGCAATAACAGACCCTGTATGTCAGCCTGCCATTGATTTCCGGCAGACATTCCTCCAGCAGAGCCTCTATGTCGGCGTTGGCCCCTCTGCAGCCTGCATAGCGCAGTACCTCTTCCCGATGAATGGGCGGCGGTGTATAAGTCTTGGTCTGGCACATATCTCTCATTTTTCTATGATGTGGGACAGGTTGCTCTGTATCTTCTCTGCCACGTCAGGCTTGTTCATGGAATAGACGTGGACGTTGGTTATACCGTTGGCGTACAGGTCGATAATCTGGTCTGTGGCATATGCGATGCCTGCCTGCTTCATGGCCGCAGGGTTGCTGCCAAACTTGTCCACCAAACTCTTGAATCGCTGAGGCATAAAGGAGCCGGACAGTTCGATTGCCCTGGACACCTGCTTTGCGTTGGTGATAGGCATAATGCCGGGGACAATTGGCACAGTAATGCCTGCCTCCCGGATTTTGTACAGGAAGTTGTAGAGCAGATTATTGTCGAAAAACATCTGGGTGGTGAGGAAGGAGCATCCTGCGTCTACCTTCTCCTTGAGATACCTGATATCCTCTCTCTGATCTGAACTTTCCGGATGGATCTCCGGATAACATGCGCCTCCGATACAGAAATTGGGATCTGCCTCCTTGAGCTCCAGCACCAGGTCAATGGCGTGGCGATAGTCCCAGCCGCTGCGGTCCCGGTCTCTGAGTTCTGCGGGGATGTCACCTCGCAGGGCCATTACATTCTCAATGCCGGCGGCCTTTATTTCTGCAATTCTCTGCCTGACTGTGTCCTTGGTGGAAGAAACACAGGTCAAATGCTCCAGGGTAGGCACGCCATAGCAGTCCTTGATATGCTTGCATATATCCAATGTGTAGCGGCTGGTGCCTCCTCCGGCTCCATATGTAACGCTCATGAAGGAAGGCCTGAGCTTGGCTATCTCCTCGGTGGCCCCTCGAACACTGTCTATGCTGCTCTCGGTCTTGGGTGGGAACACCTCAAAGGAGAGGGATAATCTGCCGTTATTTAGTATATCGATAATCTTCATGCTGGTTTCCTGCCGTGTTGTCTACAGAGTAGTATAACTATATAACAGAATTGGCTTTTTTGCACTGTCGGTGGCCGAATAGGAAAGAAAACACCGTTTTTTATCATTCTTTTTGTCCTGGAAGCCGGATAATAAAAGGAAAGGCCCCTGATCCAGCCTTTGCGCCGGGCCTCAGGAGCCTTGTCAATCCATGGTTTTGTGGAAAACTCACTAGTCCTCCAGCTGCTTGCCCAGAAAGGAGGACACGGTCTGTGCCAACTGTTGTTCGGCCTCATCCAGGGGGCTCCCAGAGCCCTCCAGGGCCAACACTACGCATCCCATCAGGTCTCCCCCTGAAATAATGGGCACCGCCACACCCACATAATATCCGACCACTTCCTCTCCGATGGAAATCCGGCTGTCCCCACTGCTGTAGCGGTAGGTCTTGCGCTTGTCCATGATTGCGCTGAGTTCCGGTGGAAGCCTCCTGTCCATAACGTCCTTCTTGGGAATTCCCGCAGCAGCGATGACAGCCTCTCTATCCAGAACCAGAGCCATGTGGCCTGTGGTCTTGTAAATGGCATCGCAGAGTTGGCCTGCAGTCTCCGAAATGTCTCCCACCGGGGAATACTTTCGGAAAATCACTTCCCCCTCCCTCTCGGTGAATATCTCCAGGGGGTCGCCCTCCCGGATTCTCATAGTTCGTCTGATTTCCTTGGGGATGACGACTCGACCCAGGTCGTCTATGCGACGCACAATACCGGTAGCTTTCATACTAGCTCCTAAAATTCTTCTCGTGCTGTTAGTATTTGTAAGTAGTGGGAGAATTATACTGTGGAGACGTACTTTTGGGCATGATTGTGGTACAATGAATTGGCAGCTGAAGTGAAAACTCACTGCCAATCTTGAAAATTAACTACTTACTATGAATAATCCCCGTTAATCTGTAATCGTTAACGGGGATTTCATTTATCCTGAAGTGCTGATTCAGTTTTTCAAACAGCCAATTGGGACCACATATACGCCGTCGAGCCGCCGGTATGCGTAATCGCCTGTTCCCGTCAGAACCATGAGGAAGGAGGGAGCCTTCATTTTGTCGGTATCGATCTTGGCTTCCATAGTTTTCAAGCTCTTAGCTCCTTCGTCGATTAGCTTGTCGCCTCCGAGTTTAATTTCGATGAGCCCGTATTTGCCATTTCTCAGATGCACAACCGCATCACATTCCTGTCCGTCTTTGTCCCGATAGTGATAAACCTGGCCGTTTAGCGCATCTGCGAAAACCCGCAGATCCCGTATGCTCAGAGTTTCAAAGAGAAATCCAAAAGTTTTGAGGTCATTCATAAGATCGTCTGGCCCCACTCCCAGTGCTGCTGCTGCAATGGACGGGTCAACATAGTACCGAGTATCGGCGGAGCGAATGGCGGTTTTTGACCGAAGGTTGGGATTCCACGCCGGCATGTCCTCCACAACAAAAATCCTGCGCAGTGCCATCAAATAGGAGGCCACGGTCTCTTCGCTCATGGCGGCTTCGTCGTTGACTGCAAGATCCTGGGCAAGCACTGTGTTGGGCATTTGGCTCCCTTGATTTCTCGCATAGGAACGCATCAGCCTGCGAACCCTATCCGGATTTTTCTGCACATGGTCTGCTCGGTTAATATCAGAGTGGACCACCGCGTCATAGTAATCCATGGCCTGATCCAGGGCAATCTCGTCCCGCATATCCACCGCCTGAGGCCAGCCGCCCCTGCAGATTAAAAACGCAAGCCGATCAATGCTGAGATTTGAATCCCCATCAATTTCTGCTGCGCCTTCAAACAACTTCTCTAAGCTGACTTTCCCGGTAGAATCTCCCGATTCATACAGGCTCATGGGCCGCATTGTCAGCCAGGTGAAACGCCCGGTGCCGGAATGGGTGATTTCCTTGGTGTCGGCTGGAATTGCAGAGCCGGTAAGCACAAACTGCCCAAGTTCTCCCCGGTGATCCACCTCAAAACGGATTGCATCCCAAAGCTTCGGGGCAAGCTGCCATTCGTCAATCAACCTCGGCGTGGCGCCCTTTAGCAGCCGTTTGGGATTCACCTCGGACATGGTGATGTTCTGTTCCTTCTTTTCCGGATCATCCATGAAAAGAATACTGGCGGCAACCTGCTCAGCGGTGGTGGTTTTTCCGCACCACTTGGGTCCCTCAATCAGGACCGCGCCTTTCCCCTCCAGCTTTCGCTTTAGTATCTCGTCAGCGATTCTTTTTCTGTATACTTTCATCTGGAACACCTCAATTCCTCTGGCTTTACCAGTATTATACCCGAGGAATTCGAGTTTTCCAAGTATTTTCCGACGATTGGCGAGATTTTATTCCGACGATTGGCGAAGTTTCGTTCCGACGATTGGTGAAGTTTCGTTCCGACGATTGGCGAAGCTTCGTTCTCTTCATTTACTTTAGCATCAAGCACAACAGTATCATTATTCTTTTTAGACGTGATTATGCAACAGCAATTTCAATTTCTCAAAACTCGCTTCCCAAAAATGAAAATATCGGTTTAGAGAAATAGAAGTGGCGGATTGGCGAGAGAATTATACTGTGGAGACGTACTTTTTGGCATGATTGTGGTATATTAGTTCAGAGGTGATATGCCATGAGAGTTTATTCTTTCCTTTCAAAATGTCTGCGCATCCTTTGTATAATTTCTGTGGGCACGGTTTTTATGCTTAATTTCGTATACAATGCTACGGTTAGCTACGAT
>CAZCOE010000003.1:0-8266 GCA_964500525.1 uncultured Clostridia bacterium | reverse complement strand
CCTATGAGGGGTTATATAGTTCTCACTCTTCGGGCGGGAGTCCGGAGCTGCACCTCCGATCAAATTACCTGTATGAACTGCTTGATAAAGGTGCATACTTATTTTCAAAAGGGGGTGAAACTCATGAGCAACAAGAAGGACACAAAGCAGTGTCAAAAGAAAAAGATGACAAATCCCGGGGACATTAAGGGCAAGATTGATGTCTGCGATACCCGAGATCGTCGGGATGGTCCCGGAGGAAACTAACACCCACATTGCAAATGCCACGGTCTACGCCGTGGCATTCGTCTACATTCTACTATTACAAAAAGCAGGAACCCCCGACTTTTTTAAAGATGCATCCCCACAAAACATCAATTATATATCCCGTGGTTCAGTTCCTGATCATCGGAGAGGTGACAACTTATTTATCAAGAATAAACTTCCATCTATTTGCTATTCCCGGCGGCATCATTTTGCCGAGAGTTTCACCATCGCGACGGAGCTTTTTTTTGCCAAGGTGAAAAAAGAAAAACTCTCCAATCCCAAAGTTGTATCCGAGCTGGAATTCAAGTTCTCCCCTAAAATATGGGAATACAGGTTTTAATTCCGCATCAATTTCCCACACGAGATCTGAATCGTGATTGCCAATGTTCTTGATTATCCATTCCTCGTTTTCCGCAAACCAGAGCCAAAAATGCCTGGCTGCATCTTCGTCCATAACCTTGGGGGTAAATAAGGAAAACATTTTATCATCCTCCGTTATATTCTAATTTGTCGAATAGGCTCTCCATACTTAAATGATTCTATAATATGGCTTATTAAAAACTGCACTGTCTGTAATATTGATTCTATCATAATTGTGCCAGATTTTGTCAAGGTCAACTTAAAGTTTTGATATTTTGATTGAAACTGAACTTTCGCAGCAAAACCAGGTTCATAGTGAGGGAGAGGCGTTGTGAACCTGGTTTCAAGCGAAGGTACCCTGTTTGGAAGAGAAATAGCAACGCCTCAACCTCGTTCATCTGTGTCCGCTTGCGTATACAAAAAAATCCAAGTCCGAAGACCTGGATATAATGGAGCGGGTGATGGGAATCGAACCCACGCAATCAGCTTGGAAGGCTGATGTTCTACCATTGAACTACACCCGCAATTCAAAATTGCAAAACGGATTTTACCACCCTTTTATCACCATGTCAACAAGGAAGGTCCAGCATGATTAACAGGCCCCAGCAACCCCATCTCAGTTTTCCAATTGAGCTGTGGTATCCACATGTCCAAAGCTTATCATAAACAGCAGCAGTGCTCCTGTCTGGGGCCACAGCATGGCAAGATCAAAGGTTCCCGATAACAGCACGATAGCATAGGCTGCCACCAGCATGCCCAGACCGGGTTTGCTGGAGAGGCCTCTGTTTGCCTTGATGCTCCTGGCCAGAACCACACCAAAAAATCCCAGGAGTATGCCCAGACCTACAAAGCCATAGTCCATAACTATCTCCAGCAGCAGGTTGTGGGCGTGGAGGGCGTACCACCCTCCCAGTTCATTATATACACGTATATACGAATATGTGCCATATCCGAATATAGGTCTGGCGGCGATGCTTGCTGAGGCATTCTTCCATATTTCAAGGCGTCCGTTGAAAGAACTGGCCACCTCATCCATTCTGGGCAGCAGAGTAAAGCTGTCCCCCGTCAGGAGATCAATAGTGAGCAATACTGCAAGTGCTGCACAGCCATAGGCAAGAATCCTCCACCTGCGGGTAAATATCAGATAAATAGCACAGGCCACCGCCGTTACCACAATGGAGCTGCGGCTGCCTGTCATGTACATAGCCGCAAAATTGACCAGAAGAGTGCACCCATAGAATATGCGCAATTTCAAATTGTCGGCTCTGAAAAGATTGTGCACACAGAGGATAATCGTAATGGCACAGACCATGCCATAGAAGTTGGCGTTGGTAAATACGGAGCAATAGCGCTGGCCGTACACCCAGCTCAGACCCATGGCCATCTGCAGCAGGGCTATCAGGAAACAGGGCCAGCTGGCAACACATATTATCTCGGAAAGCAGGTTAAAAATAGGGCCGCTCATGTAATGAGAGACGAACATAATACCCACATATGCCAGCCCCAGGGCCAAGCTGACCAATGTCATGGGGAAAGTACCATATATAAGTGTGACAACTGTGGACAGGACCCAAAAACACGACAGCAATATGGTCTCCGGCCGGCGTTTTATCAAGATATCGCGTCTCTTAACCAGAGCGTATATTGAAACCACCAATATGGCGGCCATTTGAACAAATACTGTAAGAAAAATGGATACAGTCAAAGCAACCAACATCCACTGGTCTGTTGTCAGCTTAATATTCTCCTGTTTTTTCAAGAAGCTTATGTCCATTCATCCCCCTGAGATACATGGAACAATTATACCGACAACATTCTCAAAATACAACACAAATGCGACAACACCCCAGGTGCCTGGGCCTGAGGTGCTATATCTGGGATCTGAAATTGTCTCTCGCCTATGTTATCAGCTCTCGTATGGGCGAAGTCTGAACCGGACGCCCAGAGATTCACATATTTTGCGGCTGGCCTCCTGCTCCTCCTGTGTAGTGACCACATCCACCACCGTCATGACCACATCGGGCACATACTTGGTGCAGTCCTTTGCGAACTTGAGCATGGCGTCGTAGGAGTCTATGCCAAACCTGGGACGAACGGACTTAAGGTAGTCCTCCTTGTTGGTTGCATTCAGGCTGATGGAAACGGTATCGATCAATCCTGCCAGCTTAGGTGCGGTCTGCTGGTTCCAGATCAGGTCCGCCAAGCCGTTGGTGTTAATTCGGATTTTAATATTGCTCTTTGACCTGATATAGGCAGCTACCTTAAGCAAGTCCTCCAGCCGTTCTGTTGGTTCGCCATAGCCGCAGAACACCACCTCATCATATTTATCCAGGTCCCAGGTGTCGATGCTGTCGCATACCTCCTGTACAGTAGGTTCCCGCTCCAGCCACAGGGAGTCGGAGTTGAACACATAGTCCTTGTTGTGGCGCAGGCAGAAGGTGCATGCGCAGGGGCAGCGGTTGGTCATGTTTACGTAGATTCCATTGTGACCGGTATATGTAATAGTCATCATAATTGCTTTCCTCCAATTAACTTTTGCTTAAAACCCATCCTGTCCAGGGCCAATCCCATTATTACAAAGAGAATGGAACTCGCAACCGATTGGGTTATTGAACTGGGTATTCCCTCAAGGGCTGCTGTAAAGCTGCCCGTAATCAGGGTCTCATAGAGATAGTATCCTCCTGCACATATTATGGCTGCAGGCAGCAGAGCCCATAGGTTTCTCTTGGAGATTATTTTATCCCGCCGACTTGAGAACAGCAGCACCGTAATCCCCTTGATCAGCACAGAGCCGGGAGCCCAAATGGCATATCCCGTAAGGCAATCCGCCAATAACGCTCCTCCGGCACCTACAAATACGGCATAGGGCCGGGGCAGCAGGCATGAGGCAATGTAGATAAGTCCGTCTCCCACATGAACATATCCGTTGTAGGTTGGTATGTGGAGATACGCAGTAACCACAAATACCAAGGCTGTAGATATTCCTGTAAAGCATATCAGCCTTATTCTCCGGTTTTTCATAATGGTATCTCTCCCTAAATCTCGGTCAAAAAATCCTCAAAACAGATGCCGTCCTGTTCAGGCAGGTCCAGTTCAACTGTGCGCCGCAGAGCCTTGGCAATAAAGGATGAGGCGTGGGACACCGAGTCCATAAAGTCCACGCCATTAACTGCATCTGCCGCAATAATGGCTGAAAAAACATCTCCCGTTCCCGAACGGCAGGGGCCAACCTTGTGCTCCCGCAGAATCCGGGGCTGTTTACCTGCCTCGTAGACAAAGTTCTCCAGGTCATCTCCCCGCTCCAGTCCGGAGACCACAATTTTCCCGGGGCCCATTTGGCTCAGCTTACAACACATCTCAGCAAGCTCTGCCTCCCCTATGTCCGGTGTGTACCGGGTGCCGGTCAATATACAGGCCTCGGTCAGGTTTGGCGTCAATATGTCTGCATAGGGAACTATTTCACCCATCTGCCGGGCCAACAGAGGCGAATACCTGGGATACAGGGCTCCACCATCTCCCATGACGGGATCAATAACGGTAATGGTGTCATCCCGTTTGAACCGCTCCAAAAATTCCTTCACAATGTTAACCTGCTCCGGTGAACCCAGATATCCTGTCAAAATACCATGAAAATGCAGGCCCAGCTTCACCCATTCCCGGATATAGGCCTCCATATGTTCTGTGTAGTCGGTATAGTAAAAGCTATCGTATCCTGTGTGATTGGAGAAGATAGAAGTGGGCAGAGCACAACACTGTACCTTCAGAGCGGAAATAATAGGCAGTGAAGCCGCTATGGAACAATGCCCGAAGCCGGAGAAGTCGTTGATGACTGCAATCTTTTTTTGCTGATTATTCTGCACCTTGTCTCTTCTCCTTGAATTTGATGTGGGCCATTATATAATGGTTTTGGTACTATTAAAATGGTCAGAAGAAGGGAATATTATATAACCAGATGAGGTACATCATTCAAAAATCTCAGAACGTTCCTGCATATCTGCAGTTATATAAGCATGTGAGAGACGATATTGTAAACCGGATTTATCCCTATAACAGCAAGCTGCCTTCCAAGAGGGTAATTGCAGAGGAGACCGGCGTAAGCACTGTAACTGTGGAACATGCCTATGCCCTGCTGTGCGACGAAGGATATATAGAGGCCAGGGAACGCAGCGGATACTTTGTAATTTTCCGCACAGACCACGGATTTGTCTCCTCCTCAAAGGCCGAACCCCTGCGTATTGCTGCATCAGAACAGCATAACGGGACTGCCACAGAGTTCCCATTCTCCGTTCTCGCCAGGACAATGCGCAATGTAATAAGCAATATGGGACCATCCATTCTGGATCGTTCTCCAAATTCCGGCCGGATTGAGCTCCGGGAAGCCATACGGGAATATCTCGCCCGCAGCCGGGGCATTACTGCCGAAATCGACCAGATTATTATAGGTTCCGGTTCAGAATATCTGTATAGTCTGATTGTGGAACTCCTGGGACGAAGCAAAGTGTATGCCATTGAATCCCCTTCATACAAGAAGATTGAACAGGTTTACACCGCTTCCGACGTGCGGCTGGAAAAATTGCAATTGGGCGAAGATGGTATAGACAGCGGAGCTCTCAAGGGCTGCCGGGCGGATATATTGCACATTTCTCCCTATCGCAGCTATCCCAGCGGGGTTACTGCAACAGCCTCCAAGCGCCACGAATACCTCAGGTGGGCCCAACAGGGTCAACGGTATATCATCGAGGACGATTTTGAATCCGAGTTTTCTGTTTCCAGGAAATGGGAGGAAACACTGTTCTCCCACTCCCCAAAGGATAACGTGATCTATATGAATACCTTCTCAAAGACCATTTCTCCCTCATTGCGGGCGGGATATATGGTTTTGCCAAAACACCTGGCGCTGCTGTTCCAACGGGAGCTGAGCTTCTATTCCTGCACCGTTCCCACCTATATTCAGCTTGTCCTGGGGGAACTGATTTCCAACGGCGACTTTGAGAGGCACATTAACCGGGTGAGGCGGGCAATGCGCAAGGAACTAAGCAGGTAAAAGCGGCCTCCAGTTCTGGTTTGTATCATAGGGAATCACACATAAACTCATATACAAATTCACCTGATTCGTCCACAAATAGGTCCGATGTAATCACCTTAGCCTCATCATTATTGTGAAAATCCATTTCCATATGTTCGACTCTTTACCCTTCACTGGGGGTGCTTTGCTGGGATTATATCAACTCTTCACTTATCCCTATGAGAACATATAAAGCATCATATGCAAATTTAACCCTCGGATTTGACAATACTAAGTACTTCTTCATTTAGCCACTCTCGATTTTTGTTTATGTTCAATTCGTATGATGCTTGTGTAAAAAAATCTTGTGCAGTTTTTTTGTTATCATTGCTTGGAAAAGCCTGAGGACAATCTTCCGGATTTCCCATCGATATCCAAAACTCCATAAGTTCTAGCAGGCCTTGCAAACAATCTTCACTAATATTATCTATCAATTGTTTTAATAGAAAAGCTCTCCATTTTCGCTTTTGAAGAAAGATATCTGCAGCATCTTCTCTTGCTAGTTCCTTTAGAACATTGTCGAATTTTGTATAATCGTCTTTTTCGATAATAAGAGCAATAATGTTATCTACATTAAGTGTAGTAATGACATCTGTCTGTTCGTTAGTATCTTCCAGCAAGCCATCAAGATATTCTACTACATCAAGATGCGTTATTAAAGGTGGAATTTCATCGTTGCCAATTAATCCTATTGCAATAAGATGCCAGGTTATTTTAAACCCCATATATTTTAAATTGTATAGTTTATTCATGGTTTAATCGGAATTCCGTTAATTCCGCCTCCCGGCACAAACATACGATGCGTTACTTGTTGATTTTGTATTATCCATTCGAATCTCCCTACTGTACCATTTAGAGAACCTTGAAGCTGATAGAGCGTCCCATTGCTAATAGGATTTTTTGTTGCATATCCAGCATAGTTATCTACTATGTTCGGAAAAGCGTGATATGGATCAGATTTTAAAGCACTTCCTGTCCGTGGCAAATCTATAATATCATTATTTATTGCTGATGTTACTTTAGGGGCAACTGTGCCACCATGCTTCTCCTGTAGGATCCACACCATTCACCGGATTGTTTCCACAGTATGCAAACATGTTAGAGCCTAGGAGTTCATATCCCGTGCTCGCATAGGAGTCCGCATTATTGAACCGACCCATGTCCGGGTTGTAGTATCTGCTGTTCAGGTAGTATAGCTGTGTTTCTGTATCGTCGTCGCGGACTACGTTTTTGTTCGCAACAGCGACTTAACTTATTACTTCTTCGCTATTGCATCACTCCCTCCGTCGCTCCTCCTCTCCCCAAAAAAGCAAGCTTTTCCGGGGGCCCCACTATCTTCCCATGTGCCATCCTCCAAGGGATTGCCTATGGAATCATAGGTTATGGACCTAGGAGGCAATACCCTATCCAAGAAAAAATATGCCTATACAAGGGGCAGCCTAGGTACAGTCCAGAGTACAGTTGCATATGGCTTTGGAGGCAGCACCTGGCAGGATCTGCTCACTTCCTATAAAGGCAAGACCATATTATAGGCCCACGTCTCTCCACTTACACTATCGTTTACTCGTGTCAGCTAGTTAATGGAGTCGTATTCGTACTCTACGCCATCTCCATCGATGAACTTGTACATTTTACACGAGGTATATCGCAACATCTCTTAGGCTGTCCAGAAAATATCCACAGCACTGTCTCTGAGGATTTGCACCTTTCAGACATTGCTCTTTTTTCAACCTGCATAAAAATCATCAAGGTTCACAAATTCCTGCTTGATTTTTATTTGTAGACTGGTCCAAGGCTATCTCTTATCATCTCAACTCTATAAATAAGACTCCATATTCCTTCAAAACTGCGGACATCAATCCTAATGGAATCATGTCCATTTTTTATAGAAAATATATCACCCTTTTGTACTATTTTTGTTTCTGGACATATCGTAATTCTTTTCGTCCTAAAAATATGTTTATATACAATGTCATTACCATCAAGATAAATGCATCTAGTTGAAAAGCCCAAATGCAATGATAGCATCGAAATCAAGACAAAAAGAACCATCCTTGTATATTTTTGATCAAACACTCCCTTTTCGACGCAGGCAAGACAAGTTATCACTGATACCATAACAAAGGTAAATCCATAAAAATAATTGGATGCTCTTTCTTCTGCATGCGAATCTATTGCAATAAATTCTCTTGCAGTAAAATATTTCTTTTTCCATCGATTTAATAGGAACGGATCTGAACATAATATCAGCAACACTAATAAAACCACCCAATCTTCCTCCTAGTTGTCATAAATCATATTAATTAGTAATCCCTTTCCTGCTGTTCCTATGAAAAGAGCCATCCCACTGTAAAACATGGATTTTTTTAGTAATTTTCCTGCCTGATGGACGATCATCTTATTCCATTGATTTGCTAGATTATATCCTGATAATCTTATCGCATTAGCTGCAATTCCTGGAGTTCTATATCCTCCTGTAGCTACTTTTGTTAGTACACTATCGTATAATGTCGCAGCTCTCGCAAACTCAGCCGTAGGAGCCGCCTTGTTCAATGCAGTTGGATTTAATGCGCCTCTACCACCAATCCAGCCTAC
>CAZCOE010000002.1:0-16228 GCA_964500525.1 uncultured Clostridia bacterium | reverse complement strand
ACTCATCACTCTTCACCCTTCACTAGAAAACTGGGGGATGCGGAAATCCTGTCTTTATTGTAGAATACTTCTGTAAGGTCCTTCACTGGGAAATAAGTACAGAGGAGCGGTTATGTGGAATACTATCAGCATAGTGGTTTTTGTCCTGGAGGTACTGCTTCTGGCAGGATACCTGGTGGGCAGGATATACAACAAGAGACTTAACAGGACAGTCCTTTTCCTGAGCCTGGTATTCGTCATGAACCTGGCTCTGTATCTGGTGCCCTTTCTGTACAGAGTTATTGAGCAGGGAGACAGATCCAACCTGGTGTTTGGCATGCTGGAGTGCGTTACCGGCTCCATTAAGCTGTTCCTGGGAGAGGTCAAGACAGAGCAGGTTTCCGACTTTGCATTGGCAGTCCCCAGCTACGTATGTGCCTATCTTATGGGAACCTTCCTGGCCCTTATCGCCACTATTTCCGCAGCAATTGAGGCATTCAGCAATACTATTCGAAACAGAGCCCGACTGATACATGTCCTGTCCAAGTCCACCTGCGACATTGTTCTGGGCAGCAGCCATATGGCACTGGAGTATGCACGCCATTGTGATAATGCAGTTTTGCTCATAGGGGAGGATACCACCAGAGAGGCTGCAGTGGCCCTGATGGAGGACGGCTATGTGGTCTGGCGCCGCAATTTTACTGTCAGCCTGCTGCGCAGCCGATTGTTGAAAACCAGAACCAGATACAACATTATATGCCCTCTGCAGCAGGTATCAGGCCTCAGACATATGGACACATTTATTGAGTACAAAGGGTCAGAGCAATCCTCCGACAACGTATTTATGTATGTTGAGGTTGAGGATGGCAGGACCGATACCATATGCCGGGAGGTAGTGGAGAAGAATGGCTATGAGGAGTGCATTACTGTTTTCTCCGGGAATGAGTTGCTGGCCAGATCCTTCGTAGAGGAACACCCTGTCACAGAACACATGCCCCGCAGCATGTTTGCAGAGGATGCATCGGTTAAGCCGGACAGCAGGATTAACGTATACATGCTGGGGTTTAGCCCACTTAGCAGGGAAATATATAGGCAGAGCATTATGAACAACCAGCTGGTATGCTGGAGAGACGGCGCATACCGGGTTCTGCCGGTGAACTATTTTATCTACGATAGAAATGTGGACCGGGACGACTGGATAATCGACGGCCTGAGCCACGCCTTGGACAAGATGAGGATTAATTCTCAGGACTATCTGCCTTTGCCGGAAATGCCCTACAATATCCGGATTGTTCCAGTCAATCCATGTATAAGAGAAACCCTGTCAGATATTGCGGACAGGATTGCCGCAGAACCATCCTACAATTATCTGTTTGTGGATACAGGGGATGCCTATAGGAACATAGACACATGCAGCAGGCTCAAGGCCATGCTTCATGGTACATCCAACTACCACATGTTCGTATGCTGTGACATACATTCAGGAGACGAGGATAACGTCACTTTCTATGGCGACTTCGGCAATATATATAACCACAGTGTTATAGTCAACGACAGCCTGGATTTCATAGCTCAGAAGGTAAATCAAGTATACGTGGAGAGCAGCCTGACTGCCTCCGGGAAGTGCCCCGGTTCCAAGGAACAGATAGAGGAGATTGCCCGCCGTGAATGGTGCGGCCTGAGCTGCTTCGCCATGAGTTCCAACATACATGCCGCCATGAATTTTAAGCTAAAGCTGAATTTGCTTGGGCTTACATTTGTAAATGACCATAGGGCAGAGGGAGCAGGCCTTATCAGCCTGGAATATGGCCGTGAGGATCGGGATTACCAGTATCAGGAGTACTTTGCCAGGAGCAAACGCAGCGCATTGCTGGCCCAGGAACATGCCCGTTGGAACGCATTCCATCTGATGAATGAATTTCTCCCCATGGCTCTTGAAGATATACAGGTTACGGAGAAGAGTGATGGATCATTCAAAGTCAAGACCAAGGATATGGATGCCAGACGCCACGCCTGCCTGACCACATTTTTGGGAATGCATGAACTGGGGAAGTATCAGGCTGAGCTGATGCACCGCAGCACCGGCAAGGACTACACTCCGGCTGACTTTGATGTATACTTCTACGATGAGATGTTGATCAAGTCCGGGGAGCAGCTGATGGCTGAGCTGGGGAGCTCGGTCAGGAGGGTGCAGAAATAGGACATTGTCCCATATTCAAATCGGATATAATGTGATACCATTATGTATATCAAAGCAAATCAGGAGGGAAAACTATGTTTAACAACAAATTTTACTATTGCGAGCATTGTGGAAATATCGTAGGTATGATCCATTCATCCGGCGTTCCTATGATGTGCTGCGGCGCTAAGATGAAGCAGCTGGAGGCCGGAGTTGTAGAGGCCAGCCGTGAGAAGCATATTCCGGTGGTTTCTGTGGAGGGAGACCTGGTCAAGGTAGAGGTTGGTTCAGTGCTGCACCCCATGACAGAGGAGCACAGCATAGAGTGGGTATATCTGCAGACAGACAAGGGCGGACATCGCAAGTGCCTGAATCCCGGAGAGACACCTGTTGCCACATTTGCACTTGCAGACGAGAAGCCTCTGGCCGCATATGCGTATTGCAATCTTCACGGATTGTGGATGGCTGAGATCTGATAACAGGCTATATCCCATTGACACCCTGTGTCAGAGTTGGATAATATCCTTAGCGTCACATGTTTTGGCAGACTGACGGGCGTGTAACGGCGCTCGTTTTTCTTTAGAGATAGAGGAGGAAATATGAAATCCAAGGTTTATTTTTCGAGACAAATCACACCCGATCAGGTGCTTAAGATGTATCAATTGCTGGGCAAGGAATTGCCGGGCAAAGTGGCCATCAAGGTCCATTCCGGCGAGAAGGGCAATCAGAACTTTCTCAGGCCTGAGTTCTGGGAGCCGGTTGTTAATTACGTGGGAGGCACTGTTGTGGAGTGCAATGCAGCATATGAGGGCAGCAGGGATTCTACTGAAAAACACTGGGAGACCATGCGCAGCCACGGCTGGTGTGACAGGTTTGATGTGGACATTATGGATGAGGAGTCCCCAGATTTGGTGCTGGACATTCCCGAGGGCAAGCGCATCAAGCGCAACTTCGTAGGCAGTCATCTCACAAATTACGACTCTTTGCTGGTTTTGTCCCATTTCAAGGGACATCCCATGGGCGGTTACGGCGGAGCCCTTAAGCAACTGTCTATCGGTATCGGTTCCGCATATGGCAAGGCATATATTCACGGCGCCGGGGAACCCGACAAGATATGGACTGCTGAGCATGATGCATTCCTGGAGTCCATGGCAGATGCTGCCTTCTCCGTAGTGGAGTATTTCAGCGGTGATGCTGTCTATATAAATGTTATGGCCAACATGTCCGTGGACTGCGATTGCTGTGCAGTTGCTGAGGATCCCTGCATGGCAGACATCGGAGTATTGATCTCCACAGACCCTGTAGCCATTGACCAGGCATGCATTGACCTGGTATATGCTGCAGTGGAGGATCCGGGACAGGGACACTTGCTGGAACGCATTGAGTCCCGAAACGGCGTTCACACCATAGAGGCTGCTGCAGAGTTAGGCGTAGGGTCCAGAGAGTACGAACTGGTTGAGGTGAAGTAATACGCCTATGGATTTGGATTATCCCAGCCTGATTCCAGGCAAGGTGGGGTTGGTGGCATGTTCAGACCCGCTTAGAACCCAAGACAGAGATGAAAATCAACAGCTAAGGGAACTGCTGTATTCCATCGGTCTTGAAACAGTGGAGAGCCCGGTGATGTATGACCCTGATGCCTCCTATGAGGCCAAGGCTGCAGCCTTGATGAACATGTATACAAATCGGTGTGTGCAGGCCATATTTGACATATCCGGAGGCAATCTGGCACCGGGGGTGCTGGAACATCTGGACTACGATGTCATAGCCGGCAGCCCCAAGACCCTGTGGGGATATAGCGACCTGACCACGGTCATAAACGGAATCTATGCAAAAACAGGTTTGCCCTCGGTACTGTACCAGGTTAAAAATGCAATATGGGACCGGAGCGGTACCCAGCTGCAGCGCCTGTCCCAGGCTCTATCAGGGAATGGACATGAGCTTTTCCATGTAACCTGGAGAATGCTGCGGGGACGAAATATGGAAGGTGTGCTCATAGGAGGGAACCTGCGTTGCCTGCTCAAATTGTCAGGCACGGAGTTTATGCCCCACATGACCGGCAAGGTGCTGCTGCTGGAGAGCCGGAGCGGTGATGAAAAGCAGCTGCGCTCCATGCTGACACAATTGAGGCTCCAGGGCGCCTTCCACAAAATCAAAGGTCTGGCACTGGGCACCTTTAGTGAGGCGGACAGAACCATAGGACGAGAGGCTGTTTTGGATATGGTTTTAAGTGAAGCAGATAACCCGGATTTGCCGGTGGCAGCCACAGAGGACGTGGGCCATTCGCCTATGTCCGGGGCTGTATGGATAGGGAAACCTATCTGCATTGGTTAGTCAGCGGAAGATATCTTGGAGAGGAATATATATGGGAAAGTCAAATTGTGAGGATTGCATCAATTACTCCTACGATATGGAGACGGATGAATACTATTGTGACTGCTATGATGAAATGGATCAGGACGAGGCAGGTCTGTTCATCACAGGCCGGTACAGCGGATGCCCAATGTACCGTCCGGGGAATGAATATACAATAGTACGCAAACAGAATTAGTGAGAATCGAATATAGCTGCAGCAATTTTGGCAGCAACTGCCCCGCGCTCCGATGAGAAGTCCCGGGTTTCAAACTGCACAGGGTCCATTTGGCGGATAGTCCTGTTATGTTCGTCTATAACCAGAGGAACGAAGTCCAGATGTTTGCCGTTCTTCCTATAATACAGGGAATCAATATACAAAAATCCATCGTAAATATCCTCATCTCCATCTCCCCGGGCAGCGTAATCCACGTCCGGGTAGACTATTATACTGTGCCCTTTGTCCAGCATTATCTGGCTGTCCTTAAGTGTGGTTATGGCCTTGGTTCCGCCTCTGAACACAGGAATGGCATGGAGACTGCGGATAACCGGAACCACTATGAGAGAGGCAATCTTGGCAACAGTGCAGATCAGGAACTTGGGCAGCTTGTATCTGTTGGGGAAGGAATAGTCCCTGTACTGCCTGTAGCAGGTGTCATAGTTGAAAAAACAATCCAAAACCATGGGATGGGCCTGGGGCTTCATCCAAATCAGGGTGGTGTAGGGACCATGCATATTCAGATGGCGACATACGTAGATGCAGGGTTCGGTGCGGGGAGTCTGCAACGACTTGTATTTTTTAGGCACAAACAGCTTGGCGAAAAATCTGACCAGGCACACCAGGGGACCGTTTATGGCGTCTATTGGCCTAAAGACCCAGTGCCTCTGTATCTGGTAGCTGAGAATTGCCAGAATCAAGTCGCAAAACACCTTTGAAAATGTGGGGTTCAGATCCCATACGTTAGCCGTCAGGTGGGCCAACAGGAATGAAGATGCCAGTTGGAAGAACCACAAGATATAGTACTTTAACAGAGCAAAAGAGTTGTTAATGCGAAATACAAACTTGGAATTGCACGCATAGTTGACCACAGAGGAGCAGATTCTGGCAATGGAAACTGCCAACAGTGTGTGCAAAGCCGGCTGCAGCCTCTGGAATGCAAAATGATAGAGCACAGAATACAGAACGATGTCCACAATAGCAGACAGCGCAGAGGATACAGCAAATTTGCCCAGTCGACGGCACATGTTGTATAGCTTATTATGCTCCCTATCCATATCAGCAAACTCCTAACGATTTCAAACAATTATACACGGGATGTTTAATTGTTTATTAACAAAAAAATCATTGAATTACATTATTTCTTTATTTTTTTAGCGGCAGACTGCCTCGATATACAGCGTGGCAGTATATGCTTTCTCTCCGGGTATAATTATTCTCGCAATCGCATTAAATTAGAGTATAATTTTCGAAACGTTATGTCAAGGGAAGCGAAGCATAGCTTCGCAGCGAAAAGACCATGGGAGCATAGCCACCTGAGTTCCCACTATTCACTATTCACTATTCACTAGGTACTTGGTACTGGGTCGCCTTGACCCGGTTGAGAATGTCAACATAATAGTGTAAGATAAGAGAATACAAGACATTTTGCACCATTGTTCTGCAAAATGTTCCACAGCGTTGGGAGGGACAACAATGAAGACAAAACAAATTATCAGCCTGGTGGTTGCAGTGGCCCTGTTTGTGCTGACTGGAGTTGTCAGCGTAATGAGCTGGAGGGGCGTTAACGAGTATAACGCATCCAGGACCATAGACATGTTAGCCCAGATCACAGAGGGCAAATTGACACTGCCATCCGGCAAATACATGGCAATGATTGCAATTCACGGCACCATTCAGCCAAGTACAACTGCGGATTATCTGAGCGGCGGCGCTGCATACGACCATAATTACTACCTTGATCTGGTGGACATTCTGATGACCGACGATAACTGTCAGGGCATCATTCTGGACGTGGACAGCCCCGGAGGAACGGTCTATGAGACAGACGAACTGTATCTGAAGCTTATGGAGTTCAAGGCAGTTACGGAGAAGCCCATTTATGCGTATTTCCGCAGCTATGCCTGCTCCGGTGCATACTATCTGGCTATGGCCGCAGACGAAATTTATGCAAACCGGAACACCACCACAGGATCTATTGGCGTTATCATCACTACATATAACTACTCCGAACTGTTGGACAAGATCGGTGTGGATTCAATCAGCATAGCCAGCGGACCCAACAAAACCATCGGCTCCCCGGAGGAACCTATGACCGAGGAACAGAAGGCTATCTATCAGGCAATTGTAGATGAGAGCTACAGCCAGTTCGTGAACATAATTGCTGCAGGACGGGGCATGGATGAGGCTACAGTCAGGGCTATTGGAGACGGCCGCATCTATACAGCCACTCAGGCCCTTAATCTGAACATGATCGATGGTATATGCACTGCTGACGAATTCTACGCCAGCATGAATGAGATTGCAGATGTGGCAGACCTTAACAACTATGCAAGCAATCCGCTGCTTAGCTTCCTTGGCCTTGCATCTGAGACTCTGACGCCAAAGTCTGAGTCCCAATACACACTGGAATGGATCAAATCTTTAGAAAGCGGGGTGCCCATGTATGTCTACCTTAGACAATGACAATATGAGAAATGACAATGAGATACCCCAGGAGGAGCTTTCTCAGGCAATGCCGGAGACCCAGACTGAGGGAAACTGCCCGGATAATAGTGAGACAGGAGCGGTAAATGCCGCGGAACCCGTGGAGACAGAGATCCCCGAGGCTACAGCTGCCGCAGAGTCCGTGGAGACGGAAATCCCCGAGGCTACAGCTGCAGAGGAACCCGCAGCAGAAGAGGCCGTCCAGGCCCCGGCAGAAGAGCCCGTTTCAGAGGAACCCGCCAACACTTCGGCTGTGGAACCTGCCCCAGAGCAGGCTGCCAACGCTCCGGCCGCGACTCCTGCTGCAGAACAGACCACTCAGGCACCTGCCCGGGAGGCTGTAAATGAGTCCGAGCTCATGGAGCAGACCAACAGAAACTACGCTGGATTCTTCCCCCGTATGGTTGCATTTTGCGTGGACAGTTTGCTGGCGGCCCTGGTGGGATTACTATTCAGGCTAATGCCGCTTATTATCAGTGCAACGGGATTGATTGACCCTGCCCAGCATCTGCTGTTTACCTTCAGCCTATATGACATCGTTGCATATGTGGGAGCCACACTGTACTTTGTGCTGCTTACATATTTCACAGGCGCCACACTGGGCAAGAGGCTCATGAACATCAAGGTTATAACACTTAGCAAAAAGGGTAAATTCCTGGATATTCTCTTCAGAGAAACCATTGGCAGATATCTGTCGTCCATCCTGTGCATTGGCTATATTGTAGGCGGTTTCGATATCGAGAGACGCTGCTTCCACGACTCACTGTCTGACACCAGAGTAGTGTATAACATCAAGACATGATTGTGCTCTGGATAACATTATCCCTTATCGGAGCTGCTGCAGTTGCTGTAGCAGCCATAGGCGCCTACCTGTTTATTAATGTTATTGGGCGCAGGGGTATCACAGTGGATCTGTCTGAGGGTATGCCTCCTGAGGGTACGGCCTGGTGCAAGTACTATGACATGATTAAGGCCTCAATCGACTATCTCAACTGTCCCCAGAGGCAGGAAATAGTCAGTATCAGTTCCTACGATGGTCTGACCTTGAAGGGCAGAATGTATACGAACCCTGCCAATCCCCACAACTTTATCCTGTTTATGCATGGCTGGAAGAGCACCGGCTTTAACGATGGCGCAGTTATCGTTGAATACTACGTGAAACAGGGCTATAACGTGCTCTTGGTGGATCAGAGAAGCCGGGGAATGAGCCAGGGCAAATACACCTGTCTTGGCATCAAGGAGCGATACGACTGTCTTGAATGGGTGAAATATCTGAACCATCGCTTTGGAAGTGACAACATCAGGATAGTGCTTGAGGGTATATCCATGGGAGCGTCCACAGTTATGATGGCAGCAGGGCTGGAACTGCCGGATAATGTGGTGGGCATCCTGGCAGATTGCGGATTTACATCTCCATATGAACAGCTCAGACACGTCTCCCGGAGATCTATGAAACTACCTGCATTCCCGCTGCTGAACGTATTTGGCATGTATTGCCGGATCTTTGCAGGATTTGATATCAAGGGCTGCGATACACGGGAGACACTCAGCAGGACTAATCTGCCAATTGCAATAATCCATGGAGGAGAAGACCGATTTGTTCCCACATCCATGTCTGTTGAGAACTATAATGCTGCCTCGGGAGAGAAGTTTCTCAAGGTAGTTCCAGGGGCCGGCCATGGGGTTTCATATATGGTGGACCCGGATGGAGTCAGGGCTTATTTGGACGTTTTTCTCAAAAAATGCTTTGAAAACGGGGAGTGAAGTATTTCATTTTAGTGAAAAATGCTTTATACTATCTTTAATATTATGCCTGAAAGGGTTTATCGGGAGGAAACATGAAGAAGTTTTTATCTATTTTACTGGTTGTTTCCATGATTGTCATGGTTTCATCCACAGCATTTGGCTATACACTGTACGGCTTTGAGAAGCCTAAGAACGCAACCATGTGGCAGGAGCACTGGTACACAGATTGTACTCTCCGTCACGTAACAGCTGAGCTTAGCTCCGAGCAGGCAAAGAGCGGCTCCAAATCCATGAAGATTACTGCTCCTGCAGGTGAGGAGGAGTTCGCACAGTTCGGTTTCTGGTGCGACAAGAGCTACCTTGCTTTTGTTAAACCCGAAATGGTATTTGACTGTGATCTGTATATCCCCGAGGATGGCAATGTAAGTCGTGTCGTATTCTACATATGTGATGACTCCTGGGATTATTTTGCATTCGGCGAGTACACTCCTGATGAGTGGGATACCTGGGTTTCCCTTAGCGAAGTTTATCAGTACCTGTACTATCAGGACTATGCAGACAACGAGGGCATTTTCCCTGCATATTTCATCATCGAGTGCGACACTGTTGACAATACAGAGGATGCATACTTCTATGTAGACAACTTCTACTTTGGCACAGAAGCTGAACATGAAACAGCTTTATCCGGTGGTGAGAAGGTTGACATTCCTGTTGTTGAACCCACCGCAACACCTGATCCCAACGCACCGACCGCCACTCCTGCACCAACCGAACCTGCCGGCGGCAATGAGGAGCAACCCAACAACACCACAATTTGGGTTATCGTCGGAGCAGTAGTAGCTGTTGCAGTAGTAGCTGCTGTAGTTGTTGTCGTAGTTGCTAAGAAAAAGAAGTAATATAGTCTGATTAGTTTGAGGGCGTTATTACGCCCTCGTTTTTTTGGAGGATAAGATGAAGAAAATTTTGGCAGTATTGCTGGTTTTATTGATGTCAGTTTCCATTTCTGCAACGGCTTTTGGCGCAACTATCATTGGCTTTGAGGATCAGGTAAGTCACAACAGTGCAACAGTGGGCAGCCAATACTATCGAAAAACCAGGATATCTGTGGAGAGCGATATCGTCAAGTTCGGCAATTATTCCGCAAAGATTTCCGCACCCAAGTACTATTTTTCCGGTGACGCAGAGGCAGAGGCTGCCTACGTTCTGGAGTTCAAGGCATTTTTGAATGTACGGGAGTTTGATATTGAGGACGAGAGCAAGTTCGATCTGTACTTCTATTTCCCTGCAGACTGCAACGTGGACACAGTTACAATCAAGGGCCTTGACAAGAACCAGGAAGAGATTCTTTCCATAGACGTTTTGGTTAACGAGGAGGAGGGCACATGGCTCTCACTGTACGAGTATTGGGGAGAAACCCTTGACCATCAGGACAACGTGGACATCAACAGCATCTCCTATATTGGGTTCTATGGCGTAACCGTTGATGGTGAAAGGGATGCTTCGTTCTATATCGACAATGTTTTCTTTGGCTCTGAGTCTGAGCACGAGAAGTATATGGAGGATCCTGCATCTGCAGTGCCTGTGGTTGAGGAAACAAGCACTCCCGAGCCTTCCACAGCTCCTACACCTGAGGCCACCAACAATGGCGGCAGCAGCACTACTGAGCAAGAGGACAGCGGCATTGACACCACAACCATCGTCTGGATTGTTGTTGCTGTAGTTATTGCAGTTGCACTTGTGGCAGCTATCGTGTTGGTTATCAAGAAGAAAAAGTAATCTATTCTGAACTTTTGGCTCTCATTCAGACAGGATGGGAGCCTTTTTAACATTATGAGTGAATTTATATTGGCCTCCGCGTCGCCTCGGAGGAGAGAAATATTGGATGCAATCGGTATAAAGTATACTGTACAGGTGTCCGACTATGATGAAAGCACCACACCTGCCGACTTGTCACCGGAGGATTTGGTCAAGTATAACGCCGTTTCCAAGGGCAAGGCTGTTGCAAATGTGCTTAAGGGAAGGGATGTAGTGGTTATTTCCTGTGACACAGTAGTCACTATGCCCGGAAAGTCCGGAGACATTGTGCTGGGGAAGCCTGCGGATATACAGGATGCCATAGACACACTGTCCATGCTGTCCGGAAACACCCATAGGGTCTATACCGGATTGGCAATTACCTTCGCCTCCACAATGGAGAGTATCAGCTGTGTGGACCGGGCAGAGGTTACGTTTGCGACTATGAGCCCGGAGGAAATAGATTGGTATGTTTCCACAGGAGAACCTATGGACAAGGCCGGCAGCTATGGCATACAGGGAATCGGCGCCAGGTACATCAAGGAGATTAAGGGAAACTACCATACTGTAATGGGGCTGCCTTCCAGCATGCTCTATGGTATGTTGAGGGACAGAGGACTGCTGTAGAACTTTTACAAACTCTTCTACAAATTGTGAGCAAAATACAAATCTCCATATTTACAAATCAGGATTACTGGTTTATAATAGCGCCGTTGCGCACCTGTAGCTCAGCTGGATAGAGCAACTGCCTTCTAAGCAGTAGGTCTGGCGTTCGAATCGCCACAGGCGCACCAATGGGACGACAATCTTCGAGAGAGGATTGTCGTTTTTTCTTTTGGCAAAAACCATGAGTGAATGCCGATAATGCAAAGCACTATTTAAGGAATCTCTCTTTACACATCAAGTCCAAACAATTAGAATAAAATCCATGTAAATAAGGCGGAGGCATTATATATGAAGACAGTGGCTGTTATATTTGGCGGACAATCCCAGGAGCATGAGGTGTCATGCAGATCTGCACAGGCGGTGCTTAACAATCTGGATAGATCCAAGTACACTCCGGTCAGGTTTGGCATTAACAAGTCCGGAGATTGGCTTCTGTATCAGGGCGAGGATGAAAACATCACAGATGGCAAGTGGCAGAATAAGGCGGACGTCCATGGACTGGGGCAGTTTGTCAGCATGTGCCGTGAGGGCGCCATCGATGTGATTTTCCCTGTGCTCCACGGCCCCAACGGAGAGGATGGAACTATCCAGGGACTGTTTGAGATGCTGAACATTCCATATGTAGGATGTGGAGTACTTAGTTCGGCAGCCAGCATGGATAAGTTATATACCAAGAAAATTGTATCGACCACCAATGTGCCTCAGTGCAAGTTCTGCCAGGTAAGGAGAGAAGACATGGCCGGTGACACAGATGCTATCTGTGATAAGATTGTGGGTATGCTGAACTTTCCATGCTTTGTGAAGCCTGCAAATGCCGGATCCTCGGTAGGCATTTCCAAGGCCAATAGCAGAAAATCATTGGTAGATGCCCTGAACAAGGCCTTAATCTATGATTCCAAGGCAATTGTGGAAGAGTTCGTAAGGGGCAGCGAAATCGAATGTGCTGTGCTGGGAAATGACAATCCCCAGGCTTCCGGCGTGGGCGAGGTGGTGCCGTGCAACGATTTCTACGACTATGATGCCAAATATAACAGAGGAGACGACTCGGTTATCTGCATTCCCGCAGATCTGAATCCAGTTCTGGCACAGAAAATCAGAGAATATGCCATTGAGGTATACAAGGTTATGGATTGCAGCGGACTGGCCAGAATCGACTTCTTCTGCGACAAATCCACAGGCAAAATCAAGTTCAACGAGCTGAACACTTTGCCAGGATTTACCACTATCAGCATGTATGCCAAGCTGTGGGCCCAGGAGGGACTCTCCTTTGGAGCATTGGTAGACAAACTCATTGATCTGGCCTTCGACAAATTCAGCTATAAGCAGCGCAAGTATTAATACGATGACCATTGAATCCCTTTTGACCTTCGAGAGAATAGCATTTCATCTGCATATGCATGGAGAACAGCCGGTTTTGTGCTCTTCTGCCATGCTGCGTCAGGCCAGAGGGGACGAGGATGAGGCCAGGGAAATGGCTGCACGCAGGATAGATGCCATTGCAGCGGACCCCAGAGTGGAGACAGTGTCTGTTACTCCCGGAGGCATTATTGAGGTAATTCCATCGGGCACATGGCACAATATGCTTACGCAGCTTCTCAGCAGCCCGGATGTGGTGAGAGAATTATTTGATGGCGTCGCTCCCTGCAGGGGTTTGTCCGGAGTCGACGGAATGGGCCTGCCATTTATGATTCGCTATACAAGAGATAAATTGGAGACAATGAGGGGGCAGGAACCCTCTGAGACCGTTGCCTCAGCTATGGCCGGCATAGTTTCCATAAAATCCCCTGCAGAAGGGGATAGGACTGCCCAAAGGTGCAGAATCTATTGCGAAAAGCTGACCCAGACAATATATAGAGAATATCTGCGGGGGACTCAATTGAGTCTCACCCAAATTAACGCACTCAATAACATTTTGCAGATTCTGGAGGAAATATTTCCGTGAGCATATTGGTGGTGAATCAGGTCAGCAAGCACTACGACACCAAACAAATACTCAACGACGTATCATTTGTCCTTGAGGCAGGTGATAGAATGGCATTGATCGGTTCCAACGGATCAGGCAAATCCACATTGATCAAGATAATAACAGGCAAGGTTCAGCCAGATTATGGCAAAGTAACCCTGGGCAGAGGCCTTAAGGTGGGATATTTGTCCCAGAACCTGGCAGATCTATGCTTCGAGACAGACGAGGGAATCTGCAATGCCCTGTACAGTGAAGAAACCGCAGCTATGGAGAGGCGGATAGCCCAGCTGGCGGACATGATGAGGGATACCGATGCTCCTGACTACAACGACATATTGAACAAATATGCCACCTTGGTGGACAAATACGAAAGACTGGAGGGGTACATTTCTGAGTCCAAGATCCGCATGATTCTCATGGGTCTTGGACTGAAGCCCGAGTCAATGGATGTGCCGGTCAACCTGCTCAGCGGCGGGGAGAAGATGAGGGTCGCCCTTGCCAGAGCCCTGCTCCAGGAGCCTGACCTGCTGATTTTGGACGAGCCAACCAACCACCTGGATATCCGCGCCATGGAATGGCTGGAAAAGTACCTGATGGGCTTCCCGGGGGCAGTTCTGTTTGTGTCCCACGACAGGTATTTCCTGGAAAAGACAGCCACAGCCATAGGGGAACTGGAGTACGCCCATCTTAAGTTCAAGCGATGCACATATTCAAACTACCTATCGTCCAAGAGAATGATAGCAGAATATGCTGCCAAGGAGGGAGCCAGGCTCAAAGAGGAGACCCGCAGACAGGAGGAATTGGCTGTACGGCTCAAGGCTATGCGCAAAATCTCATCTGCAAACAGCCGGCTCAAGGTGGCGGACAGATTGAGGGAACAGTACAGGAAGAATGTTACAGAGACCCTGCTGGACAACAATATAAGATCCCATCAGCACCTGAAGATTGACTTCGAGGACGCCAGATTCATATCCAGAGAAATTGTCAAGGCAGAGCATCTGACCAAGTCCTATGGAGATCGCAAAATACTGGAGGACATCTCATTTGAAATTCTTGGAGGCCAGAGAATAGGAATCATAGGCCCCAACGGCTGCGGCAAGACCACTCTGCTCCGAATACTGACCGGCCAGGACACCGCATACAGCGGCATCGTCCGCATGGGAGACTGGGTAAACTACGGAGTGGTGCGCCAGGAGGTATCCTTCGAAAACGAGGACATTTCCATTTTGGAACTGTTTGAGGACAAGCATGGCATGACGGAAAAGGAGGCCCTGCTGTATGCAGGCAAGTTCATGTTCCGGGGCAATGAATGTGCCAAACAGCTCAGGAGTCTCAGCGGAGGAGAGAGGGCCCGTCTATACCTGTCAGAGCTGCTGTTGGAACAGAAGGACTGCCTGTTTTTTGACGAGCCCACGAACCACCTGGACATAGACGCCAGAGACGCATTGGAGCAGGCCATTTCCCAATATAACGGAACCCTCATATTGATCACCCACGACAGAATGCTGCTGGAGAATACGGTGGACAGAATATTCGATTTGGAGGGAGGTCGCCTGCGGATTTTCGAGGGCTCATACTCTGAGTATCGGGAATTGGTGGAGGAAGAGGAGACCCGAGCCGAGGCAGAGCGCCTGCGCAGGGAGCAGCTGGAGCTGCAAAACAAGAAGCGTGCCAAGCAGGAGGCCAAGAAGGCAACCAAGCAGGTTATTAACTACGAGAAGGAAATAATGGCCCTGGAGGCCCGGGCAACAGAACTTGAGGAAATGTTCGCCACCACAACCGATCCGGAGCTCTATAGGGAGTATAATCAGCTCCAGGAGAAAATCAATGAACTGTATGATCAGTGGGGACAGTTTTCAGTGAAGAGTGATGAGTGAAGAGTGAAGAGTGAATTTCTGGTACTTTTGACCGCCCCAAAGTACCGGAAAAGGCGCCGCTCACGGCGAAGCTTTGCTTCGCAGTGAATAGTGAATGGTGAAGAGTGATGAGTTGTGGACGCCATGCTCCCCGGCGAAGCGAGGCTTCGCTGCGCTTCGCAGTGAATAGTGAATGGTGAAGAGTGAAGAGTGATTCGTGAAAAGTTCTGGTCCCCATGTTCCAATGATCGATTATGTTACGCATTCTACGTTATTCGGCAAAAATGAATGCAACACGACATTGCAAAATAAATGCCATTACTTTTTTATATGGCCCATAAGCCTTGCGCTTCAATGCTTTTCAGCCGATGGCTTACTCTGGCGCCCTTCCTGCTGGGAAAAATGTTGTAGAATTCCTTTACTACCAACATGTGACAGAAAGGAATTATCAATTATGAACAGCATTTTGAGGGACAAGGCGAAAGAGTATGCCAGACAAACTATTTTCTTAAGCAAAAAGATGAGGGAAACCAGTGTGGACTTTTCCATCATCAGCCAGGTTATCAGGTCAGGAACATCCATTGGTGCCAACATTCACGAGGCCAAGTATGCCCAAAGCATGAAGGATTTTGTGACAAAGCTCACTATTGCTCTGAAGGAGTGCTCCGAGTCATTCTACTGGATTGAGTTGCTATACGATACCGGTTTCATATCGGATGAGGACAATCTCAGACTGTCAGGATTATGCTCCGAAATCGAAAAGCTGTTAGTCTCTTCCATCAAAACATCCAAAGCCAAGATTACCGATTAAGCCGAAAAAATGTACCTATTTAATCGATCAAAGGATCATGGGGACCAGAACTTTTCACCCATCACCATTCACTATTCACTGATATATTCGATCACTGGAACATGGTCTCCACAACTCTTCACTCATCACTCTACACTATTCACTGCGAAGCAAAGCACAGCTTGCTTCGCCGGGGAAC
>CAZCOE010000001.1:0-2418 GCA_964500525.1 uncultured Clostridia bacterium | reverse complement strand
TGTTGGCACAGTCACGAAACAATAGTGTGTTGGAGTCTTTGGTAATGCAAATTTACCTTGGATTTGTGAGGGGGTTAATCCTTGAATATCAGAATACTTCATTAACCATTTACCCGTTTTGTTACCCCCTGTAAACACCCTAACATATTGCGTCGGTTCAGTTTGCCGATACCTGACAACAGGAGTATGCGGCTTATATGGTAGTGGATCTGTATATCCATTAACTATTCACTGCTAAGCATCTATGCTTCGCCGGGAGCGGCGCCTTTTCCGGTACTTTTGGGCGGTCAAAAGTACCAGTAACTCTTCACTATTCACTGCGCAGCATAGCTTCGCCTGCCCTTGTTCTCCATCAGGTAGGCCTTCAGGTCCCTTATAGCCAATGGCCGTGAGAAGTAGTAACCCTGACAGCAGGTGGCTCCAAGCCCCTTAAGGTATTCGTAGGTCTCCCGGTCCTCTATTCCCTCCAGGCAGCTGCTGTAGCCCATGCGCTGGGTTGCATCGACGATGGCACTGACAAAGGCCTGATTAGCTTCTCGAGTGAGTATATCCGTGATAAAGGACTGATCCAGCTTAATCTCATCCACAGGCAGATTCAGCAGCATACTCAGTGATGAGAAGCCGGTTCCCACATCGTCCAGGGCAACACGAATACCGTGTTTGTGGAAGAACTCAATCTGCGACCTGAGGAAGTCTTCATCCAGTTCGCGACAGCGCTCCGTCAGTTCCAGACACAGCTGCTGTGGCGGGAAGTCGCTCTCCCGCAGGGCCTCCAGCACCATGGCGTTGAACCTCTCGTCCTCCAATTGGAGCACTGTGATGTTCACATTGACTACAAAACTCGGCAGGATTGCGAACATTTCCCGGGCGTCCATTAGGGCCTTCTGGAGAATCCAGCGTCCTACCTGATAGAAGCAGGGGTCATTTTCCAGCCAGGGTACAAACCGTCCCGGTCTCACCATGCCGAACTGCTGATCCTGCCAACGCAGCAGGGCCTCTGCTCCGATAACCTCACCGGTATCCATACGGAGAATGGGCTGATACTCCAGACGGAAGCCTTTGCGCTCCGTCACTGCATCCTGATGAATAGCAGCCAGCATCTGGAAGTTCTCCGCTGCCCCATACAACAAAGAATCATTGTAGGAAATGAGCCTGCCATGATACTCCAGCTCTGAGCGCTCCGCCATACTTGTCAGATTGTTCCGCACGGTGGCAACGTTGCCTGTAAAGCGTTCATCAATTGTATAAGATCCGCCGGCCAAGCGCAGTGGAATGGCGATGGAGTCCATATTAATCTCGTAGCGTGCAGCATTTTGCAATTTCTTATAGAGCTTGGAGACATCCTCCGCTTCCATTCCCGGCAGGCACAGTAAGAACCTGGTGCCGGTGGTTCGGAACACCTCTCCCCCTTGACCTACTGTCCGCTTGAAAATCTGGGCCAATTGATTCAGTATCTGATCTCCGCTTTTGTATCCATACAGCAGATTTACTCTGCCAAAGGAGCAGAGCCTGACCTGCAGGAAGGATGCCCTGGTATGATTCTGAATCAGTGACTCTACATAAGAGACCAAGGCCCGCTCGTTCCGGAGTCCGGTAACAGGGTCCACGTTCTCCGCAATCCCGTGATTGACAATAGTAGCAGCAAACAAATCGGGAGCTCCGTCCTTGCCCTTCAAAACTCTGCCCCGACAGGTGCAGAGCACATATTCGCCCTGTTTATTGCGAACGTGGTATTCGATATCATGATCCTTTTTAGTTCCGCTGATCACAGCGCTAATGTCCGCCAAATAGTCGGCACGGTCGTCCGGGTGTATATTGTCCAGCCAAATACTGGCGCCGTCAAAAATGAATTCATTGGGCAGTCCGAAATAATCCACCGCCGACTTGGACCAGCGGGAAACATTGGTGGACAGATTGGTCAGTGTCAGGTAGTTTCGGTCGCCTGTATCGGCAAACACGTCGAAAATGCGGTCGGTCAGGCCTGTCAAATTGAGCTGTTGACCATCTGCGGACAGGAAGGCAGCCTCTTGCTTCATACTGGCCTTGTTCTTATACATGTAATAATCGGCAATACGCAGCACGCTGCGCAAAGTAGCGTATTCCTTCCCTGACATGGCGTAGCCAATGGCCAGACCCATCCTATAGGGAACCTGCTTGGACATGGCGTCGCAGTCCTTATGAACCTGGCTGATTTGCTGCCGGATATCCGCCTCATCTGCGCCCCGATACACCGCCAGGAACTCGTCGCCGCCCATACGGTAGATGCTCTCTGCGCCACGCATATCCCTCATCAATATCTGGGCGATGTGACCGATATATGCGTCTCCCTCCAGGTGGCCATTTTCATCGTTGACCTCCTTGAGGTTATTGATATCACAGAAGACCAGACCAAATCTTGCATCCCGGTTCTGGGTATAC